>PBHZ01000010.1 GCA_002719615.1 Methanobacteriota archaeon
GCACCAGATACAGTTACTGCATCTGCAGAAACTGTGAAAGATAGTTCATCACCATTCAATGCTGTTGCAGTCATTCCATCTGTTAAATCACAGGACATGACTTGTCCAGCTACGACATGGTAGGTTAGTATATCTACTAATGTCTCATTTTCCGCATCGGTATCAAAGGATGTTAGATCTATACCTGCTGCTGCGAATGCATCATCTGTTGGTGCAAATACAGTGAAAGGTCCATCGCCTGATAGTGTTGAGACGAGTCCTGCGTGGCTCAATGCTGCTACGAGAGAATCATGCACACCTGTTCCAATGGCATTGGTAGGTATGTCTTCTGTCTCATCTGCTAACACAATGGGTGACATCACGAGACTGGTGGTCATTAGTAAGGCAATCATAACTTTAAAGTTAAACATAAATCGCGTTGCCACACTTACTCCTTTTATATGAATGTTTGAAACCATAGATATTTGATTCATCAATAAGTCATATTTTTTGAAAACGATTAATTATAAGCAACAGTCAATTCAGTTGGATGTAATATGAGTGATATGAATTCGGACGTTATTATTGTAGGAGCAGGACCTGGTGGCCTTGCATGTTCACTACTTCTTGCAAAAGCTGGTCTGAAAGTGAAAATAATAGAAAAAACAGATAGTGTTGGAGGTAGAACTAAAGTAATAGAAAAAGATGGGTACAGATACGATAACGGCCCTACTTTTTTCCATTACACAGAAATCATAGAAGAGATTTTTCAAGCTATTGGAAAAAATGCTCATGAGGAATTAAATCTTATAAAACTAGATCCAAATTACAGATTAGTATTTGGAGAAGGCGGGTCATTAAATGCTAGTACCAATATAGAGTACATGGTAGAACAAATTGAACAGTTGTGTGGAAAAAATGATGCTGAAGGATTTAGGAAGTATGTACTAGACAATAGGAAGAAATTGAAATTGTCTAAAAATTGTCTAAACTCTCCTTGGACAAGTTGGACTGACCTTGCCAACAGAAGAGCTTTGCGAGTTACTCAAGTATTGAGGCCATGGAGAAGTGTGGCATCTGATTTGTCGAAATTTTTTGATGATGATAGGATGCAACTAGCAATGAGTTTTCAAACAAAATATTTAGGAATGTCTCCATTTCAAGCACCTAGTCTTTTCACGATATTATCCTTCTTGGAACTTGAATACGGTATCTATCATGCAAAAGGAGGATTAGGAACTGTAACAGAAAAAATGGGATTATTAGCAAAGGAATTAGGAGTAGATATTTGTCTTAATGAACCTGTTGAAGAATGTCTTTTTGATGGCAAAAAAATAGTTGGAGTCAAAACAGGAAAAAATACTTACACTGCTAAGAAATACGTAATGAATGTAGATTTTGCTACTGGAATGAAGGGATTAATTCCTGATAAATTAAGGAAAAGATGGTCTAATAAGAAACTAGATAAAAAATCCTACTCCTGTTCAACGTTTATGTTATACCTTGGAGTAGATAAGAAATATGATTTAGATCACCATCAAATCTATGCGTCTAAAGACTATCATAAAAATCTAAAAGATGTCACTGAAAATAAAATCACATGGGATGATCCATCACTATACGTTCAAAATGCATGCCTAACAGATCCATCTATGGCCCCAGATGGGCATTCTACCATCTATGTACTGGTTCCTGTTTCCAATGTCCATGAATCAATAAATTGGGAAGAGATAAAGTATGAGTACAGGGATGTAGTAATTGAAACCATGAAAAAATTAGGATATGAAGATTTGAAGGAACACATAGTATCAGAGACTATTGTTACCCCAGACGATTGGGGCTCAAGAGATATTTACAAAGGTGCAGTTTTCAATCTAGCACATGGATTAGACCAAATGCTGTGGAGAAGGCCACAAAATAGATTTGAAGAATTAAACAATCTATTTTTAGTTGGCGGAGGAACTCACCCAGGAAGTGGGTTACCGACCATATTTGAGAGTGGTAGAATAAGTGCAAAATTAATCTGTTCAGATTTAGGAATAGAGCCGGATTGGAATGGCGTAGAAACTTGGTTTGAAGATATTAAAAAACCTAAAATAAAATCTAAAATGGTGGTTTAATGATTACAAGAACAATTTTTTTAACTTTAATATTCTTAACCAGTTTTCTGGCAGGTTGTATAACGGAAAATCAATCAATGGTCGAAGAAGAAATAATTGAACCATCTGCACCTGAAAGAATGTCTTTTACTTCACGGGTCATGGGTGATGAAAATAACTCTGATTTAGATCTACATGATTATGCTTCAAATAATTCAGTTCTCTTAATTTGGGTGGCTGCAAACTGTAAGGGCTGTCACGATTGGACTGATGTCTTAGCTGAAGAAGTTAATAATGGAAATATTAGTAATGATTCTATTTTGAGCATTCATAGATATCCAGCGTTTGAATCTCCTTCATCCGTAGAAAATGTTTACGGCAAAAACTCCACTAATCCAGTATCTTGGCCTCTTTTACTTCCATCGGAAGATACCCAAGTATACGATTTAGACACAGGTTTAGAAAGTGAATATTCTATATATGACGCTTTTGGAAATCCTTCTACACCTACATTACAGATAATTGATTCAACAGGAAAGTTAACATGGTCATCCAAGACCTACTGGGCAACGGAGGAGCTTGTTGACGAGATCAAGGTTTTACTAGAATGAGGTTTTAATATGGATGTTTACGATTTATCTTTTTTCTTATCAACAATGTGGGTCGGGCCATTTTGGATTGCGATGATGATATATCCTGAGCATGAAAAGACCCAACAATTAATGCAAGGGCCATGGTTTTTTGTAGGCCCTATCCTAATATGGTATTTAATTACCTTCTCAGATGTATCTGGACTTATTGGATTGGCGAAAGATTCCATGGATCCCAGCAATGCCCTACAAGGTTTAGCTGATTTATTGGGTACAAAAGCAGGTGCTTCAGCAGCATGGGCACACATGGTTGCAGGAGATATTTTTGTTACCAGATGGATATGGAAGAGATGTATTCAAGCAAAAACTGAAAAGTGGATTACAATAACTTCAGTATTTTTCGGAGTAATGTTGATGCCAATAGGTTTAGCATTGAATCTAGTATTGGTTAGAGGAATACCTAATAAACAATAATTCCTAGATTCGCTTATTGGTCGCGTATGAAAATTAGATTACATCAATTTCTATCGAAATGCGGTATTTTTTCTTCTAAAAATGAAATCAAAAATGCAATATGGGAGGGAAAAATTACTGTAAATGGATCTATTGTCAAAAATATTAGTTTTGAATTCAATCCTGAAAAAAAAAAGGTAATTTATGATAATAAAGAATTATCACTTCCTCAAAATGAAAAATATTTTTTATTGAATAAACCTATGGGATTTATTTGTTCAAGATTGAATTCACAAGAAAAGAAATTAGGAAAGAAATCAATATATGAATTATTTTATGGGAAACTCCCTACTATGGTATATGAATCTCTAATTACTGTGGGAAGATTAGATGAAAATACTACTGGTTTATTACTGGTAACAACCGACGGAAAATTGGCTCACAAGATTACCAACCCTCAGAATAAAATTAAAAAGACATACTATATTGAAACAACGAAATTGATTTCTTTAAATCAAATTGATGCAATAAGAAAAGGTGTAAAAATAAAAATTAATGATAATGGCAAGATTGAAGAATATATTTCTAGACCCACAATATTAACCGAAATTGAAGAAAATAGCATGATATTAACAATTGATGAAGGTAAGAAAAGAGAAATTCGTCGAATATTCAATTCCGTTGGGAATGAAGTATCTAAATTACACAGGTTATCAACCGAAAAAATGTCCCTAGATGATTATAACTTGGATTTAGGAGAGTTTTGTGAAATTAATTTTGAAGATATTGTTCGGGAAATATTTGATGATAACAAAACTGTATTATGATTATTATTTACCAGGAATAATTAAAATTTAGTGGCATTGCTTCGAGTTTATGGCAACTGGTGAAAGTGACATAGCGGCGGTTGTAGTCGAAGGTGTATATGAAGGAACTTTAGGACGTTTAGATAATAGATGGTGGTGGAAAGATTGGATCAAACCGATACTATTCTACTCTCTTCCGTTGATTCCTTTTATTTATATTGCTGGATGGTATCTTGGATATTTCTAATTTAGTAAAATATCCATATATCAAAATAATTGAGTATTATGTGATATTTGAAAGTCCACCATCAACATGAATTACTTCACCGGTAATCCAATCAGGGGCTTTGCTAACCAGCCACGAAGCAACGTCTCCAACTTCAGAAGCTATGCCAATTCTTCCAGATGGATTCTTATTGTTACTAATCTCTCTTGCAGCATCTGAAGATAGTATTTTCGAAGCTAATGGCGTGTCCGTTAGTCCTGGAGAAACAACATTTATCCTAATGCCTCTTTTTGCATATTCTGAGGCAGTTGCTCTAGCCAATCCCTCTAGTCCAGCCTTTGAAGCACTTATTGCTCCATGATTTGGCATACCAATACTAGCAGCTGCTGATGAAAATAAAATAATTCTTCCATTCTTTTCTTTCATCATTATTTTTGCAGTTGAATTAATGGTATTGTGTGCAGTGAGTAGATTTTGTTCTACAGTTTCCATGAATTGTTCTGATGAAGTTGCATGTGTAGGTCGCAGGAATATAGTCCCTACTGCTAAGACAACTGCATCAATTTTACCATAATCTTCCTTAATTGAGTTGGCTACATCATGCATCTCGGAATTATTTCTAGCATCAACAGGACGTGTCTCTATACCTGTTTCATTAGAAAAATTTGTTAGATTTGTTTCATCTCTGGCACTTCCAATAACTATCCAGTTCTCTTTCTTTAAATTGGAAGATATACATCTACCAATTCCACCTGTAGCTCCAATTATCCATACAACTTTATTCTCTGTCATGTTTTCACTTCCTTACCTAATCCTAGTCCTTCTCTGAATTCATTTAATGATGGTCTCATTTCAAGAATTAATTTAACATCTGGATGTGTCCTAATTACTAGACCATCCATGTACATTAATGATCTGATTATAGGAAATGCTTCTTCGCCAAAATCTGCACCTGCGTCTTCTACTGCAGCCCTAACTGTTTTCATCATTACTTCTGTTAAGCTTTGTTCTCCAACCGATTTATCTTCAAATCCATCATATATTGATTTCATATTTTGTTTGAATCTATTTACTTTTTTCTCTGGAGGCCGGCTACCTGCAAGATTTAATAATGATTCGAAAGCATATTCTTTATTATTTTTTGAGAGGTTTTCAAAAAAATTGAAAAGTGATAGGCTAATATTTCTGGGAGCATCACAAATTGCACCATTATCAATAAAAACAAAATTTCCATCTTTATCTATTATGCAATTACCTGGATGAAGATCGCCATGAAAAGTTCCTACACCAAACATGTAAGCGCCATGAATTCTAAATAATTCGATTAAGTAATCCCATTCCAAAGATTGATTTCTAATTCCTTCTTCTAATGTTTTTCCCTCTATAAACTCAGAAACCAAAACATCTTCATTTGATAGATTTTCCCAATACTCTGGAAATTTTAATCTTGGCATTGGAAACTCTTCTGCGAGTTCTGATTGAATCTTTTTTAATTTATGCCCACCTTTAATTTCATTATTCAAATTTAATTCTCTAAGTGTATAATCCTCCACATGATTTAACAATGCTATAGGATTGCCGACCTTTCTTAATTTTGGAGAAAATAAAATTAATATTTTTAGCCATCTTTTCATTCTAAAAACATCTTTTTTGAATTTTTTCTTGTGATCTGCCTTAATTATCTTAACAACAACTTCTTCTCCAGATTTTAGTCGTGCCCTGTGAACTTGGCCTACTGAAGCAGCAGCTAATGGCTCTTCATCAAACCATTCTATTGAATCGTGAAATTCATTCGAGGCTTTTTGTTTTAAGATAGAAAGAACATTTTCTGAAGGAATGGTGGATGCTTGGCCATATAATGTCTGTAATTGACGACACTTTTCTATAGAAAGTAGGTCTGGTCTCAAAGCAAATATCTGAGAAAGTTTAACTGCTAAAAGTCCTTGATTTTGAATCCAATCTAGGTTAGCTGGACGTTTTTTTAATATTTGATACATGAAACGAGAGAACGTGAATAATCTCATAATTTTCACCTTAAATATTGATTAGTTTGCAATAAAAAAATAATTAGTTAATTATCATCAGATAATATCAAGTTATATCTACAGAATTCATCTTTATTGTCTGATGATTGAATTCTTTCGATGATAACTTCTTTCATTGAAGAATATCTACTCAGTAAAGTTCCTTCAATTATGCCATCATCAAGTTCCCATAACGGGAGTTGATCTGAGTTGTCAGCATCTGGTAAGAGATGTACTTTGATATGAAAGATTGGATCTGCATCATAACTTAGTTCTCCAAGACCTGCATATTCATACCAATCCATCATTTCACTAAGGAATTCTACATGTCCATCAATTTTCCTCAAACTAAATGCAAGTTCTTCGCCTATTCGGTTACCTACCTGACGGAGTAATGATCCAATATCAATTCCAAATGTATTGAGGCTGGAAATTCCACCTTTTCCTAACTTTTTCCTTGCATCACTTATTTCTAGGCCAGATGCCATAAAGGCATCTAAATTAAATGGAGAATCAGATTCTGGTAATTCTTCGGATATTTGCAATACATCCCTAATTCGATCTAAAAAGGAGCCTCCCTCTAAAGTTAGCTTTAATGGGTCAACTATTCTTTCTTCGGTAAACCTCTTTGATGCTAATTCAAAAGGTATAGCTTCTTCCCAAATACTTTCAATTAAGTTTCTCTGAGATTCTGCGAATGGTGATGACTGAATGAGAAGAGCAGCATCGGTTTTTCCTCTACCTACCGGATTTTCCTCAGTGTTGAGGTATTGAATAGCTTCTAATTGATCCATTACGGTTCCTTGTGATTCCAAATCATCACTATGTCTTACTTCAATTGTTGAGTCTAATTCAGAGAAGAATCGTATCGTACGTCGATCTAGTTGTGCCATTACTTTTACTTCAACGCCTCTTTTTGCAGCTTTATTTACTTCTGATAAGGCAGTACTTCTGCACAAATGAAGTATACCAAATTTACCTAATGTCAAGATTAGGGAATGCTGAGACTCAAGAGCCATTTTTTCTATTTTTGAGAATATGTGTACCCTTTCTTTTAGCACTGCAAACTTTGGATCTGTTTCCAAATCGAGAGTGATGTCTTCTTGAATATCTTGTATTTTTCCTTCCTTGATATCCTCAAATCCTTGTTCAATTTTCTTCAACTGCTCTTTCCTGATATTAATCAAGTGTTCCAGAACATTCTTTAAAGGAGGGCTTGAAAATTTCATAGGCCTATCCACTGTTACTGTAACTAATCCGCCGCTTTGCAATCGTTCAAGAGAATTATATGCATCTAATCTCGTAGTTCCAAGTTCCTTTGCTAATTCGCTGGCCTTTAGATTTGGTTTTGCAGATAATACGATCACTGCCTCAGCTTCTCTTTCAGATAGTCCAGCATCAATTAATAGTGTATTCCAACTCATTCGAACCTGTCTCCATCAGTAATTCTACTCATCGCGGAAAGTATTTTCGCCACATGAGTCCTAGGCCTAAATAACCAATCATACACATGATGAATGGTATTGTCGGGGCCTAATAAAAAAGATGATTTTGCTGGAAATAATCCCAAATGATTAGCTACACCATATTCTACCGCAACTTTTCTATCAGGATCGGATAGTAATGTGAATGGTAATTGTAATTCTTCCTTGAATTCTTTATGTTGTTCTATTGTATCTTGGCTTATGCCGATGACTTCCACAGGAGGAGTTAAAGAGCGGAATAAATCATATTGGTCTTTAAAAGATAGGCATCCCCTTTTACAGGTAGGTGATCCGTCTTTAGCATAGAAAAATAGTACTTTCCATTGACCATTATAATCAGATAACGAAAACAATTCACCATCACTGGTGTTCAAAGTAAATTCTGGTGCAGTAGAACCAATTAATGACGACATAATTTAACCTCCATTGTTAATAGATTAAAACTTAATTGCTTTAGAGCATATGTCCCATTCTATTTTTTTTCGTTTCAAGGTAGTTTTTATTGTCTTTTGAAACACCACTGACATGAGAGAATCTCTTCTGAACTGAGATGCCATTGTCTTCTAAACCTTTTATTTTTAGAGGATTATTCGTCATCATTCTAACTTTGTTGATTCCGAAGTCCTTCAACATATCTGCAGCAATTTTGTAATCTCTAGCGTCAGCAGGTAAGCCTAGTGCTAAATTGGCATCTAGAGTATCATAACCTTCGTCCTGTAATGCATATGCTTGTATCTTAGAATGTAAACCAATATCACGACCTTCTTGTCTGAGGTAAACAACTGCTCCAACTCCTTCTTCCTGAATTTTTTGCATTGAAAGTCTTAGTTGCGGTCCACAATCACACTTCATGGAACCAAAGGCATCGCCGGTTAAGCATTCGGAATGTATCCTTATTAACGGCGATTTTACGGAATTTAAGTCCCCTGCGTACAACAGGGAGTGTTCTTTTCCTTTGGAGTCTACGGTTACCCTCACTCTAAAGTTACCATGCTCTGTAGGTAGCAGGGCATCGACTTCAATATCTACTGGTTCAGCTTCTCTTCTAACTTGTATAGTCATACTTGCTGAATTGTACACTTACTTATGAATTGATGTTTATTACAATCTGTTTTTAATTCACATTTGAAAACACTTACTTATAGGTAATAGGGTATAAGCAAACCTCCGAAGAGGCTACGTGATGAATATTTTTAGACCAGAATCGCCTCGAATTCGTAGCTTAAATAATGAGTCTATTGATCCATCAGGGGATTATATTCTATATTGGATGACCTCTGCAAGAAGATTTCACTATAATGCTGCTATGGATAGAGCAGTAGAATTAGCATTAGAATTGAATAAACCAGTACTAGTTGTTGAATGTATGTCAATCAGACATGATTGGGCAAATGAAAGAATACTAGCATTTTCTGTTCAAGGTATGCTAGACAACATCAAAATTTTCGAAGATAATAATATCACATATCTTCCATGGGTTGAGACTCACAAAGATTCAGGAAATAAGCTTCTTGCTAAATTATCAACTCACGCATGTTCTGTAATAGTTGATGATTATCCGACATATTTACCAAGAACCATTATGGAAAAAGCAGCTAGAATATGCAAAGTTAACACAGAGGCTGCGGATTCAAATGGGATATTACCCATGGCATGGGCTGGCAAAGAACATTTGACGGCATACTCATTTAGAAAACATGTACAAAGAAGTATGGCAGAAGCATTACTAAATCTACCATTAGAGAATTCAATGGAATCAGTATCAACTAACCTTAGGTTTAACCAGAAAGAAATGGCATCTCTGTTTGCAGCAGTTGAAGTAGAATTTACACCATTGGAATGGTTGTGGAGAATTGGGGAAGCAGGAAAAATTTCAGAAGTTGCAATGGCTCCATTGAACATAGACCATGAGGTTAAACCTGTTGAAAAAATGAGAGGCGGTAGATTTGAAGCATTAAAAAGAATGGAAGTTTTCCTAGAAATTAATCTCAAAAGATATGCTACCGACAGAAATAGTACTGAAAATCCAGCTGTAAGTACGCTTTCACCTTGGTTTCATTTTGGTCACATATCAACAATAGAAGTTGTTGTTGAGCTCTTCAAAAGAAGCAATTGGAGTTATGATATGACTTGTTTTGAGGATATGGGCAAAGGAACACGATCTGGATGGTGGGGATTGTCAGAAAGTGAGGAGTCATTCCTAGACCAAATAATTACATGGAGAGAATTAGGATTTAATTTTGCCCATTACAGGAGAGATCATAAATCAATCGACTCAATACCAAATTGGGCAAAAAAATCCTTAGAAGACCACGCAGGAGATGAACGTAAACCATATACATTCGATGATATTGAAAATGCAAAAACTGATGATGATGTTTGGAATGCTGCTCAAAGAGAGTTGCTAAGAACAGGTTTGATTCATAATTACATGAGGATGGTTTGGGGAAAGAAAATCCTAGAGTGGGCGCCAGATCCTAATACTGCTGCCGATTGGATGATAAAAATTAATGATAGATGGGCATTAGATGGTAGAGATCCAAACTCTTACACAGGAATATTTTGGGTCTTGGGACGTCATGACAGAGCATGGGGGCCAGAAAGACCAGTATTTGGGAAAGTACGTTACATGACTACTGAGAGTGCTAGGAGGAAGTTAAAATTGAATAATTACATCAACAGATGGTCAGAAGATGCTCCAATTCCTAGAGAGATACAGAGGTTGTGAGATGCCAACAAATTACAAACATGAAACCAAAGTAAATGCAGATATAGAATCTACATTTGATTGGTTTGAACATGAAGGATCATTTAGGAGATTGATGCCACCTTGGGAGGTTGCAGAAGAAGTTAGAGCGGATGAATCTTTAGAAGTTGGTTCTCAAAGAGTATTCAGATTTCCTGCGCCAGGTGCACCTTTTTTCAAAATGACTTGGGTTGCAGAACATACAGGTTATGAAAAACCAAATGGTACAAAAAAGGCATATTTTGCAGATACAATGGTAAAAGGTCCTTTTTGGAAATGGGACCATGACCATTATCTTACAGAAGTTGATGGAATTACTACAGTTGTTGATGATGTAACATACAGCGTTCCTTTTGGACCTCTAGGAATGCTAGTAGACAAAGTACTCGGTGGATCTTTAGTGACTGGAAGGATTTCATCTATGTTCAATGCAAGAGAATTTAGACTTGTTAGAGATATGGAAAATCACAATAAATTTAATCACTTGAAAAGGAAGAAAATACTTGTTGCTGGTTCGTCTGGTTTGATTGGAACACAATTAGTCGCTTTTTTGGATACTGGTAATCATGATGTTTGGAGGCTAGTTAGAAGAGAAGCTGATTCCAATAAAAAAGAAATATCTTGGGATCCCTCGAAAGGAAAGATTAATTTTAGTGAATTAGAAGGTTTTGATATAGTAATCCATCTAGGTGGCGTAGGAATAGGCGATAAGAGATGGAGTAAGAAAAGGAAGGCTGCAATCAGAGATAGTAGAGTTGATAGTACAACATTATTGAGTAATACTCTAGCCAGTCTAGAAAATAAACCTGAATTATTCATGGTATCAAGCGCAATAGGATATTATGGAAATAGAGGAGATGAAATTGTAGATGAAAATACTAGCATAGGTGATGATTATCTCACAGAAATTTGCGAAAAATGGGAGAATAGTGCTGATTCTGCAAGGAAAGCTGGAATTAGGACTATTCATACCAGAACAGGTATTGTAATGTCTGCAGTTGGTGGTGCATTAGGTAAAATGCTTCTACCAGCAAAAATGGGAGGAGGAGGACCTATTGGAGGAGGTAAGCAATGGATGTCTTGGATTTCAATGGATGATCAAATTTATTCCATGTACCACTTGATGATGAGTGAAGATACTGAAGGTGCATATAATCTTACAGCGCCAAATCCAGTCAGGCAAAAGATATTTGCAAAAACTCTTGGTAAAGTTTTGAGGCGTCCAGCATTCGCACCATTACCAGGATTTGTCATGAAAATAATGTTCGGAGAAATGGGAGTAAAACTAACTCTAGATAGTCAAAGAGTGATGCCAAAGAGACTTCAAGAATCAGGATATGAATTTGTTCATGAGGAATTAGAACCTGCATTGAGAGATTCTCTCGGAAAATGGAGATGACTACTTGGTAGATTCTCATGAATATTTAGTAGGAACTATTTTGCCTAATTTTAATTGCTTAAATGATGAAGGGGACTTAGTAACAAGTCAAGATGTTTATGGTAAGTGGACTGTGATGTTCTTTTATCCTAAAGATGAATCACCAGGATGTACGCTCCAGTCTTGCTCATTCAGAGACAGATATGAACAATTTACAGAACAAGGAATTTCACTCTATGGAGTATCATCTGATTCTGTTGAATCTCATAGAAAATTCAAGCAGAGATATAAACTACAATATTCTCTATTAAGTGATGAAGGTGGATTACTTGCAAAAGCGTTGAAATTGAAGAAAGACTTTGGTTTTCTTCGCGCAAGAGTTACATTCGTAATTGATCCCGAAGGCACTATTGCCTTTGCACATACCAGTCAATTAGGAGTAACTGGACATGTGAAAAAGGCATTAAAAGTAATTAAATCTCAAGGAGCAATAGCATGAAAAATCCATTTGATAGGCTAAGTGAAATTTCTATAGATAAGCCAAAAATCGTTATCAGTATTGTAATATTAGGTATTTTGACATTATCTTCGTTTGCAAGATTCATAGTTTTTGATAATTCTGAGGATGCATTTTATCCGGAAAATGAAACTACAGACTTGTTGTATGAAGTAGAAGATACATATACAGTAGATGTAGACTTAGTTAGATCTGTGGTAAGATTTGGAGCTGGAGATTTAGAAACTATTGAAACATGGAATTTACTTGCAGATATTGAATCTGATATGTTAAAAAAATCTGATATGATAGAATATCATTATCCGTTATTTGGAGGGGCTGCAAACTCTGGTCCAGCAAGTTCAGTAATTTACTGGCAACAAATTCAGGACCCAGGTTCGGATAAATGGTCAGAAACAGTTGAAAATGCTTTGCTAGATGTTATGATGTCTGATGATGTAAATCTAAGTAATACAATTTCTGATGCAATAATTACTCTACAATCAATTCCCTCTACCGAATATCCTGATTCTGGAGATTTGGATAACTGGAGTGTCACAAATCCAAAGGATTGGCAAAGTAGAATGGACAGCGGAGAAAATAATCAGGATAAAATCCTGAGGCTAATTGGAATAGTTTCAGGACTTACAGAAAACAGAAGTGAATCACAAAATATCTCAATTATTCAACTCCAAGGACAAGCTATGGCTATTTTATCTCCACTTAATGCATTGCAAGAGATAGATTTGAGAACTTCAATGATGAGTATGTTTCCTGCAGATATGAGAGAAAATCCCTGGACTGAAGCTAACATAGCATTGGTAACTTTAGCAGTAGATACAAAACCTGCAATTCATAATGTGGAGTTAGATACTGAAGTTTCACCAATTGTAAGTCAGATGACTGTCGACTTAGAAAAAACGTTGCAAGATAGTCATGGCTCAACTATAACTGTTTTTGGATTTTCTAGATTTGCTGAAGAACAGGCGGGAAATCTTGGAGCTGAAATTGGAATTCTAACTAGTGCATCAATTGTTATTTTGGGAATCATATTATGGAGGCAATTTAGAAGTTTAAGAGATACCAGTATTGTCATTTTCTTGACTTTATTAGCAATTGGTGCTACTTATGGTGTTGCAGGTATTTTAAAACTAGAATTTAATGGTGCTATGAATAGTATTCCAATTCTACTTTTGGCAATAGGAGTTGATTACGGCTTACATGTAGTATTACGGTATAGAGAAGAATTAGTTAACTTAGATTCTGAAGGAAAAGAAACAATGGCAGAGTTTTCTGCTGAAATAAGAGCCAAAGCAATGAAAACTGGAACAGTTCTGACCTCGGCAGCATTAGTTGTAGCAATATTTACTGATATGGTAGGTTTTCTTAGTTTTAGGTTATCTGCCCAGAATTTCTTAGTAGTTTTTGGTACAGTAATTGCTGTTGGATTATTTTTCATCTATTTACTTTCAGTGACTGCTCTTCCAGCAGTACTTACCATCCTAAAACCTCAAAATATTACATTACTAAAATCCGTTAAGGTTGAAGAAAGTAAATTCTCAAGATGGTCAGGTGAACAGACACTAAATCCAATAACAGTTATTGTTGCTGCTCTACTGATTTCCTTTCCTGTAGGTGCAGGAATATCACAATTAGAAATTGGATTTGATTTTAGAGATCAACTGGATGAAGATATTCCGGTAGTAGCTGATTTTCTTATTTTAAGTGATGATTTTTCTGGACAAAATACTGCACCTCTTTATGTTGTAATAAATACAGATGTATTCAGTGAATCTGGAAAAAATGCTTATCTAAATGCAATGTCAGTTCTGGATTCTGATGATAGTATTTCAGAACAAACTGGAGTTTGGGAAATATTAGAATTGGAAGCAACCAAGGATTCTGAATTAAGAAATATATTAGACAGTTTAGAAAGTGAAAGTCCAGAATGGTTACAATTACAAAATTGGGTTGATGCTAATCAAGATTTGACATTTAGATACCTCAGAGGTGATTTTAAACAAACAGTGATTAGTTTCTATGCACCTTCTCTTGATTGGCAAGAAACTGTAGATTTTGTTAATAGTATTGACAGTGGTTTGAATGAATTTGAGGGAGATTACAAAGTTTCTGGAAGGGGCTTGATACTAGCACAAATTAGTGAAGATGTGGCAAAATCTGCCGTAGCATCTACTGGAATAGTGGCAGCTATGATTTTACTTATGTTAGTAATGATAAATATTTCGCGCGAAAATACCCCGCAAAGAGGTTTTTTGAAAGGATTCGTGATGTGGTTGCCTCTTGCAATTGTAGTGATATGGGTATATGGCTTGATGGGGTGGTTTGGATACCAATTAAATTCTCAAACAGTAACAATTGGAGCATTGACTCTTGGTCTTGGTGTAGATTATGCTGTTCACTTTGTGACAAGACTTGACGAAGAAATAGAGCATAATCCAAGTGGAGGAATAGTAAATTGGATTTCGATAACTAACGCGACTACTGGAAGAGCGATGATGGCTGCAGCACTAACTACTGCAGGTGGATTTGCAGTACTCAATCTAAGTTCACTTTTGCCACTGAGATTATTCGGTCAAGCTTTCGTTGTTGCAATCCTCTTAGCATTGGTTTCCAGTATAATTTTATTACCTTGTTTGATGAGTATATTTGGATTACTTCCAAAAGAAGAAGTTGTATCTAATTCCTAAATTATTTTTCAGAATCTTTAGTTTAACTATAGAACACTTTCAGTATTACTAATACCTCAGTGAAAAGTTCATTATACCGCCGAGTTAATATTCAGTGCCCATGGGCAGAACAGTACCAACTTGGAGAAACAGGATAGAACGTAGAATAGACAGTTGGAAGCCTTTTAGGAGAGTTTTGAGGCATTCTGAAAGAGATGAATTTGATCGGATGTTGAATTCGGTGAGAAGTCGTTCTTCTGCTTGTGGTATGCTTCCGACTTCAGATGTTCTTGAGCCCGCTTTACTTGCTATGCTAATCGATATTAATTCTAGGCTCACCAAATTAGAGGAGGAAAAAAATAGAGATGATTGAGGGATGGATTCTCGATACATATCAAGATTCAAACTCTGAAGGAATGGTTGTATGGGTTAAATTGGATGATGGATCAGTTAGTAAATACATATTCTATTGGTCACCCGTATTGCATATTGCAGGTAATTTAGATGATATTGATGCACTTGAAGTGAAACTAAAGGAAATGGAATATCAAACACTATTCGGAGTAATGAAATTCTCAAGACAGAAGAGATTCAAAAGTCATGAAGAAAATGGAGTTTCAGAAGTTCTAGCAATTTCTATTTCTAGGCCTTCTAAACTTAAACAAGTAGCCGATGTAGTTTCGGCAATTGGTAAATGGAGTAAATTTGATGTCTTTTCGGTTGATCCTAAGCCCTCTCAAAGATTTCTTCATGATATGAATACACATCCATTTGGTAGGATAAGAATTTCAAATAATCAAATAATTTCACTGGATAAAAGAACAGATGCACAATGGGCGCCTCCACCATTAAGACAAGCAATGTTGAAAGTTAACTGCAAAGATAAACATGGAAAACGTAGTTCAAACGGATTAGTCACAGGAGTGACGATAATCGATATGGGCTTTTTAGGTTCTAATTCAAAGAGAATACCTATTCATATTCACCTTACTCCTGAAAGAAATGAAGATGAATTTCTCTATGAAGTTGAACGAGCAATACATTGGATTAATCCTGATGTTTTGATTACTAACAAAGGAGATAGTATAGATTTTCCAGCTTTGATAAATATTGCATCTAGAAATGGTAGAGAATTACGATTTAGTAGAAATAAACGCGGTACTAATATTAGAAGAAAAGCGATTACAACTTGGAGCTATGGCAGAATACTACGATCAGATGCTTATCATGCTTTAGAAGGTAGAATACACGTAGATATGGGTGCTTCTTTCATCGGTAAAGAAGGTGGTTTAGAAGGGTTATGTGAACTTGCAAGAATGTCTGGAATACCTCCACAGGATCTGTCAAGATTATCTCCTGGTTCTGCAATTTCTGCTATGCAAATAAGACAATCTATGGAAGATGATGTATTAGTTCCTTGGAAGAAAAATAGGCCTGAAGATATGAAAACAGGGACGCAGATGCTCATATCGGACAGAGGTGGTTTGTATCTAGATCCAGAACCTGGCGTCCATAAACAAGTGTATGAATTAGATTTTGCAAGTCTATTTCCAAGTATTATTGCAACCAGAAATATAAGTCCTGAAACAATGAATTGTGAATGTTGTAAAGTTTCAGAAGAAGAAAATTTACGAACTGGTAAACTACCTTTAAGGCCTGAAAGTGCTTTTAGAGAAATTGAAAAACGTAAACAATCTAATCAAAAATTACAACTAATAGTACCAGAATTAGGAATGTATACTTGTACTAAAAAATATGGATTCTTAGGTAGAGTTGTTGCACCCATTATTGAAAGACGTAGTTATCTCAAATCTAGAAGGAAGGTCAAAGGAGATGTGTGGGATAGAAGACAAAATGTTCTGAAATGGCTTCTAGTGACTTGTTTTGGATATACAGGATATAAAAATGCTAGATTTGGGCGTATAGAATGTCATGAAGCAATATGTGCTTGGTCACGTGAGATGATAATAGATGCGATGCATGATGCTAACGAAGAGGGTTGGGATTGTTTACATGCAATTGTAGATTCTATTTGGCTTATAGACATACAAAACAGAAGTAATAAGGATCGTGACGAATCAATATCTAGATTGATGGCCAAAATAGAGGTTAAATCTGGTGTACCAATAGAGCTTGAAGACGTCTATGAATGGATTGCATTTGTACCCAATAGAACTACAGGAGTTGGTGCTCTAACCAAGTATTTTGCACATGGTAAAAACGGGTGGAAAATAAGAGGTATTGAGTTACGTCAGCACTCAACTTGTCAATGGATAAAAAATCTTCAAAAAGATATCTTAGAAGAATTGCGCAAACGACCACCAAAGGAAAGTATTAGAAGATCTGTGAAATTATTTAATGAAGAAATTGTTAAGCTAAAAAAAGGTAAAATTCCTTTATCTAAGCTTATTTTAGGAAGAAGAGTTAGGAATAAAGCAGGAGAACATAAGGTATTGAATTTAACAGCTGCAGCACAACTTAGAGAATTGAAGTTGGGTCAAAATACATATCCGGGTAGAAAAATTAGATTTGCAGTTGTAGGTCAAAGTAGAAGAAATCCTCAGGACAGGATTAGGATGGCATCAGAAATTAAATCAATAAAAACGACGATAATAGGTCAAAAGGGTGATGTCGTTTATTATGAGACACTTGCTTTACGAGCTGCTTCTGCGTTGTTATCTCCCTTTGGATTATCAGAAGAAGAATTGGTTTCAAGAGGTTCTGTCCAAACTACTTTGGATATGTGGTCAGGTAAAATAAAATCTTGAAGAGAGACTTGAGGATTCCTTTTTTCTAATGGTTTTACAGTCATATCTATTGAATGTAGTTTTGCTGTGATTGCACTTTTTGATTGTGATAAAATTGTTAATCTATCATTAGCAGAATTTTTTAATTCAGATTTCATTGATTTAGGAAGAAAGGGTTTTGACTGGTAATTTACAGTCACTAAAACCAAAGAATTCCATTTTTTTGCTATATATTGGATAGCAGATAATGATTCTTTGAGCATAGCAGAGCCTTCTGCCCTCTTTACTTGACTATCTGCAAACATAGATGCTAAATCAGAAACGACAATCAATCTTCCCTTTCTTAAATTCTCATCAGAAGTTTGGGAAGCTAAACGTTTGATAATTTCAGCCATCTGATGAGCAGTAAATCCTCTACAAGCGTACAAATTATCTAATAGTTCTATTCCTTTTTTTTTACGAGCTAATGGACGAATTAAGGTAGAAGGATCTAGTCCCATACCTCCGTCAATCCAATGTACAGGCCTTCCTTTTACTAATTCTTCACAAATCATGTACCTAGTTAGATATCTAGTAGAACGTTTTGACCCTTCTATTAGTAACATTCCACCAACTTCTGGACTTGGGAGGCTAGATTTGAGAGATCGTATTCCCCATGATACATTCTTTGGCTTGTTGGGCATGGTAATATATTATATTATCTCGGCGGTATAATGTAGTTTTCTTTGTAGGCGATATTAAAGAATAACATCTGCTCGACTCAGATGTAGGAGTTGTAAACATACCACGAGTAATGATAATTGGTGCCAATAGAGGAATAGGTAGAGCTCTGTTAGATGGTTACTTAGAAAGAGGTTGGGAATGTATAGCAACATCTCGCAAAGAACAAGTTGCAGAAGATAATGTTAGTTGGATCAAATTAGATGTACGTAATCCAAATAACCATGTCCCAATAACAGGAGAGTTAGACTTATTGATTTGTAATGCTGGTGTTTTTTTGGATAGAGGAGATAAAATTGGATCTGGTTTTGAACCTGAATTGTGGGAAGATACATTTGCCACTAATGTAACTGGAACATACCTAGCAATAGAAACACAACTTGAGGCTTTAAGATCTGCTAATAATTCGAAAATCGCTATAATTTCTTCTCAGATGGCAAGTGATACCACAGCACCTGGAGGATCATACATTTATCGATCTTCAAAAGCAGCCTCATTGAATCTTGGAAGAAACCTAGCAACAGATCTAAAGTCAGAAGGAATCTCAGTCGGAATATATCATCCGGGTTGGGTACAAACCGATATGACCAGTAACAAAGGCAAGCTTACTCCTACTGAGTCTGCCAATGGATTAATAGAACGATTTTCGGCTTTATCAATTGAGACAACAGGTTGTTTTGAAACATGGGATGGTAGAATACACCCATATTAATTTATTATTCTGGCAGATATATCAGAGAAATTAATCATTCCAAAATTATGACTATCTTCACTTGCTGTAGGGTCTGGATTATCTCCAACCAAGAATACTCTATTATTTTCAATCAATTGAATTCGCTTAATTATTTTAGTATCCTTTCTAAAGGGATGTTTAGCTAGAACAATTTGTCCAACTTCGGGAAATCTATCTCCTAAAATCTCAAACTTTACAGTATCGCCATCAACTAATGTGGGCCACATTGAGTCGCCTTTGACGACTACGTTTAAGAAGCGCGAATCCAAGGTACTTCACGGCCTTTTGCAGCCCAGAACATGTTATGAATTTCTTCTACTGCATCCATTAATTCTTGTGCATGCTGTTCTGAAACTTCAACTTTACAAGCAGAACATAGTTTTGCAGCCTGCCAGAATGTATCATGAAGATTTGGGATTGATTCAAGATGTTGTGGTTTGAAGAAATCAGTCCATAGTACTAATAATTCATCTTTGCACTTTTGTGCTTCTTCTTCTTTAATTACTGCATATCTTGACATAGTATTGATGTAAGCTGCAGAATTACTTCCAGAGTCCCCATGGTTGGCTTCTAAAGTATTCATCTTCTTTGTCATTGATTGAACTGCTTCTGCTGCTACACGTGCGCTTGCAGGATCATAGACGCCACAAGGCCCATCACAATGTGCACTTGCTTCGATTGTTGGTATGCTATCGTTGGTTTGTTTTGTATCTGTCATACTATCTACCTCTGACTCCTCGCATTGGGTGCTTGAATATCAATGCTAAGGTAAGTGATTCTAAACAATTTTATGGATGAAACCAGAATGCTAGTGCTAAAACTGCATAAGTTCCCAGTAACATTGCACCCTCTAGCCAATTAGATTTACCATCAGAGGCTATTGCATTTGCTATCAATACTGCAAGGAATGCTGCAACTGTTTCAAGTAAACCAAATTCGAAAGTTAATGGTAGACCTAATGCCCACGCAGTAATTACCATCAAAGGTGCGACAAATACTGCAATTTGTGTACTAGAACCTATTGCAATGGCAAATGAAAGATCCATTTTATTTTTTCCAGCTACAGAAACTGCAGTAAAATGTTCAGCAGCATTTCCAAACATTGGTAACAAGATTACTCCGATAAAGAGATGAGACATTTTCACTTCTTCGGCCGCCTCCTCTAAAGAATGAACTAAAATTTCAGCCATCCATGACACAAGAATAGTAGAAATTACTAATAAAATAATTGCTTCTTTCATAGTCATTGAAGATTCTTCATGCTCATGTGTATCATCAGTTGCAAATAATTCTGAGTGTGTCTTTAATTGAAAGAATAAAAATAACATATAAATTGCCAATAAAATAACAGCTGCAGCTCTCGAAAGATCTTCTAAACCAGTATCTCCTTGTTCTCCTGAAACTGTAAAATGATACACGGTTGGAACGACTAAAGCAATGACTGAAAGGAGCAATAGAGAGCTATTAGAGCCAAATTGGGTTTCATTAAATGATTGTTCTTTAAAGTGAATGCCGCCCCAAACGAATGCCAACCCCATTACTAGTAATAAATTACCAAGAATACTGCCAATTAGACTTGCTTGAACTATATGAATCATAATCTCAGCAGTCTCTGAATTCACGCCTGCTTTGTATGCTGACCATAATGCTAAGAGACAAATAATAATCTCTGCAGCATTACCAAAGGTAGCATTGAGAAGTCCTCCAATAGATTCTGATGTTCTTAATGCAATTTCCTCAGTAGCATGACCCATAAGGAATGCTAAGGGCATTATTGCTACCATTGAAGCAAAAAAGGCATTTGTTCCATCTTTTGATACGTAAGCAAAATAACAACAAATAGGCATCGCTATTAGTAAAAAATTAAGTTTGGATTCTTTTGGATTTATCGCTTTAACTAATCCCTGATATGACTCGCTCATGTTGTTCCTCAGTATCTTGGCATGTACGATAAGAAGTCAATGTTACGCCTGTAACACGTAGTATTCATCAGATATGGCATCTACGAAGAGTTGTGGCAGTACCTTATCGGCTTTCTTTGTCTGGCTCACCAGGTTCAGGAAAAAGTACCTTAGCAAAAGAATTTGAAAGATTAGGTTTTCATGTCATTTCTGTAAAAGAACTAGCAGAAGATTATGATTGCATAGGAGAGATTGATAGTGATGATAATGCTCGTCCAATAGATTTAGACAAATTAGTAGATTCTATTGAAGAAGAATGGCAAAATAATCCTCCAGAGCCCCTAATTATTGATGGTCATCTTTCACATCATTTACCAAGCGATGCTGTAGTAGTTCTGAGATGTTCACCTGATATTCTAAAAAAAAGAATGTTAAAGAGAGGATATTCAGAATCAAAAATTAGATCTAATTGTGATTGGGAGATTTTAGGAAGTTCATGGAATGAAAGACAAGGAGACATTCCCTGGACTGAGTTCGATACTACGGAAAATGAGGTACACTCAATACTCATGTCCTTATCACTTTGGATATCAGATGGATTCAAGCCCGATACCCCTCCCTCGGTAATTGACTGGGTATCCAAAATGGAGGATTAGTAATGTTCGAAAAGTTTAGAGAAACATGGACTAAAACAACTGAGCCGATAGTAGTGAAAATGGGTAATCTTGATCCTAGTATACTTACTTGGACAAGTCTTGTAATAGCAATTGTAGCATTTGTACTTCTTGCAGAGGCGCAATTTGATGAGACAGGAGGTTTGATGATAATTGGAGGAATTGTGCTAATTATTGTTGCAGGAATATTTGATGCATTAGATGGTGCTTTGGCTAGACATCAGGGAACTGATGGTCCATATGGAGATTTTTTGGACCATACTATAGATCGTGTTGTAGATGTAGGATTACTAGTGGCTCTTGGAATGAATGCTGCATTTGTAGATGATATGAGTTCTGGATCAATGGCCGCACTATTGACTTTGATGGGTTCTTACATGGGGACACAAGCACAATCTGTAGGGCTGGGGAGAATATACGGAGGTTTCTCTAGAGCAGATAGGTTAGTAATAACAATGATTGGTCTATTAGCAGCAGCGATTCAAGCCATTACTGATACTGTCGGTATTTCTAGCGATTCAATTCATGAATATTTTGATTGGATTATTTTAGGAAATTCTGAGCTTAATGGAATCACATTTGCAATAGCATTCTCTGCATGGGGAGGGGTGTATACTTTTATCATTAGATTCCTGAAAACTCGTAAAGGATTATTGGGCTAATTGGCGAATTCTGATATCTATGAAAAACCATATCTTACACCATGTTTGTAGGGCAATAGTTATCCTCTGCCTAATGTCCCTCTCACTCCGTGAAGCACATTATAGACAGAGTTCTCGAGCTTCAAGAGGACGAAATTGCTGCTCAAAATATTCCTGAGCCAGTTGAAGATTTGAATCTTCAAGATTTACTAAAATCTTTACAACCAAAGATAAGGGTCTTTGGATGTGGGGGTGCTGGTAGTAATGCAGTAGCAAGACTCGAGGCAGAATCATTGTTTGATGATGAATATGTAAGAGGAATGGCAATTAATACAGATGCTCAGCATCTGTTGAAAGTTGCTGTTGAAAATAAAATTCTAATTGGTCGCACAGCCCGTGGCAGGGGGGCAGGTGGCGATCCAGAAAAGGGAGAACAAGCAGCATATGAGTCTGAAAGAATATTGAAGACTGAAGTTGAAGGTTGTGATCTTGCGTTTATTACCGCAGGATTAGGGGGTGGATCTGGTACAGGATCTGCCCCTGTAATATCCCGATTAGCTAAACAAGCTGGAGCATTAACAATTGCAGTGGTTAGCTATCCATTCTTATCAGAAGGATCTCTAAGAAAGCAAAATGCAGATTGGGGATTAGAGAGACTTAAGGAAACTGCTGATACTGTTATTGTATTACCAAATGAAAGATTATTGGAAATTGATACTGTTAAGCAATTGCCGTTAGATGCTGCTTTTCGCGTAGCTGATGAATTATTAGTTCGTAGTATCTCAGGCGTTTCTGAGATGATATCTAGAGAAGGGATAGTTAATCTTGACTTTCAAGATTTGAAATCGGTCCTCAGTAATGGAGGAGGAATTGGAGTAATTGGACTTGGAGAAGGCGAGACTGCAGAGATTGCTACAAATGAAGCAATTGAAAATCCACTACTAGACATGGATATTTCAGATGCAAGGGGCGCTCTGATTAATGTTGTTGGAGGCCCAGGTTTAACTCTTGGAGAAGCAGAAAAATGTGCAGACATAATTCGAAAGAAAATTAATACATATGCAAAAATTATTTGGGGAGTTACAACTGATGAATCATTGGGTAATAATATCAGAGTGTTGTTGGTATTAACTGGGGTAAAAAGCGAACAAATACATGGTGCTTCGATGCATACTCAGATGAGAAATTTAAGAAGTAGAACTGTAGAATTTATCTCTTAATTTTAATAATTTTATATTTTCCAATGGACGTGCCTTCCCGTCGCCCTTAAATGGAATTGGTCGGACGCTTGGCCGATTTGAGGGAGAACGATGAGTGTCGAAAATTCCAAAGTTAGTAAATTCGAAGAGAAAGTCCAAGACGTTCAAGACGATATTGAAAGCCGAGTTAGAAGTTTACAAACAGGGTCATATGCAAGAATTTTGAAGATGGCACGTAAACCAACAAAGGCTCAATTTAGACAAACTATGATAGTTTGTGGCATAGGTATGTTCATATTGGGATTATTTGGTTTCGTTGTACAAGCTATGATGAACAACGTTTTCCCAGCATTTTTTGATTGGTTAACAGGAGCATGAGGTGTAAAATATGTCTGAGTCATTTACAGTTTATCTAAGAAATGAAGAAAAGGTACTCTTGATGCAAAGAGCCGATGGAATTTCTGATTTCCCTGGTGCATGGGATGGGATTTATGGACTAGGAAATCCCGACGATCTTGACGTTGTAGCAAAGAGAGTTGAGGAGTGTACTGGTATTTCACAAGAAAATTTTGAATTTGTACGTACTGGTGAAGCACGTGGATTAGAATATGGAAATAGACTAGTTGATGTTACCCCAATACTTTGTGTTTGTAAAATCAAAGATGTTGTGCCAAATACATTATACAAAAATAGTGAATGGGTAGATCCCGGAAGAATTAAAGAAAAGGAATATTCAACTCCCAAATTAACTGAAATGTATGGAGATGTTGCATCATATCTTTACATCTTAAAAACTTCAATAGGTCAAGAACAAAATGTTGCTAAAGAAATCAGAGCAAGACTTTCAGGAACTGGATCTCTGCAAGATATTCAAGATGAAATATTTGGTGTACTAAATCCACATTTCATGAGAGGTTATATTTTCGTTGAAGCATCTGCTCTGCATCATGTTGAAAAATTAATTGGCAGAGTAGGGATAGGAGTTACACCTCTAAAGAACTGTAGAAAGGTTTTGCCAGGAGAATCGCCACTTGAAGATGTATTACCTTATTTAGAGCCTAAGGCTGCTACATCTGGAATAGAAGAAGGTAGTCTTTGTGAAATTGTTGGAGGGGCATTTAGAGGCCAAAATGCACGTGTAATTCGTGTTACTGAATCAAAAGAAGAAGTTACAGTTGAGTTATTCGAAGCTGCTGTACCTGTTGCACTAACAGTACGAGCAGATCAAGTTAGAGTAACACAAAGGGTTGAATAAACGAGGAATCGAATAAATTGGTCTTTACATCAATATCAAATAGGGTAAGTAGGTCGGCGAGACACAAATACAGGAGGTTGCACAGATGTCAGCAAGGAATGAAACACCACACATGGTGAGTCAAACACTTGGTGTGAAGAAGTGTAATGGATCCTGGGATGATGCTACCGAGAACTTGACAATGGATCAAGTTAAACAGATAGCAGAGAAACAAAAAGATCGTTTAACTGGTTCTACTCTTTACGCAAGATGCCGTGAAGTAATGGGAACATGTGTATCTATGAGAGTTAGTGTAGAAGGAATGCGACCAAAAGAAGCATTAAATGCAATGAGTGAGGGGAGATTTAGCGAGCATTTTAGTTGAAAAGAACACGAATTGCGGTAGAGGGAAACCTCGTTGACCGCGGAGGTGAGATAATGGAAAATAATTTACAAACAGCAATTCAAAAAGCACTTGAAGGTGCTCCAGAAAGAAATTTCGTAGAATCATTGGAAATGTCATTTACTTTGAAGGACATTGATCTGAAGAATCCCTCAAACAGAATACAAGAAGAAGTCAGACTTCCTTCAGGAAGAGGTAAGGAACCAAAGATTGCAATGTTTGCTGGTGGAGAAATGGCAGCTAAAGCTAGAGCTGCCGGATTGGAAATTATTGATCCATCAACAATAGAAGATTTAGGTGGAAAACGTCAAGCAGCCAGAAAAATGGCTAATAGATATGATTTCTTCCTATCAGAAATACCACATATGGGTTCTGTGGGTAGATTCTTGGGTGTAGTCCTAGGTCCTCGTGGAAAGATGCCTCGACCTGTGCCTCCTCCAGTAGATCCTGCTATGATAGCAGGAGGTTTGAAAGATACTGCAATAGTTCGTTCTAGAGATAAAATAACATTTCACACTGCCATAGGTACTCGAACTCAATCAAATGAGGAGTTGACGGCCAATGCTCTAGCAATATGGAAGAGAGTGATTGGAAGATTAGATCGTGGAGACAAAAATATCAGATCTTGTTACATTAAAACTTCTATGGGTCCTGCAATAAAAGTGGAGGTTGCTAATTCATGATTCCTAAAGTAGCATCTTGGAAAGAAGGGCGTGTTGCCGAACTAAAAGAAATTATTAGCAGTCCAGGTGTAGTTGGAATTGTAGATATTGGAGGAGTTCCTGCGAAGAATATGTTAGATATGAGAAGTTCACTAAAAGGTATAGTTAATATGACAATGGCTAAAAAGACATTGATGAGGCTTGCTTGGAAAGAAGCTGGCCGTTCTACAGAAGAGTTGGAAGTTTTGTTTGAAGGTGCTTCTCAACCTTGTATAGTACACAGTGACTCTCTAAATGCATATCAATTATTTGATGAGTTGAAGAAGACACGCCAAGGTCGTGCTGCAAAAGAAGGTGAATTAGCACCTACAGATATTATCGTTCCAGCCGGACCGACAGAATTTGCACCAGGTCCTTTAGTTGGGGAATTTAATGCTGTAGGAATTCCTGCAAAAATTGACAAAGGTAAGATAGCAATACAAAAAGAAACTAAAGTTGTATCAGCTGGAGAGCCTATGTCTGCTGATTTGGGTATGATGTTAGCAAAACTTGGAATAAATCCTATAGAAATTGGTTTAATTTTGATTGGTGCTATTGAAGAAGGATTACTATTACCTGCAGATGATTTAGATCTAGACGTAGACGGTCTGAAAGACGATATTGCTGTCGCAACCTCACGTGCATTTAATTTGGCTTGTAATGCACATTGGTTCTCTACAGCAACCACTCCAGTATTACTAGCTAAAGCTAGCAGTGAATCATTGGCAGTAGCAGTTGAAGCTGGTATTGTAAATGATAAGACAGCAGAATTATTTGTAATGCGTGCTAATGCGCGTATGATGGCTCTTGCGAGTCAATTAGATTCCTCAGCACTTGATGAAGAATTAACGGCAGCACTAGGTGCTGTTTCAAGTGCTGTTGTCGTGGCCTCTGAAACGACTGAATCAGATGCAGGAACTCCTGCTACTGAAGAGGAAGAGGAGGAAGAGGAGGAAACTGGGTTCGGTGGACTTGGTGACCTCTTCGGTTAAATAAAAGGTGAAAAAAATGGAATATGTATATGCTGCAATGTTACTGCACTCTGCTGAAAAGGAAATTGACGAAAAAAGTGTTAGCGGAGTATTAACTGCTGCTGGCGTGGATGCTGACAAAGGTCGTGTAAAGGCCCTAGTTGCATCTCTTGGATCTGTTGATATCGGTGAAGCTATGGCGACTGCTATAGCTGCACCTGCTGCCTCTGCTGCTGCACCTGCTGCCTCTGGTGGCGGAGATGCTGCTGAGGCTCCTGCCGCAGCTGCAGAAGAAGAACCTGAGGAAGAAACCGGTGGTTTCGAAGGCCTCGGTTCTCTCTTCGGATAAGTAAAAGCGATAATTAATAATACGCGAAGACGATATGGGCGAGAGCCTAGAGGAATTCTGTATGATGTCGAGCCGATTAGTCGAAATACCTGTCAGTGTGACACCTACTGATACAATAAGAGCGATTAGAGAAATCGGTGAATATAATAATTGGGAAATGCGTAGGATTGAAGAATCAAAAATAGTTAGTAGATGGGCAATAGTAATGCCGATAAGTAAAATGACAAAAGTATTAGGAATAGTCGTTGAAGAAGGTGAAGCAAAAGGTCTTGTGATGAGAGTATGGTCCCATACTCCTGGTTCAGCTGGTAAAATAACAAAGGTTTCTTTTGAAGTACCAATTGAAATCGAGGGAAAAATATGGATTAACATACTCAATCAATGGGTTTCAAAATTTAATCGGTGTCCTTGGAAATGGAGTTTTGGAGAAAGATCTATGATTGGATATTTTCAGCCGGAGTTTTACAAATCTAAATCTCTATTGAAGAAAGAGGGAGTAGATATTACAAAATGGACAAAGGAGTCTGTTTTTTGATAATTTTTACACTGTCAATAGAGGAATTGAAATGCAAATGACCTAACGGGTCGGTGTAATACAATGGACTTTGAAGATTTGGTGAATACTTCTCGTAAGAGAACTATGTTGATGTGGAGTGTCGTTTTCATGATCGCCTTCCCATCTTACTTTGCTGTAATGCCGTCATTAATTGATAGTGAGATGGTTGGAGGAACAAATGGGATAAAAGGAGAATGGATGATTTCATTTGAAGAGACGACAGAGACGTTGTCTGAAACAATTAATCTAGCGGATGAAGAAGCATATGACACATTCTTCGATATTGTTAGTGAAATTAATATCGGTTATGTAGAGTTAACAGTTACATGCATGGATAATGATGATCCGGGGCCGGGATTTACTGATGGAATGGACGTGGTTACTGGTCTAAGTGGAGTTGAGGGAGATTTCGAGGAACAGAATGAGCAAGGGTCATGTAATGGAGGTGGTAATTCCGGAGTAAACATCAGATGGGATGTAACAGCAAATTACACAGGAGACAATATTACACAGAGTGAGACTACAGAACAAGAAATACGCAATCTATGGACAGACAATGGCTTTGGCAGAGGAACTTGGTCTGCAACAATAACTGCTGACATTAGTTCACCTCCCGCACCAATAGTTGGAGATATTGTAGACTCTGATGAAGATTATGATATCACATGGACAGTGGTATCGTACATAGTGACAATAAATCCGGTAATAGAGATATGAATTAAAAAAATTGTATATCACAGTATTTTCTCCAAATATGTATAAATAAATCTGCAACTTTATCTTGATTGTGGAGAATAAAATAATCTAAATTTTCTTTTGAAAACCATTCTCCGGTTTCTATTTCTGATAAATTAGGACTTAAAAATTGATCAGTTTCTAGGTGATAGACCCAACTAAATTCATTAGCAGTCAATTTTGATGGTTTTAATTTGAATAATTTTTTTGGTACATAATTTATTTTTATTCCAACTTCTTCTTCAATTTCCCGAATACATGCAGCATCATAGGACTCATCTGCATCGACATGTCCAGAAACTGAAGAAGCCCAAAGACCGGGACTTTCTTGCTTTAGTAAACCTCTTCGTTGAAGAAATATTTCCCCCTTTGAATTAAAAATCAGCACATGAATTGAACGATGAAATAAATTTTGAGAATGTATTGCATCACGTCTCATTTGTCCAATTACATAATCTTGTTCGTTGACAACAGACAAGATTTCAGCATCCTCCAGATCTCTGCTCATGGAAATATTAGAAATTTCATAGATTAAATAATATCCGGCAATAATTTGATATTTGACTCAATATCTCGAAAACTGTGGGAAAAAGAAGATGTGCTGCAGTAAATTGTAATGCACTAGAATTCAGAAGTGTTGGTTATTGCAACAGACACAAAAAGTTTTATCCTCCACTGGAAGTAATAATTATTAAGAAGAGGCCGATTATAAATTCAAATGATTCAGATATTAGATATGATATTGATGGAAATAAGAATAGAATTAGTTCGAAAAGCATAGATGAATTATTTATTCTACTCAAGTCTGCAAAGCGTTATTGGGTGGTAGATTTAGGCAAATATGAAGATGAATTCGTACAATATGCAGTAAATAAAGGTGAATTGGAACATTGGGACGATAGTAAAAAGATTGAGAGTAAAAAAATGAAAATCGAAGATGCATTTGAAATTTTAGAATCTAAATTATTGGGTGATTTTACGGGCCATACAACATGGTGGGGTGATGGAGAGAATTTAGAAAAAAATCGAGGGATGTTACAGATATTAGGAATAGTATCACTTATTATTCTCGTAATATTAGTTTTATTAACTGGAGATGAGGATGGATTTTTAGCTATTATCGGTCAACTTGGAGTAGAAGCAATTTGTGGATTAGTATTTTTAGGAGGAGGAGCATTAACTTCACTCAATAGGTCGGATTCTGGTAAATTTATAAAATAGAGAAATTAATTTTTTGCATGTATTCTGATTATATCACCATTTTTTATTTCATAATCGGCTCCTACCACTCTTGAAGAGCGAGCATCCACTGCTCGAATAAATCCATCTCCAAGGTCAGAATGAACTGCATATGCTAGTCCTTTTGCGGTAGTTCCCTCAGGAACTAATATTACATCTGGAAGGATATTACCTTCTCCATCAACCCAGTGAGATTCATCTTGAACAGGGTATGCAACTTTACGATTAAGAAGTCCAAAAACTACCTCTGATAATAATCCAACTAATCCTCTTCCTTCCCAAGAATTTAGAGTCTTACTAATTGATAATAGTCCCTTTCTTTGTGGCTCAGATAATTTTTCTTCCCCGGTTTTAGTTATTTCAAAATTTGAATCGCCAGGAATATGGCTTATGAAACCTGAACGAGAAGCTCGTCTTAAGGCCAATTCAGCCTCTGCACTAGTTGGAACAACAATACCTCCATTTATTTTTACTACTTCTTGTAATTCTAACCAAGATTTTTGAGATGCTGAATCTGCTTTATTTGCTGCAACAGAAATAGGAAAAAGTTCGGATCTGATTGCTGAAGCAATAGTCGTCAATTCCTCTGTTCTCCATTCCCAGGGAACTCCAGCATCTGGAAATTTTTTATGGAGAGCCGTCAAACCTAATGAAATATGTACCTCTTTAGCTCCTATACCAGATAACTGATCTAAAAGGTAGAGAGAGATTGCCTTTTCTCCTTCTGATTGAACTCTCCTTGCACCGCGTTGCCAACCTGAACTAATTATTCCAGTTATCCAAGCATCCAATTCTTTGAGTAAAAAATGATATTCTTCCAAAGGCGTTGATCCTCCTGTACCAATTGGATTACCTTCAATATCCGTTGAACCTGAAGTATCAACAATTTGTATTAATGCATCACATCTCGCTAAATCTGAAAGGAATTGGTTTCCTCTCCCTCTTCCTTCATGAGCACCAGGTACAAGTCCTGCAACATCGATCAGTGTAACTGGGACTAATCTAGTGAAGCCGACGCATGAACCAGAATTAGGTGAACAAATACTTCCTTTTCTTTCATCATTATATCCAATATCCAGTTTTCCTTCTTTTTCCTTTTTTAATCTTAAATGAGAACATGGACAACTATCAAGTAAGGGTAACCAAGCTATTCCGACATTTGGTTCGATAGTAGTAAAAGGATAATTTGCTATTTCTACTGGTTTTTCAGTTAAGGCTGAGAAGGATGTAGATTTACCAACATTCGGCTTTCCAACTAATCCAATGCGCATAATATGACCGTAAAATAGAAATCATTCTTCTTCAGTATGAAGTGGAGTGGGTTTTCCAGATTCATTACTTTCGAATGTGGGTACTACTTCAGTATCCAATACTGCTCCACTCGCTAAAATCTTACGAATAGAGGTAGATGAAGTCAACGGATATGAAGTAGGAGCAAATGTTGTCTCAGATATACTCACTTGAGAATTTACCTTATCTCCTCTATATAATCCACTTACAATATTGGTAGCGTGGAATATTGCTCCCAAAACAGTACCATAGAAAATTACTGAACCAGATTTCCTCATAGTTTGAGAAAGTGTACTAGGATCTTCGACAAGGGCTTCCGCCAATGCAAGATCAGTGATGTCTGATATTAGTGTAAGAACTAATCCTAATATGGCCCCTCCAGACAACATCCAAAATGCCATTCTAGCTCTATTTTGTGAAAGCGGATATCTTCCACTAGCTGCAGGTAATACTTGTAATGCTGCACCCAAAGTTAGTGGGATAAAAACAGTCCAGATAGTCATTAATTGAATTATATTAGAAATCCCAGTAAGTTCATTTACTCCGCTCAGATAATCGGTTTGTATAAATAAAGACCCAATACCTAACGGAAGTAGCATCCAAGCTCCAAAATTTATTTCTGGAATACCTGCTGAATCTGGGTTTTCTACGAAGGTATCAGTACCACGAAGTGTGATTAATATGTTTGATGATAGCGCTATTATTGGAATTATGGCTAATGCCATCAAAAAAGATCCAATTACATTGTCTTGATTTGTAATAACTAATTCCGCTGTTGATAATCCAAGCATATCTACAGCCATTATTGGGTGAACATCCCCGAGTGGGTTAATTGTAAATAATGTTCCAAATATAACTACACCTGCAACGGTTCTTGACCATAATGCATTTCCAGATCCATAACTAGCTGAATAAAGTGCTATTCCAGCTATTGATGAAAACCAGAATGTAGCACCAAATAGATGGTATGCCAACCATTGACCAATTCCTTCATCATATGCACCACTAACAAGTATAGATATGATAGCAATCGGTGAACCAATTAATCCAAAGATAATCAACCAACCTGGTGTTGCCAGCGAGACATCTGAATTTGCTTTAGTGAGTAATTGATTAGCTGTAATAGCGGTGGCGACAAGCAAATTTACTGCTGTTCCAATCAAAATAATATCTAAACCCAAAATTTCGCTACTTTGAGAGCCAATGATGAGAATTATTACTGATATTGTCCATAAAAAAGAAGTTAAGACAGCGTTCTTCTCACTTGCTAAATCGACTTCCAATAATGAAGGGAGTATATGTAATCCTGAGCCAATAATGAACATTCCGACTGCACCAAATAATGCAGCAAATTTACCTGCATAGAAAAGTTCTGATGAAAGAGCATTGTATCCCCAAGCTTCCAAACTATGCAGAGCAATTGGATCATGTCCGAGCCAAAGACCTATGAAAGTAAGAGTTGCAGAAACGAATAACCAAATTGTTCCTTGAATAATCCAGATCTTTGACCCAGAACCTTTTCTTCCTTCTACAAGATCTGAACCTGGCCCTAACGCCTTCTCGAGCATAAACATAGTCAAGCCACGCACAACTTCTCCTAATACGCCAAGACCTCTTTGAATTAGGATATAAGAAATAATAATGAGTGCCCAAAAAATCAATAATGTTGATAATATTGTATCCATTTTAAAACCTCATTCAATAGTAGCCTCTGTAAGAATAGTGCCTAGAATAGCAAATGCACCAATCATAGCACCCAGTATGAAGAACCAAATTCCTGAATCAAATACACCCTCGAACATGGGCAGAAGAGAAGAAAGGACAGGTAAATCTTGTCCAGGATATAATATATTATATATTACTAAGAAAATTAGTGCTGCTACAAAACCAATTACCAAAATTACCCATGAAGAAGATGGTTCCTTCTCACCTTGCAGAAACTGACCTATTTTACCTGAACCGTCATTAGACATTGCGACACCACATACATCCCACCGCGTAGGACATGCTCAACCACTGAAGATTGCCCCTTAAGCATTAGGAGAAAGATGTGGTTGCTTTGGCTCATGGGGCACGAACGGTATCAGTTCTGGAAGATCTACGATCTAATCCAGATCCAAGAGAAATTGGGAGATTATTATCATTGAAAATTTCGGCACTCCAGACCTTTTTGCACGAACAATCAATGCCTGAAAATTCTTCTAAGATACCAGATACAGAATATCTTTCTATTGCTGCAACAACATCTTCATCACAAGAACCACAATTGTGCGCCCCCCTTATTCTACCTCCGGCAGTTGGATGTACAATAGTGCGACAATCCAGTTGTGATATTTCTGAATGAGTTTTTTCAATCATATCTACCAAAGACCATAACCATGGTGGCCTAAATTCTCTATTTCTAAATAAACGGTCTACAATTGTACTTCTTTGAATATTCATAGGGTTAATTGAAACTTCATCAGAAAGAGGAGCTACTTGCTTAACCCATTCTATTGTGTGATTTAAGGCATCACCTTCTGACATAAATGGTGGTTTAAATATTAAATATGTTTTAATTCTAAGATTATTTTCTCTGAGTAAATCAACTGCATTATGCCATTGTTTAGTGGAAAATCCTTTATTTACATGAAATCTTAACACAGTATCATCATATGCTTCAAGTCCTAAAGCAATTGTACAACCTGGATGTTTTTTGGCTAGCCATTTGATTTTTTTTGGATGACATAATTGTGCTTGAGCTTCAACCACTAAGTGTATTTTTCTTTCAAAAGTTTCAACTAAAACTGATTCTTGGAAATCTACAGGAATTTCTTGATCCTCAAAAAAAGTCCCTGAGGTATATACCTTAATCATCTTACAGCCGTCAAAATCATTTGTTTGCCGCTTAGCTTCTTCCCATTGAGCAAAAAGATTTGCAGAGGTAACATCATCCCTTACATCATTAAAATATCCACAAAATGTACATCCAGATTTCCACCACCAAACACAACCCTTGGTTCTAAGAATAACTGTAGCTGCAATACAGGACGTTCCATCCGGTAAATTTTCTGGGGTTTTGTAAACTATAGCTGGCTTATCTGCATCCCATGATTCTCTTCTTGAAATTGAATATGGAGTGTTCTCTGGAGCTTTGACTAGATGATGTATTTTAATGGCTTTTTTACCATTCCCCAATAAGCCAGATGCTATAGCCATAATTGATGCGTGGGACATTTGGTCTTGATACTGCCGTATGGTTACGAAATTATACATTAACGAAAATATACTATGAAAGTCTGTTGTTTTATCCCGAAACATCTTCTCTGAATACTCTTACGGACTATTGGGTGTACCAATGAAGGGGTTCATTATTATTCAAAATTTTTTAACAGCACTAGTAATACCAATCTTCGCCGCTATAATTGGAATTACAGCGATTCCTGCTTTAGCATTATTTAATTATGGATATCAAATTTCTACTTCTAATACTGAAAATTACTTCTTGGAATTGATGGGGATTGGAGTTTCTCTTGGATTATTTATTATGGCTTGGGGCATTAGTTTAGTGATATTTAGCGGTTTCATGGCAGGTCTTTTGAGGCCGAGACTAGCACCGGGAAAATATCCATTACAATCATTTGTTACAATTCAATGGGCATGGTCAATGATTTTTCATAAAGCTGCTTTATTTTTCTTACCTAATCTAGTTCCATCTTTTATTGGAAATACTTACTACAGGCTTTCTGGGGCAAAAATTGGCAGAGGTGCACAAATAAATACCCCAAACGTTAATGATTGTGGATCAGTTACAATTGGAGAAAGAGTGGTAATAGGTGGAAAGGCAGTAATTAATGCTCATCTAACTGAAAAAGGAGAATTAGTCATGGCACCAGTAGTTATTGGAAATGATGCACTTATCGGTACTGAATCAATTATTCAACCAGGATGTACTATTGGAGAAGGTGCAGTTATAGCATCAAGAGCAGTTGTGCCTAAATGGACTAATGTGCCTGCAGGAGAAGTTTGGGGCGGATTACCAGCAAAATGTATCCGTTTAGTAGATGGTTCAAAACCGAAATAAGTGTTTATTCTGTTTCGTCGGAATCTTCTGATTTTTCTTGCGAAGCTTGTTCTTTAACAGCATCAAGAGCTTCATTCATACGGTCTTTGAATGTATCTTGCTTTTGCCGGAACTCAGCCATAGCTTGTACTGCACTGTCTATCATCTCATATCTAGTTTGAATAGCTTCATTGAGGTTTTCAAATAATTGCATATGTTGAACATACCAGTCATCCCTTGCAGACATTTCAGTAGTTGCTGTTTGTAAAGCTTCATCTAATTCTTCGGCTACTTCGAAAACACGCCCTAACCTTGCCTTTTCTCTGGAATACATTTCTTCTGTTTTCTCTAGTTTTGGTTCAAGATGTTCTATAGTTTTATTTGCCTTGGCACGCTCTAATTCCATTGCTCTCAAACGCTCATCTTTCTCATCCAGAAGTGCTTGAATTCCTTCTTTCTCAATTTCACTATTTACAGCCTCTTTTTCTAAAACTTCAATAATGGCTTGTAATTCTTCATTTAGCTTTGATGATTCATTATATGCAATATATAATTTTTCTAATCTATCATTTGCTATTCTCAAATCCTCTTCTAAATTTACTGAAGATGGAGCGTTTGGTTCAGGAAAACCGATTCCATTTTCGCCTTCGTTCATGTCTGCCTCGATATGTTCCACAACCACATCTGATTTAACATCGGCGGAATTAATATCATTCTTGAGTCAAAAAATACAATTTTAACTTGATATTGCAGCGATTGTTGCAGAAAGAACAGCAGTTAGTCTTTTTGAGGATGGAATGTGAAGTTTTTCATCTGGCCCATGAGCATTGTTACCTGGTCCGCCGGTACCAGTACAAAGGAATTTAGTATCTGGATATTTTTCTTGTATCATAGCCATAAAAGGAATCGTTCCTCCAACCCATGTGGCCAATGGAGGTAATCCAGTTATATACATAGAAGCATCATGTAATGATTGAAGTAGTGCTCCTTCCAAAGGAGGTGCATGAAAACCATCTGCCGAAGAGTCTAGGGAGAAGTTGACTTGTGAGCCAAATGGAGGATTGTCTTCTAATTTTTCTTTGATTATTTTCTCAACAGAATTTGCCTTTATACCAGGAGGGATTCTAAAACTTAATTTAAAGTCAGTATTAGTACGTAGTACATTACCTGCATTTTGTACCGAGGGTATGCCATCTGCACCTATTACAGTCAATGCTGGTCTCCAATTAACATCGAGTAAGCTTTCTTCAACAGATTCTGATTGTGAAATCAGTGTATCTATTACAGGTAAAGTCTCCCATATCGAATTTCCAATTATTTCTGCAAGAGTTTTTGCTTGCTCTCGAATTGTTTCAGTTATTGTAGTATGCATTTCAGGAATTATGATTTCACCGGTAAGAGAATCTTCGACTCTATCTAAAAGAATTCTTTGAATTCTAAATGAAGATGGTATAGTTCCACCAGACATTCCTGAATGTACTCCTTCATGAGATACTTTTACAGAAAGCGTCCCTGATACTAATCCTCTCAGAGCTTCAGTTGTCCAAATATGGTCATAATCAGGCCCACCACTATCTAATACCACAACTAAGTCAGGATTTCCAAGTTGATCAGTTAATTTTTCAAGGTAAGGAGGTAAATCGAAAGAGCCAGATTCTTCACATGTTTCAATCAAGAATTTGCAGGTTGGATGAGGAATTCCGAGTTCTTGTAGTATTCTCAATGCTGTAACACAAAGATAGCCGCCATAACCATCGTCTAATGCTCCCCGACCGAATAGCCATGGATCTCTTCTAACTCCTTTCAAAGGATGTAACCCTTCAGACCACAGTTCTGGTTTAGAAGGTTGCTTGTCTAAATGAGAATAAAATATTACTTCACCTGGCCCTGTTCCTTCTACATTAACCAGAAGAACAGGAGTAGAATTTTCTATTTTATGTACTTCGTATGACATTCCAGAAAGTTTTTGTTTATCTAGCCAGGAACAAAATAAATTAATTGTTGCGTCTAATTCTCCTTTATTTGCCCAATTGGGCTCAAATGCAGGAGAAAGTGCTTCAATTTCAATAAATTTTTTCAAACTGGGTAAGATTGATTCTTCCCATAATTCATCACTACGTTTCATCAATGCATCGAGGTCAAGAGGCATGATGTCCTGTCTACCACCTTGCAAATGTATTCTTCGTTTAATTAGTTAATTTAACGGGCCACAGATAGGTAATTCTCCTTGATTAAATGGACATTTATGACATATGTCAGATTTACTTGATTCTAAAGGAGGGAAATTAGAAAGTGATACATTAGAGCCTAGAGACATTCTAGCTGCTAATGATAAATTTTCTTCTAAATCATCTAATGCATTTTGTAACATATCATCTGGATAGACTACTAATCTTCCTGTGACTCCAATCAAAATTGCTGGAGAAAGGACTTTTCTTGAAGGAAAACCATATTTTGACCTTTCATTTTCAATATTTTGTAGTGCTATATAGTAAAGAGCTTGTTGCATTCTATGTTCCAATAAAATTTCTATTTCTGCTTGGCATTTTGGTTCAGTTGAAGTCTCTCCTAATGCTTCAATCAATCCATCTGTATTTTGATCTATCAATTTACTTGCTTCTTCTGTTTTGAGATCTATGGGGCGAATTGTGGATTTTCCATTAATAACAGTACAAAGTACGAGATCAATAAGACCACTCATTTCAATATTAGCAAATTCAATTTTAGATAATGACTCATAGCCTTCAGGAGTCCACCGACTACGAATTAAGCCATTTAAATCTATTTTTTTAGTAATGTTAAATGGCATTTCAGTTCTTAATCCCTCAACTCTATGTCCATCAAAAATTTCACCTCTAGATAGTCTACCAAGAGGTCCGGATTTTATCCTATTAATCATTAAATTGACTAAATGAGTGGTGCTCTCTCGATCTGCTTCAAAAGGCAATAGCTCATCAAAAACTGTATTATGTATTTCAGGGCTATCAATTAAATCAATTTCTCTCTTTATCCATGATTCAGGTAATGGAGTTGATGGATATTCTCCTTTTGGACCGGGATTACCTATACCTATCTCGATTATCCTATGAACTATTGTACCAAAAAGAGCAGCGTCAATTCCCCTCGGTAGTCCATTTGTTGAATTTACATCTATTGATGAAATGATAGGTTTAGGAGATAGGCCACCGATTGTCTCATACCAATGCCTTCTTGGGCATTTTTCTATGATTGAAATTCTACTTGGTACAATCTTCAATCTTGCAGAGAAATCTGTTCTTGGAGAAATAAGAGAGTTTTTTTGTCGAGATACAGAATTTCTGGCAAATGTATCTAAATTTTCTATTCTAGTCAAAGGAGTTGATACAGGAGAAGATTGATTTACAGAAATAAAACAATCAGGATGATGTAATACTGTTAATCCTTTTAATGACTTGGAATTGCCTAAAAATCCCTCAGAAAATAATGAAGATGGGTCAAATTCACGATATCCTCGATTTTTTATATCTATTTCAGCTGTCAAATCATCAGATTGATCAAGCCACGGTGAATCTTGTTCATTCCTATTGGCTGATCCTTGGCGTAATGATTCTATCCACATTTCACCTAATTGAGGTAATGATTCTGAATATGTCCAAGGGAATTTTATTCCTTTTCCATCCACCCATCTAGTGCCTTTTGTTGACCCGACTATGATGAGTTTATTTTGTGCCCTAGTTGCTCCAACATAAAGAAGTCTACGTGATTCAGCACTTTTGCGTGCTTGGTAAATCTTTCTGACATGTTTCCATAAAGCGGATAATGGAGATTTTTCATTAGACCAGGGCTTTGGATTACCGGCGAAAAGCTCCGGCGTTACAATCAGTCTGTTTCTATCATCTATCGTCATATTGGTTTGTCGACCAGAAAATAAATCTGCAAGAATAACTACTTTGGCTTGTAGTCCTTTTGACCCATGTATAGTCATTACTCTGACTGCATCGCTCGGAGGGATTGTCACTGCTTCCAGAGAATTACCACCACTTTCTCTTAAATCGCGTATTTTATCTGCTAAAATAATTGAATCTCCACCAACTTCTCTAGATAAAATTCTTATAATATCTATTATTTGTTCTAGGTCTTGTCGAGATACTATATCTGGAAACGCCATTAAAATATCTGACCTATCTACTGTTTCTTCTAAAAGATCGACTATACGTCCTTCTGAAGAGAGATCTATCCATCTTTGTACCAATTCTTTTTGTCTCTCGTTGATTGTAAAATCTCTTAATCTGATTAGTAAATTATCTTCTTTTTTAGAGTAAAAAAGATATTCTTGTAGTTTAGCATCATCAAATCCAATCAAAGAAGATCTTGCAACCCAAGAAGCGTGATGTCTGGAAAATGGTCGTGCAATGAATTGCAGTAACCCTTCTATTGTATGAGCCGCTGGTCGATCAAGTAATCCTCCTTCACGATCGGCCTGTGCAGGAATTCCTAAGTTGTGCAAATGACGGATTATAATATCTCTAATTTTACTCCTACTTGGCAGTAGTATCATTATTTCACTAGGTTCTACAGGATTTTCCGCCGGTAATTCTATCCAATTTCCTCCAGATGAAATAACTTTTATTGGTTTACCTTCGATTAAATTCTTTATTCTTAGGGCTATCATCAAACTTTGTCTTTCAATAGAATCCGATTTTCCAGGTCCAAATGGATCAAGAGGTATTCGTAAATCAGTAGGTGGATTTTCGTCTCCCTCTATACCTAAAGGACAAATCCATTCTAATGACCCTTGAGCATCGATTTTATCCTTACTTGGAAATAGACGCTGCGGGCTTGCGTAGAAATTACCGTTGGGAAAATGTCTGTGTTTATCATTAAAGATATCTTGCCACCACTCATTCATAACATTAAGTAAAGCACCATCAGTCCTGTAATTGATTTGTAAACTAATTAGCCCTTGTTTTCTACATTCTACCTCTTGCGAAGTTGGTATAGGAAGATGAGGGTCAGATAAATCAAATGGTATCCATGGTATTAAATTTCGGCCGCCTTCTTCATTTACTTCAGCGCCCTTTATTATATTCAAATTATATGAGTTTCTTGGATCCCGACTTGCGTCTGATTTACGTAAGGGTGGTTTACGAGTTAATTCCTTTATACTAGAAAATTCATGTTGATTAATATCTCTTAAGGTTCTCGAGTATTCTAGAAATCCAGTAACTTCTGCTTGACGAAATGCGTAGATGCTTTGCTTTACATCCCCAACATAGCAAATAGTTGGTTGCCATGGTGTATTTGGTACATCAGGATCTTCATCTTGAATAGTTCTCTCGCCCCATAATCTGGAAAGTAGTCTCCATTGTAAAGGAGAGTTGTCTTGAGCTTCATCAATAATGAAAGCACGATAACGTCGTCTAATTTGTTTCAATAATTCATAACGTTGAGTTAAATCTAAACGAATTGTAGATAGTTTTTCTAGATAATTACCAGCTTTTTTTTGATTTTTTTCTAATTTTTCTAATACAGAAAATGCTTCGGTTATATGATCATCGCGCCATGTTTCCGTATTTAATGAATTCAAAGCATCTTGTATTGATTGCGGATAAAATGTCCGACATATTTCAGGGCAATTGGCAAGTAGTAAATCTCCGGTCAATCTTTGAACATCGTCATAATCATGTGTTTCTTCATTTTTCTTTAAATTTTTCAAGATTCCTAAAAAACCATCATGTACTAGTTTTAAATTTTCTAAATTATTCACTTCTGCCTCTAGTGTGAAATGAAATTTATCAATTTTTGAATCATTTGATAATCTGCTAGGAAGAGGGAATGGAAGAGGTTGTAAAGGATGTTTCCAAACAGTAGAAGTCAGTGGGGGATTGGAATTATCAAGCATAAGTGTAACTTGAGTAAAGTGTAGAATGAGTTTACCAATCTTTCCATACCATAGATTTTTAATCTGTGAAGAAATTTCTTTTAGACCGATTTTAACCATTTCTCTTGTTGTTTTGTTTTCAATTTCAGTATAATTTCTAATTCCACTTTCCCATGTATCTGAAGGTAACTTAGAATTTGGAAAAATAGATGGTTTATTATTCATTATTGATGCTTTAGAAGTAATACAAAGTAACAAATGGCCGAGTCGGATTAATTGTTTCCACTTATCAATAGGAGGTTGTGACTCGCAGAGAGAATCAAGACATGCTATTCTTGTATCAGAAAATACTCCTTCTGGTGCTAGAACAGTAATGTTTTCTTTAACAAAATTACAATATTTTGTTACTAAGGTAAATAGTTCTCTTGAGAAATTTGTTAGTTCTTCTTGATCTATAGACAGAATAATTCTTTCCTTAAGTGATTCTGGATTGATTTTTCCATCTTTATTAGTCATAAGTCTCGTACTTTCCTCGATAAATATCGATTTGTAGACTAAATTTCTCAGGACGTTTGTTGCACTTTTTCTACTTGAATAATGCTTAGAAATATTATCTCTGGCATCTAGGACTTGTGAAGCTATCTCTGAAGGTATTCCTGCATCGACTGCATCTCCGATTAAGTTGATTGAGTTTGGAAGTCTCCAAAGAATATTGATTGCAGATTCTACCAAAAGTATCCGGCTAGTGTCAGAAATTACATCTTTACTATTAAAATCTCCTAAATACCCTCTATAGGGAGATATTAATTGATTAAAAAATGAGTCTATAGTTCCAATCGGAGCATCTTCCAAGAGTGTTAGAAGTTGTTCATTGAATCCTTGATGGCGGATTCTTGGATCTGTTCTACTTATTCCGTCATCACTTATTGGCCCTGGTTTTAATTTTGAAATACGCTTCCTTAATCTATCACGCATTTCATCTGATGCTCTATTGGTAAATGTAAGTAAAACAACCTCACTAGGAAGAAGGCCTCGCCATTTGCGAAGATCAATCGTTTCTGATGCAGGAGACATCAATAAACCACCTTCTAATTTTGATGGTCTTTCCGGCATGGGTAAAATTCTAGTCGCACGCTGATCTTCTGTGAGATAATGTTCTATTACTCTATCAACAATTGTACTTGTTTTACCAGTTCCTGCTCCAGCATCAACCACAATATGGGAATCAAGGTTTAACGCTAAACGCTGGGCTGTATTTAGGCGCATTAAAAATCATCCTCCATCTTAACATCACATATTTGTTTCACTGAACAGTAACTACAAACTTTTTTTGAAGGAGTTGGATGTACTTTTCCTAATTTAGCATTATTAGCAACTCCCAAAGAGACCGACAATCGGTGAGTAAGCCAAGCTCTGAATTGATCACTACTAGGATTATTATTTTCATTTGGAAATCTGTATAAATCTTCTGTTGTTCTTGAAATGATACCAATGTCTAATTTATTGATATGAGGAAAAAAATTAGATGTTTCTAGATTATGTGATGTATTATGACTAAACAGAGATATCCCAACACCTACTACAAGATCTCCGGGATGTGCAATTTCCCATGCTCTAGCATAAATGGCTAATTGTAATTCCTCTAAAAGACCAATATTATGTCTCTCTTTAGAAGACTTGGATTCAGAGGTTTTCAAATCTCTTATAATTATCAATCTTTTTGGTTTCCAATCACTATCAGTTAATTTTAGAGGAGCTATACTATTATCTCCATCTTTATTATACCATATTTTTCTATCTTTATCAAGGGGCACTTGGTCAACTCTATCTATCTTGCCCTTTACTTTTATTGGTGGTAGTTTTTGCATATTAGGGCTAGTAATCTCTGATGGAATGTCTATCTCTATTCCATTATCATCATAATTATCAGTATCCCATTCAATGCTTATTGGCATACCATCTGATATACTAAATTCAGCCTCTATTATTGTTCCAATTCTTCCTTTGGGTTCTACTGGAGTAGGATTTGCAAGCCAATCATTATACTGTTCTCTGTTCATTCCGGTAAGGACCTGAAGTCTATGGATAGAAACTGCATCTGTACGATCTAACCAAGGTGCTCTCGAATCTAATGATTCTAATGCTACTTTCATGACTTCATTTTTTGACAAATATGAGTTTCCGATATTGATATTTTCTCTTTTTCCATTAATACTATCAAACTCTTCACCTATTTTCATATTCAATATACGACATAAAATGTCATGATGTATGAAATGAAGAAGGTTACCATGGGTTCTTGAGTCTAGATCTTCAGATTGAAGTTCTTCTTGATTGGCCTTGAGGATCCTATTTAACCATCCACTTCTTGGGCATTTTAGCCAATCATGTAATTTACTGGCTGACCAAATTGTTACATTTTGTCCTAATCCAGTTCCATGTCCGTGCCGCGAATCGCTGACATTAATTCCTGTAGATATTGGAGTGAAGGGCCTAGGATCTATAGTAGGAGTTCTTTTTCCATCTTTAGTGATACCTCCTATCACTGGCCATGAAAAAAATTCTCTAGGTATTATTTCTCCAGGAGGGGTTTTCCTGGATAAATCAGAATAATTGAAATAAAAAATATGATCTCGTGATTCAAAAGATAAGTATTGATTATCATCTACTATATCCGGTTGTCTTCTTTCTCGCTCACGTTGTAATTGGACATCGAGAGGGATGGATATCGAACTAGGATTGATTGGTGAGTATTGTGCCTTAATGCCTTTTATCAATTTATTACCATCTAACTGACGGTAATCTCTTGGACTAGTGGGACTAAATTCTAATGTTAATTTTTCTATGTTTTCGTTTGATAAGATCCATTCCCTGATTGGTGCTGTGGGAGGGGCTGTGTCATCTAAACTTGGATCAAGAATTATAGTTTCTTTTGCGGAAAATAATAGGTGTTTTAGGAAATGTCTGGCTTTTCTGATTGGTCCGTCCGGCCTCAGCAAATTGAATTTATGTCGTTCTTCTTCTCCGATAAATGGTAACTTAGGAACTCTCATATCCCATGATGAGCTGGATAAATTTGCCAAGATGATTAAATCTGCCGAACAACCAATTGCTTGATCAGGAGTAAGTATTCTTAACCTTGAACTACTTTTTAATTGATTATCTGGTAGTAAGACAGAATTCATCAAAGTCAGATATTCTTCAACCCAATCTGTGCCCCTCTTTGGATAATTGTGCTTCAAGTTTGATTGCATATTTCTTAATTCTTGATGAGATGTTAGAAGTGTTTGAATTACAAGAAATTTACCTGTATAATCATCCATAAAATCAGAATTTATCAGATTATTGGATGATTTAAATTGATTTAATATCCACTTATCACCATCAATATTTGATTCATCCAATGGTAAAATAATCTCTGAATGACATCCTGTAAGTAGTTTTCTTTCTTTTAAGACAGAAATATCTTCTTCTCTGAGTAACGGTTGAAGGGATTTAGCAAGACTCAATAGCCACCACTGTGTTGATTCTTTCTTAATCTCATCAATTTCAGAATTTGGAGGTCTAGCAAGAGATTCTAGCCATCTTCTAAGAGCCCCTGGGCCACCTAAAATATGATCATTCCTGGCTAAATTAGTCAATAATTGAAAATCTGGCATTGGTATAATTTCAGAATTAGTAGGGTGGATTAAATTTGATTCAAAAGGAGATATTGTTTCTTGTTGAGCAATAGTCCTCAAGGATTCTAAAGAAAAGCTATTTGCACTATGACCTAATGTAATTAACTGTTTGAGCCAATGACCATAGGAATCGCTGATTATTGATTTATTATTTTCCTTCATCGATAAACCAATATTTTCAATCAATCTTTTCCATCTAAAAATATTTGAATCTAGAGAGGGATCGATAATTATTACTGTTGACGTGGAATCTTTTTCAAGGAATTGTTGTGCAAGAGAAATAGCAGAATTAAAAGAATGATCCTCCCTTTGAAGAAGGTATCTTGTAACATTAGGCTGTTGTTTTATCAACTCAATTTCATGCAAGGGAATCCATTGTGGTAACTCATTTTTAGAATTAATTGGATATTTGTCAATTAATAAAAAACCATGATGGCCAAGCCTGAAATTACCAGGATATACCAATTGATGAATAGGACAATGATTAGATATGGACAATAATAATTCTTGATGAGATTTAAGCATCCCCGGAGGATGGTTCAGCATTATTATTCCTTCAACATCAATTAAAGAAAATGGTTTATCTGAATTCGATAGTCTATCAATGATTTTTTTTGTTGCCATATCCGGATGTGTTCTTCCTGTTTTTTGCTCAAGATTTTTCAATATTTTCCTGAAAGAATTCAGACCTGGTCCATCCCATGACTCAGCAATATTTTCATTAGAAAGATATTCATGTAATGTAGATAATGCAGATGTTTTTCCTCTACTCCATTCCATTTCTGGAATAGGATTCATTATAGGAAATGTTAGTTTTTTAGCTTCTTTCCTACATTCTTCATGTAAAATAATGTTAAACTCTTCTTTTACAGATAATAATCTTGGAAACCTGAAATCTGCTAATAATGAAATTAATAATGAATTTATGGTATGATGAAGTTTCCTATCGAATACAAAACCTTCGAGGCTTAATTCAGATAAAGACTGCATTCGTGATTCTTCGGAAGGATATATTATCATTATCTTATTTTTCCTTTTTTCAGGTATAGAATTTGGACTAATTGCTTGCCATCTGATGTGCTCTTTTAACCACACAGGAAGGTGTCCCTCAGAGACTAGTTCATTGGTAATAAAACAATCCTCCCTAAACGACATCACATCACCGAGCACACTCAATAAAGCAGGGGGTTATTGAACCCAACTAATGTTTTCTATTATAAGTGGTGTAATTAGTACTTTTTCGAGTAAATCAGTGAAGAAATCAAAAGACAGAGTATGGTTAAAATCATTGAAGGCCCCGGAAAGAAATTGTCATCATTATTTTCTTCAACCCAATCTACAATTAATATTACATTCATATCATCATCATCCCATGCCGAGGGATAAGAGTAATTCATTGAACCATCTAATTCATCTAGTAAAATCACATGATGTAGGACATGGTGATAGTACTCTAAATCATTAGATCCCTCTGGAAAATATGCTACATCTTCAACAAACAATAACCATGCTGATGTTGAAACAGATTTTCGACAATTATCAGAACAAATAGGCATCAAAGTAGATGTAGACCAAGTAAATGTAGAAGTTTCGATATCTTCAGTTAAGAAATCATTTTCAGTTACTGATAGGCTAATGTTACCATAAAGAGGCGCAGTAGAGCCTACAGAGATGGAGGTTATGAAATCATTCTCCAAAGTATCAGATTTTGGACGATGTCCGGGATGCATTCGTTCACCNTCAATGACCGTTGTAGGCGCTAATCTTGAAGCACCTAGAGAATTGATTGAAGATACGCCATAATTCAATTCCCACCTATCTTCTGTACTATTATCTCCAAATGGATCTTGGGTTTCGTAATAGTGTCTGTGATAATGTATCACTGTTGCATTATTATTGCCTATGGCTTCATTTCTTTTTTGCTCAACCATAACACAATTTTCACACCAAGTCGCAGTGTAAGTCTCTATGATGGTTGGAAAATCTTCAATATTCATCGTAGAATCATNNANTAACGAATCATTNGATAATGATATTGAAATTCCCCCCAATGTTCCAGAATTTTGCTTATATCTTGCTTTTTCCCATGTTTCTATATTCGATGAATCTGNAGCAATAGATATAGCTGGNGTCAATATAAATNCAACCGCNAAGAACNNTATAATGACCCTCATAANNGCNATGAGGAGAAGATAGATTTTGAATACTTCCGTCTCAATGTGTATTAGAAAACGCAATGATAGTTTTTTCNATATCTTCATCTGTAATATGCAAATGGATTACTATGCGTATAGTTGAATCGTCAATAGATGAGACGTCTATTCCTTCGTTAGACAATTTTTTAACTACCTCATGACTATTTTCAGTACATTTAATGAAAATAATATTTGTCTTAGTAATCTCTAAATTTACAGAATAATTTTTCATTGAATTTATTTCTTTGGCCAAATGTTTGGCACGTAAATGATCTTCTTTAATTCTTTCAATATTATTGTCAAGAACATATAGTCCTGCTGCTGCTATAATTCCTACTTGACGCATTCCTCCTCCAAACATTTTTCTCCACCTATGTGCTTCATTGATTGTATTTTTATCACCAACTAAAACTGAACCAATTGGTGCTCCTAGGCCTTTAGAAAGACAAACTGATACCGTATCGAATTTCTCTACCATTCGTGCAACATCTGTTCTACTTGCTATGGCGGCATTAAAAATTCTAGCCCCATCCAAATGAGCTTTGCAATTATTGGCATGTGCAATATCACAAATCTCATCTAATTCTTTCTGTGAATAAAATGTCCCTCCATACATAGGAGGATTCTCTACACAAACTAATGATCCATTCGGATAATGTGCTTGACTACCTTCTACTTTCCTAATTGCTTTCTTGATAGAATCTGGAGACATAATGCCATATGCACCTCCAACAAGTGCTACGGAACAACCGGATAGCATAGCATATCCTCCTCCTTCATAACGGTAAATATGACTTTTCTCATGTGTTATTATTTCATCACCAGGCTTTGTATGAGTTTTGATTGCAATTGCATTTGACATTGTTCCCGAAGGAACAAATATTGCTGCTTCTTTTCCTAACATACTTGCAATACGATTCTGTAGTTCAATAACCGTAGGATCATCACCAAGAACATCATCACCTACTTCGGCGGTTGACATTGCAACTCTCATTGCCTCAACAGGCCTAGTAACTGTATCACTGCGAAAATCTATTCTTTCTCCAGGGTAATCGCGCATAGTTAGCACCAAATAAAATAAATTGANTTNTTTATCTTCCTCTTTCTNCCTATGGTCTTAGGAACATAATCTATTGTTTTTTCTCCCCATTTATCATTTCTACCCTTTTTAGTTGTAACTCCATCTGTCTTCTTTCTGTATTTGTAAAATAAAGCAGAAGCAACTATGAGTAAAGGAATTATTAGAATTGGTAAATAGTCACCAAATGTACTTGGTCCTTTGATACATTTCAAGGCTCCTGTATTAGGTTGTACATCGCCAGAGGAACATGGTGTTTGTTCACTTGCTCCTGATTCTCCTACGAAATGATCTTCGGAGGCCATTTCACAATTAGATTGTCCTGATGCTGGTTGATAACTACCTGGTGAGCAAGGGAATTGTTTGTCTGCACCTGATGAAGGTACAAAATTTCCAGGATCTGCCATTAAACATTCAGATTGACCTGATTCTGATTGATATTGTCCTTTCTCACATGTATTTTGATAGGACCTTCCAGTAGAAGGAACAAAATTTCCAGGATCTGCATTCATGCATCCTAATCTATTTTGACCTGGTTGATATGTTCCTTCATCACAAGGAGTTTGTTCAGTTGCCCCATATTTATCGACATAATTTCCGGGTTGTGAAAATAGACAAGAAGATTGTCCTGATTCAGGTTGGTATGTTCCTTGTTCACAGGGTTGTTGAGATGATTGTGCTGAATCGGATACAAAATTTCCAGGGTCTGCATCCACACATGAAGATTGACCGGCTGCTGCATATGTTCCCGGTTGACAAGGAGATGCTGTAGAAGAACCATCTGTACTTGTTACATAACCTGGTGGAGAATCTATACAAGAGCCAGATCCTTCGGAATCTTGGTACTGACCAACAGGACAGGCTGATGGCGCGGTTGCACCATCAGTATCAACAAAGAATCCGGGTGCTGCAGGAGTACATTCTTCTTGACCCTCTGCAGAAGAGAAAGTTCCTTGTTGGCATTGTGATTGCTCTGTTGCACCTAAATCAGAAACATAGAATCCTGGTTCTGCTAGAATACATGAACTACTTCCGCCTGTAGGCTGAAAACTGCCTTCAGGGCAAGTAATTTGTTGNGAAGAGCCGTCANAAGGGACATAATAACCTGCGGATGCATATATACAATCNGTTTGTCCTTGTAGNGTTTGGTAAGTTCCTAATTCGCATGCCTCTTGGCTGTCTGAGCCAATTACAGAGACATAATGTCCAGGAGAAGCTAATGTACATTCAGATTGTCCTCGAGAATCTGAATAGTTTCCTAAAGTGCACATTTCTTGACTGTTTGAACCTGAGGACGCTACAAAATAACCCATACTTGCTTGAATACAAGTAATTTGACTTGAAGATGGTTGATAAGAACCTGCAGGACAGGCGGTTTGAGAACTAGAACCAATAGAGTTGGTAAAATAACCAGGATCTGTTGGCATACAATCTGTACTATTCGCAGATGGTTGATAAGAACCAGTAGGGCAACCAATTTGTTGATCAGCACCATTTAAAGAATAATATCCTGGANTATTGCCTATACATTCACCTTGTGCTGAATTTGGTTGATGTGTTCCTGCGAGACATTCGTCTTGATCTGAAGAATTTATCACACTAACATAATGACCTGGATCGGCATCTAAACAGGAATCTTGTCCAGATTGAGGTTGATAAGTTCCAATGCCACACAAATATTGAATACCATTTACAGAATATGATCCCGCNGGGACCTCAATACATATATTTTCTACTTGATAAAAACCAGAACTACACATGTATGGGTTGGAGTCAAAAATAGTAATAATTCCATCATCATCATGATCTAATTCAGAAGCATCTGTAAAGAGAGGGTTCGTAGAAGTACCAACTCTAGATGGGTAATTTTTTTGGCCTGTCATGTATATGGATCCATCTCCTATGGCTCCAGTGTAAGGCCTTCCCCAACAATATGCAGAACCATTAGCTTTGATTGCGCATGTATTCTGAAGTCCTGATTCTATTCCAGAGAATGAGTGATTGCCTGTTACATTGAAAGGTAATGGCTGATATATTCCATTATTATATTGATCCAGGGGCTCTCCATCTCCTAATCCTCCATGCCAATTTTCTCCCCAACATTTAGATTGTCCGGTATCTAAAATTAAACAATAAAAAGCACCACCTGCGGTTATAGATACTGGATTATCGCCTTCTTCCAGTATAACTAAGGTTGGAGTAGTTTTAGTCTGATTGTTACCATTACCAAGTTGTCCGGTGTTACCATAGCCCCAACAATAGACATTTTGATCCATTGAAATTGCACAAGTACTTTCTTTGGCAAGAGCGATAGCAACTGCTTCTCTATCTCCTGGTAATTCGACTAATTCAGGGGAGCTTTTCGAAATGTAATTCCCTTGTCCGAGTTGTCCCCAGTTATTTCTACCCCAACAGTAAATTGAATGATCTTCAGTAATTGCACAAGTAAAACTATCACCAGCATCAACAGAAATAGCAGATTTATTTTCGGGGAAGTCTACAACTTGAGGGAATGAAGTCCCGCTTAATTCCCAATAATTGCTATCGCTAATAACTTCTGTACAGCTATCTTCATCATCATCACAAGTCCATCCAGCNCCTAATTGTCCCCAGTTATTTTGACCCCAGCATACAGTTTCTGAATTATTCAATATTGCACATTTGTGCTGCGTCTCTGAAGAAGAAATGGAAATCGCAGANGTATTNTCTGGAAGAAGAACCGATCTTGGTGTAATTATCTCTCGGTCTACGTTACTNTCATCGGATACATCATTATCTCCATTACCTAATTGACCGTATGCGTTCCAACCCCAACAGTATACATCACCTTCAGTGTTTAACGCGCATGTCGATGAAGCTCCAGTAACTACTTCTACAAAGTATCCATAATGNGAATATAGAGAATTGGCAATGGTAGGGTAATTTTTGTTGTTACTATTATCACCATACTGTAAACCTTGTCCTGGAGTTTGTATATATCCTATTGTTCCGAAGTAATTTCTGCCCCAACATAATACATCTCCATTTGATACAGCACATGCATATTGGTCCCCGACAGAAATTGTATCATTTGAGTGAATTGATCCAGATTGAAAACCCGGCATATTTAATGATCCTATAGTATAGTACTTCCTTGTTTCTTCATCCAAGGCTGTCTCCTCATAATTTGANGATAATGCAGTTAGTGGAGCAACAATCATCAGGAAGCACATTGTTAAACTAATTATAGAATCGACGAGATTAGGTCTAAACATAATAGCCGGTAATATACTTAATATATTATTTATACGTAAATATATTGAGATAATANTAAATAAATAATATTTTTAAAAAAAATATAATTAATAATATTGATATGATGTACAAATACCGGAGAACATGGAAAAAGAAGGGGCATTTCGAGAAGTACCGTATATGGGCGTAATTTGGGTAGTTTCTGAAGCGGTAAAAAGAGGTTTNTGGAACGGTAATCCTGATTGGTGTAATCTTGGCCAGGGACAACCCGAGATAGGAGAAATGGAAGGCGCCCCGGATAGACTTAGAAATGTATTAATTGAACCTGAAGATCAGGCTTATGGGCCAATAAATGGTACAGATGAGATGAGAGAAGCTGTTGCTAAACATTACAATAGATATTATCGTCGCGGTAAGAAACCGTATACTGCAGCCAATGTAGGAATAGCACAAGGAGGAAGATTGATGCTCAGTCGGATTTTTGGTGCAGTTCANGGTAAAATGGGATATCAGATACCTGATTACACTGCATACCAAGATATGATGGATTATGCAACCCCTCGTTTAGAACCAATTTTAATTCCGACAAGAGAAGAAAATAATTTCTCAATACCTGCTGATGAATTCAAAAATATTGCCAAAAATTTGGATAGTTATTTAGTTTCAAATCCTTGTAATCCTACTGGCCATGTNATACAAGGAGACGAATTAGCATCATATTGCGAAACTGCAAGAGAAACGGGCTGTGTTTTATTGATGGATGAATTTTATTCTCATTTCATTTATGAGGGACGGAATCCTGGTTGTGGTCCAGTATCAAGTGCTGAATTCGTTGATGATCCAGAAACTGATCCAATCCTAGTGATTGATGGACTCACAAAATCATTTAGATATCCTGGATGGAGGATGGGATGGGTTCTAGGTCCATCAGAAATAATTGAGACTTTAGGTAGAGCTGCAAGTGCAATTGATGGAGGGCCTAGTAGAGTTAGTCAAAGACTAGCGTTGCGAGCATTGAAATCAGAATATGCAGATCAGGAAACTAGTGCATTAAGAGAAATGTTCTCAAAGAAAAAGAATATGATGGTTGATAGATTGACTAAGATGGGTATTAGATGTCTAGAAGGTGATTCTACATTCTATGTTTGGGCGTGTGTAGAAGACTTACCTGAAGGATATAATACTGGCATAGATTTCTTTTGGAAAGCTCTGGATAGGAAAGTGATGACAGTTCCTGGTACATTTTTTGATGTGAATCCTAAACCTGTCCGTGATGAACAACAATTCGATAAATGGGTCAGATTTTCATTTGGCCCTTCGTATGATAATGTAGACTTAGGATTAAGTAGATTAGAAGAAATGTTGATGTAATTTAAACTATAATATTTTCAATAATTGCGAATATTGATAAATTATAGGTCAAAATATTAAACCTAAGTTGTCCAGCCCAAACCCGTGGGCAAGTTATCAGAGGAAGAGGCTACGGCGATTTTGAAGAAGACATATAAAAAGTATGTTGAAGAACCTGAATTAACTACTAGGTTGGAAAATATCCCAAAATTATTGGCTAAATTTGATGGCAATTATGATACAATGATCAAGAAATTACTTCAGAAATATGCCAAGGAGGCGAAAGCCAAACCAAAGAAGAAGATTGCAGAACCAGAAGAAGTTGCTGAACCAGAAGAAAAACCGAAAAAGAAAAAGAAAAAGAAAATAGAGGTCACAGAAGATGATGCTAAGGCTGAATTAGCCGCTGAGATTGAAGCTAGTGAAGCAGAAGCGGCTGCAAAAGAAGAAGCTAAGGCAGATTTAGAAGCAAAGAAGGAAAAGGTGGCTGCTGCAAAAGCACAAGCAAAGGCTGATTCAGAAGCAAAGAAGGAAAAGATGGCTGCTGCAAAAGCACAAGCAAAGGCCGATGCTAAGGCCGATGCTAAGGCTAAAAAAGACGCTATTGCTTCTGCTAAAGAAGCTGCAAAAGCACAAGCACAAGCTAAAAAAGCAGAAGCAAAAGATGCTAAAGAAGCCGTAAAAGCACAAGCACAAGCTAAAAAAGCAGAGTTAGAAAGAAAAGAGGCTGAAGCAAAGGCTGCTGCAGCTCAGGAAATGATGGCAAAGGCTGCGGAAGACTCCATGGCCTCTAGAGAATCTTTACAAGCTAGAGAAGAAGAAGCAAAAGCAAAGGCTGCAGAAGAATCGGAAAAGAGTAAAGTATTGATGAAAGAAGCAAAAGAAGCCATGGCTGCTGCTAAAGAAGCAACNAAGGAATTACAAAAAGAAATGAAAGCTACTGCCAAAGCCGAAGCTGAAGCAAAAAAAGTTACAATGGAAAGAAAGCTGGCTGAAAAACAAATTAAAGAGGCTAAAAAGGCTCAAGAAAAGGCACAAGCAGAGTTGGCTAAACTTAGTGAAATTAAAGGAAAGGCNGAAGAAAAAATAGAAACTGAGGGAGAAAAGAGAGCGATTAAAGAAGAAGAAGCTAAAAAGGCAATGGCTGAAAGTAAAGAAGCTCTACATAAAACAAAAGGACAATTGAGTCATGAGAGGAAAGCGGCAAAAAATGTCGTTAAAGAGATTGCTGCATTAGAGAAAGACATAGAATTAGCGAAGGCTGAAGCTGCCAAGGCACAAGCAGAAAAAGAAGAAATGAAAGAACAGATAAAAGCAGAAAGAGAAGCCATAAACGAGACATTAAAGAAAGCAGAACAGGTACAAGCCGAATTGGACAGAATAGAATCTGAAGCTGATAAAGAAGTCGATCAAGTAGTAGGTATGGAAACAGAAAGACAAAGAGTAGAAAGAGAGGCTATGGAAGCAGAATTGAAGTTAAAAGCCAACTTAATGGTTAGAGAAGAGTTAGTTCTCGAAAGAATAGCACTTAGAGTTCATCAAGTGAATTGGAAAGTAATTGGTGATGCTGATTTTGATGAATCGGATGATTTGACTAAAATAGATGGTATTGATAAATTTGTAGAAAGAAAATTAAATGCATTAGAAATTATATCATATGAGCAAATTAGTAGAATGGATGCAAAAAATATGGAGATAATAAATAATGCAATTGAATTCCCTCCAGGAAGAATTGAAAAACAAGGATGGGTAGAAAAAGCATTAGATTTAATGATATAAGAATCACACACTAGAATATATATTATATCCACTCAAAGGTGGAGTATAAACATGTAATTCAACAAGACCAATGTCTCCCTCATTAGATACGACATGGATGTCTTGCTCTTCTGCTGCACATATTTCTCCCGATTTCCTTATTATTATTGATTTAGTTGGAAATGCTAGGCCGTTGTCATTAGTTTCATAGATTGTTTCCGTTGATGTTCCGGAAATTATTAGGAATGCGCAATCGCTTCCAATATGGTCGTGGATAGGAGTTTTTTGACCTGGTTTCCAACAAATTATTGCTAATTCATAAATATCATTTTTCTTAACAACATGTCTTTGATATCCTACTTTGGCATAACCAACGCAGTTTTCTAACGCAGCAGAATTGGGTTTCAGATTTGATAATTTCAGTGCTAGTTCATCGAGTCCTGGTCGTCTATTTATTGAATCTAACCAATTTACAAAATTAGTCATCTCTGGACAATTAGAAAGTAATTCTTCTCTTGTCTCTAGAGATAGTACTACCTGTGTGACCATGCTTGCCTGGAGTAGTAATTATTCATGACCATTATGGTAGGATTACTTAACTAAAGGCAGACTACTGGTTATTTTATCAATAGAAGTTCTAATTCCCGGACCTATTCCTACTACTGTTACAGTTCCAGCAGGTATTTCTGTATGACCTGCATCTCTAACCATGTANCAAATTAATCCTGCATCTTTGGCCTCACCATAAATCCTCTTTAATGCATCAACATTTGTAGTAGTACAAACGATTTTTCGTCCACCAGTTTTGAGATACTTATCGAGAATTTGTGGAGATTGTCGCTTTGCTTTAAGAATACATTCCGCTGTTGCATGACTACACTGTGCTGCTAATTTACCACTCGACAGATTAAGGTCATTTCTTGTGACCAAAACCATAGTTGTTTCATATCCGTTTCTTGACAAGTTCTTTCACCGCCAATGGTTTTTTTATAGACAAATGACGTGTCATTATTTCACTCAATGGCGAAGCAAGCCATGCCACGAAAAACATATTTCCTACTGCATGAAGTATATCAAATGGGATTCCCGAAAGGATGTAAACAAATAGCAAATCTGAACCTAAAGTGTGTAAAACACTAAGAGAGACAACCCAATCAAAAATAAATGCACAAAATATTGCTACCATCATCAAAGGTGTATTGGAACTAGTATTATTCAAATGTAATTTGTTTGACAATAATGCTCCTATAATTCCCACTAATGACCATCCAAGGGCTTGATATAATGTCCATAATCCATGTCCGATATATAGATTAGATATCAGTGCAACAGATGTCGCTAGAATGATTGATCTACTAACTCCAAAATATATGCCACTCATTAGAATTATCACAGTAACTGGTTGAACNTTGGGTATTGGTTCAAGCAATATTCTTCCTGAAACTGCAAAAATACCTAAAAGAAACAGGACTATTGTATCACTCTGTGAAGATAGATTTCTCTCAGTTTTCCATAAAGCCCAACCTATCATGGACAAGAGTATTAAATTAACTAAAAGCAAACCGTAAGGCCCAAGGTTAACTGCATGTGCATCAATCATGTTCTCGTAACCCTATCGTCCATAACCATGTTATTCATAGTTGCGATTAATATGAAGCAATTTGCCAAGTCACTACACTATCTTCATCTAATGCAAGGTCAGAAATTCCAACCATTGAGTAAGCACCGTTATGTAGAAGTTGCCAATAAGCTCCAGATGAACCATCAGATGCGCATTCATAGGCATCACAAGGTGTTATTCCCGATATTGAATCTATTTGTAGGCCAAAAGAAAATTCAGTTGAAGTTATTAAAAAAGTATTTCCAGTTGCTTCAACAGCCGCATTCAGTAGATCTAAACCATTATCAAAATCTTCAAAACCGCCTACACAACCACCAGTTTGATTCCAGTCTTTATCAGTTTTGAAATCTGTTCCATCAAAATCAAAATGATGTCTTCCATCATCTAATCCCGATGGAGAAGTTTCAGGTGATGGGAAATGGAAACAAACAGTTTGTTTACCATCCCATAAATCTGGAAGGCCATAATGTGGATCGTCTACTTCGTCAACAAGTTCTGATGTCATCCTATTCCATTCTGTATTAATTGAAGAAAAGGTAATCAATATAAATACAAGAGAGAATGTAGCAAAAGCCTTGGCAGAAAAATTATTTTCAATACTTTTTGTAGATTGATAAATAAAAAGAGAGATTATAATAAAAGTCAACGCAAACGGTACTAGGGTATTCATGGAATACTAACGAATAAAATAGATACAATAAATATTGTTGTTAAATTAAATGAAAATAATTATTAGATTCGATNATTATATTAAATCTTCAATTTTTGTTTTTAATAATTTATTTACTAACTTACCGTCTGCAGTTCCCCCTAATTTCTTCATAACTATTCCCATTAGTGGCCCTATAGCCCCAAAACCTCTATCTTTCACCATTTCATTCATTTCATTTATTGTTTCATCGATAATAACTTCAACATCATCAGCATTGGCTGGTGAATAACCTAAGTGTGAAATTTTTTCCTGCATCCAAGAGACAAGATTAGAATTTGAGATATTAGAATTCATCGCTAATTTACTGATCGGTACAACTCCCTCTCTTGTCAATAAATTAGATTCTCTGAGATGTATAGAAGAAGCCAAAACTGAGAAAGGGATTGTTTCAGGATTTTCTAAAATCGCTGTGGCCCATGCTTTTGCTGGGAGAGGAGGGATTGAATCATCAATTTTTCCTTCAATTCCTTGGATTAATACATCATCTAATTCCGCTCTTATCACAGCATCAATTTGATTATCNGAAACTCCTATTTCTGAAATCCTTTCATACCGTTCTTGTTGAGTAAGTGGTAAATTATTCAATATCCTTTGCCATCTTTCTTTTTTAATATTTAGAATTGGTACATCTGTCTCCGGGTACATGCGTGCACCCCCCGGAAGTGGTCGCATTGCAGTAGTTGTTCCATCATCTGGTTGACCTTTTCTAATTACAACATTTCTAACTTCTTGTGTAATTCTATGATATGCTAATCTTGCTCTATTTAATACCGATTCTAATGCTAAATCTGATTGCCAATCGGGAGCAACGCATAGTACAAAAGCATCTTCGTCTGATAAAGAGAGAGATTTCACGACAGAGTTTACATCTGAATCTGTAATTCCATATGCAGGTAATTCATCAGAATGGAATATTCCTGCAACTCCAGCCAATTTTGCTGCACTTGCTAATTCTCTTCCCAGTCTAGGTAACTGAGAGCCATTGATATCATTTTTTTTACTACCTAATTTACCTGCAAAACCTGGTAAAATTACACATTTTACGGCTTCATGATTTGATATCGAATTTTGCAACATACTTGACTCACAGTTCAAAAATAATTCTGTGACATCATGTATTTCTTGTTTGATTTTTGATTTAACATGTAATGCAACTCTGTTTTCGATTGGAATCTTGTCATTAGATCTGTTGGGAGATAGTTTTGGAAGATTTGCTTCACTACGTAATTCATTTGCAAGTCTGTACATATGTATCTGACGAGCCATTTCTAAACGTATGATTTTCGGAATCCATTCTAAATCTTGACATCCTTTTATTTCTACTCTATCGCCACAAGAAATACTCACATTTAGATCTTGGCGTATTGAACCCAAGCCCCTGCGCACTCGGCGAGTGTCTCGAAGTAAAGTTCCCAATTTAATTGCACTTTCTTTGGCATGCTCAGGTGAAACAATGTCAGGTGCAGTTGCTATCTCTACTAATGGAATCCCTAATCTATCTAAATTATAGTAGACTATATCGCCATTAGATGTCTTTTTAGTGATAAGTTTCCTAGCAGAGTCTTCTTCGAGACATATTACATCTATTCCCACATTTCCAGATTTGGTCTCTAAAACGCCTTGATTTGCAATTAAAGTAGTCCTTTGAAAACCACTTGTATTAGATCCATCTACAACAGTCTTTCGCATAGCCTGTAATGCCGTTACCGGTTTTGCATTCATCATCGCAGAAATTGTCAATACTACATCGACTGCATCATTATCATGTGTATCAGGTGGTGCTTCATCTAATTCAATTAAGCTTGCATTTGGAGATTGAAAATAAATAAAGGAACGATTTCTACGATGTTCAAATCTTGCCGCCACATCAATTTTTCCTCCTTCTCCGCGCGCNGCTCTAAGTTTTCGTGCAGATTTTTTCCATGTTGGAGGAATTTCATCAAATTTATAATCAAATAATTTACTCGGCATTCTTGAATGTAGCTTTCCAGTATCTAATTGCTGGTGTATTTCCAAACCGCACATAAATCCTAATATGTCAGGATTGAGACTTTCAGGATTTGAAATATCCCCTATCGGCTCCATACTAATACTATTCGAGAGGTCTTTACCTTTCATATTTCACTATTTATGATATAATATCATGCAAACGAATAAGCACCATCTCTAGGACTAAATAATATTCCGCCNTGTCTTAATTTACCAATTATACGATCTACTTCAAATGATTTTATTTCCTTTTTTATCGAGGCATCGTATATTTCTTCAATTAGTGCCTCACCTTTTTCTTCGCATAATTTTGTGATTATTTGTCGAACTACTTTATCCGGATTTATTCTCTTAGCAGCCCTACTACTATGGAATTCAGATTCATCTTCAATATTTCCTTCTGATCTCCAGTGTTTAAAAACAGCTATTGCAACTTTTGCATCTTTCTCAGTCCCTATTTCTCTCAAATGCATTCTGGCATGAGCTTCGGCTAGTCTACTTAATGCTTCGAGGGCTCTTGCTGTTATTGGGACTTTACTAGTTTCATCGTTATAATCTTCTTTTTGATCATCTCTGTAAAATGCTTGTCTTTCATCTCTATAAAATTCAAGTAATAATAATCTTGCTTCTTCATTTAATTGTGGATAAACATTTAATTTGGCATAGGCTACATATTTTCTCAAGAATGAAGTAGTTAAATGTTCATTACCATCAACACCGATATTTGTAATACCATCTTCTCTTGGTTTATCGATAATTAGACCTTTATCTCTCATAGATTCTGTTGTCCCTCTTGCACGTGTTGCCAAAATATGCTTAGCAATTCTTTCATCATTTTGTAAGGCAATCTCATCTCTCAACAACCAAATAACGTCAAAACGAGATGCTAATGGAGGAGGCAACCCAGTTTCTTGAAATGAATATAGTACAGAAGATCTATTATTTCTATTTGAAAATCTTCCATCTTTAGGATTTGCTGCTGCCAAAACTGCACATCTTGTAGGGAGGCGAGCAGTAAGTCCCCCTTTTGCTATGTGTATGCTTTGTTGTTCCATTGCTTCATGCATTGATCCTCTATCTGAAGAGGTTATTTTATCAAATTCATCAATTGCAGCAAGTCCTCTATCAGAAAGTGGAAGGATGCCNGCCTCAAGAGCAAAACGCCCATCATTAAATGCATCTTTTACTGCTGCTGCAGTAAGACCTGCTGCCGATACTCCTCCTCCAGAGGCGTATTTCCCTCTGGGAGATATATGTGACATGTATTTTAGCAATTGAGATTTAGCAACTCCTGGATCTCCCATCAAAAGAATATGTATATCTCCACGAGATCTAGTGCCATCATCATTCAACCTAGATACGCCGCCAAACAATTGCAATGCCAAAGTTCNCTTGACAAATTCTAGTTTCTCATCAGCAGCAAATATTGAAGGTGCAATTGATTTGTACATATATGTAAGTAAATCCGGTCTTTTTGAAATTTCTATTATTGTTTCAGTATCTTCATCATCAATATCAATTTCAGTAAATGGAGTAGATTCATGCTCTGCACTAATTAAGTCATAGACAATTTCAAACATTGGAGTTTTTTTATTTCTTTTGAATTCTGGTCTTACTTGTGGGATAACATTGGCAGAAATTCTATCTCCAGGCACTAAAGTAAGAACTAGATCTCTCTCTAAGAATAATATGCCTCTTGTTGGTTGTGAGCCACTAGGAACATTCTCAGGAAGTTCTGAAACCTCTATTAATTGATTGTTAATCATCTTAGATGCTTGCATCATTAATTGAAACGTAGTCTCCCCCTTTCGAGCGAATGAACCGCATCCTCCTTTTATCTCAGGACATCTTAAAGGTTCTTTCAATTCCCTTTCATCTTTTTGCTCAACATCTTGTTCAAAGCCACATGTTTCACACTTGAATGTGGACATATACAACCTAGGCTTGATTTCTGAAACCTTATTCACAACAACATCAACACTACAGAATTTTCCAATTGATTCACTGCCAATTTCTCGTAAATGGATTCTAGCATCCCCTGGTAATTCACCTATTCGAATTAGACAATGAACAACAGAACCTCCTCTTTCAAGGCAGAGATCATTTAACATCTTAGATCCACTATCTAGTACCGCACGGGGGTCTTTTAGAATCCAATCAGCAAATTCAGAATCAAAGGATTGTAACTCATGAAAATCTATTTTTAAAACTGGGGTTTGGGACTGTTTTGTGAGTAGTAACAATATCTCATCTTCTTTGGCAGTTGTGAGAAAAGTTTTCCATCTTGCACTAGAATCTTGTACATGAATAGTCATCAATTGTCCTCCGGGCTTTGCTGAACCGTGGGGGAGGTACATAATCAAATTGGNNATCGAATGTAACCCCTTTATTTCCACTGGAAAAATAAANGATATCTTGTATTAAAATATAATAAAAAAAACTTCTAGTGGAGAATAATTCTAATTTAGCCGAGATATTGAATTTTATAATCGAGACCTTAAAGAAAAGAAGTTTATCCCGAATTATGGAACACATAGTGTCGGGTAAAGATGTTTTTGTTAGATTAGATCCAGGAGAAGAAATTCATGAGTCAATACGAAGTTTGTCAGATAAAGGAATAGAGAGTGCTGTAATAACGAGTGGTATCGGGAGAGTACATGATGCAGAAGTTGCTTATCTTGATTCTGATGGAGTTTATCAAAAAACGACATATGCTGGCCCAGTAGAGTTATTATCAACTCAGGGTAATCTTTGTCCCGGCCCTGATGGTCCTTTCACTCACATACATATCATTATGTCTGATGATGATATGAATGTTTTAGGGGGACATTTGTTCAGTGCTACAGTAACCATAACTGCTGAGATTCATCTAAGAATAATATCAGATGGAGTAAAACCTAGTATGATGTGTAGAGTCCCTGGTGAAGGAAGTTTTGTCAGGCTAGAATTGAGGAGAGAGTAATATGCCTAGTCATACATTTGGTACAATCAAGGGAGAAATAAAGATTTTAACCATAGATTCCAAAGCTATTGAAGGAAATATGCTAGGAGATCCTAGTACTAGACAGGTGGCAATATATCTACCCGCAGGTTGGGATAAAGATGGAAAAGAATATCCGTTGTTTGTTGATTTGGTGGGGTATACAGGTAGTGGATTTGCACATACTAATTGGAAACCGTTTGCAGAATCAGTCCCTCAAAGAGTTGAAAGATTGGTAAGTGAGGAGAAAATGGGAGAGGTAATCATTGCTCTTCCTGATTGTTTCACAACCCTAGGAGGAAATCAATACATCAATAGTTTGGCTATTGGAAATTGGGCTGATTTTTTAACTAAAGAAATGATTCCAATAATTGAGGAAAAGTTTCCAGTGAAAAAGGGAAGAGAAAACCGAGGAGTATTTGGTAAATCTAGCGGAGGATATGGAGCGATAGTACACGGTATGTTGTACTCTGATTATTGGGGCGCATTAGCATGTCACTCGGGAGATATGGGTTTTGAGTCTTTATTTATGGGTGATTTTCCAAAATCGGTAATGCAATTAGAAAAACATGGAGGGATACAGAATTTTCTAGATCATATTAAATCTGCAAAGAAAATTAGTCACGATGATTTTCACGTTTTGATGATGGTGGCAATGGGTGCATTCTATGACCCTGATCCAAACGCACCTATGGGGATTAGGCTACCCGTCGACCTAAGAACATGCGTCGTAGATCAAGTTAGATGGGCAGAATGGTTGAAAAATGATCCTGTTATTATGATAGATCGTGTCGATGTTCAAGAAAATCTCAAGAGTTTAAAGGGCATATATATTGATTGTGGATTCAAAGACCAATATAATCTTCATTTTGGAGCAAGGCAATTATCTGATAAATTGAAAGCATTAGGAATAAAACATATTCATGAAGAGTTTGATGATAATCATTCTTCAATAGACTACAGAATGGATATATCATTTCCTTTCATGTATAAATCGTTGACTGAATAGTTTAGTCTGATTTATTTCCTAAAAAGTATTCACCTATTTCGGGATCATTGAGAATATCTGTTGCTTTTCCTGTATGCACTACTTTACCGTTTGCAAAAATATATCCTCTATCAGAGCGGGCAAGAGATAGTCGGGCATTTTGTTCAACTATCAATATGGTAATTCCTGTATCTCTTAATTTATCTATTTTCTCGATAATTTGAGATTGATACAATGGAGATAATGCAGCTGTTGGCTCATCTAAAAGAAGAAATTTTGGTTTTGAAATTAATGCTCTCGAGATTGCTAACATTTGTCTTTCACCTCCCGATAATGAAGCAGCAAGATCATGTATTCTTGTTTTTAGATCTGGAAACATGGCCAATGCTTCCTCTATTCTCTCATTTAGTACCTTAGTTGGTAAATTATTACCTCCCATCTGAAGATTTTCAAAAATAGACAATGAAGGAAATACATTATCTACTTGTGGAACATAAGCAATTCCATTATTTACCAATTGATCTGTTCGCCAATTGACTATTGATTCATGATTGTACAATACATCACCGGTGTAATGTGTAGCAATACCAAAAATTACTTTGATAAAGGTTGATTTACCACAACCATTTGGTCCTATTATAGTGACGAATTCCCCTTCATCAACATATAAATCAATACCGTGCAAGATCTGGACAGTGCCATATCCTCCTTCCAATCCAGTGACTTCAAGTATTTTTGACATGATAATTCCTCATTCACCTAGATAGGCTTCGATTACTTCCCTATTGTTCTTAACTTCATCTGGAGTACCAACCATCAAAACTTCTCCTTCATTCATCACTATAATACGATCTACTCCTTGGCGGAGAATAAAATCCATATTATGTTCTATAATGAGCACAGAAATACCAGTTTCATCAACAATACGGCGTAAATTATTGAATATTTTCATTGCAAGAGGGCCAGCAACACCAGCGACTGGTTCATCCAGAAGTAGTAACTGTGGATTACCCATTAAAGATCTCCCGATATCAACTAGTTTGCTCTGACCTCCCGATAACTCACTTGCTAAATTATGAGCCATATGAGGTACTTCGAGTTGATCTAGTGCATCATAAGCATTGGATAGTCTAGTTTTTTCATTAGGACGAGATTGAGGCATAAAGAGAGATTTTAGAAGGTTTGGGGAATATTGATTTCGAGGAGGTATTAGTAAATTTTCTATTACTGTCATTTGACGCCANAAACGAGTATGTTGAAAAGTTCGCGTGAAACCAAGTTTTTGAATTTGATCAGGCCTCATCTGTGAAATATCAGTTCCAAAAGCCTCAATTTCGCCTGATGTTTGATTTAATAATCCACTAATACAATTGAAAGTTGTAGATTTACCACAACCATTCGGGCCAATAAGTCCGACAAACTCTCCAGGTTTTATTTCAAAAGAAACATCTTTTACTGCCACTAAGCCACCAAATTCCTTCTTTAACTTGTTAACTCTAAGTACAATATCTTCACTCANGATGATTCACCACTTTTTTCTGGCCTATTAGGTCGATTAGGTACTTCTGGAAGTATTCCTTTTGGGTTATACTTCAGAGATAGTAGTAANACTAAGCCAACTAATAAAACATTTACATATGCCATTTCAGCAATGATATCTATCTTGCCGTCAGAATTAATATCTGAAAATGATTCCTGAATTGAAAATGGACTGTTTAATGAACCGTAGATTAAAAATACTATTATACCCCAAAATCCAGTCTCTGAATAATTAGATTTATCTGTAATTTTACCAAGAATTATCATTGCTATAAAGACTATAATTACTTCAACATAATCTGAAACTAACCATGAGAATATTCCATCAATGAATGTTGCAGTTTCGTGTAACGGTAAATCTGGTGATGTTTGTCCTGCATCTAGAACTCTAAAAACATAATTTGATAATAAAATAATACAAGATCCTATAATGACACCTTTGTTATTTCCTGCCCCTCCAATAATGAATGCTGCCCATACTAAGAATGTAGAGTTTGCTGGGGTCATAAATGTTGGTTGGAATCCTTTTAATTGCCAAGCCCAAAATGCTCCAGCCAAGGCCGCTATTGCTGCGCCAAATGCTAAACTAGAAGCTTTGTACATCAATACATCATGTCCATGATGTTGAGAAACTTCTTCGTCTTCACGGATTGACCTGAGAATTCTTCCCCATGGAGAATTTAGAAGAGTGTGGAGAATTGCCCAGGTTATAATCACTGAAAACAATGACATTAATGATAATAGAATTACATATGGAGCGGCATCTTCTAAACTCAGGAAATTCATTACTTTGTAGGACATACTGTTGATATTTTGAGATATTCCAGCGAAAGTCGTTCCCCCAATAGCATTTTCACAATCTCTTGCGCTAAATGAAGTTAGAGCTTCACTGGTTACAAAATCTAATGGGACAGAATCACCACAGAACCACCATTTTTCAAATGGTAATGGATATTGTGAAACGCCTGGGGTTGGGCTGGACCAAGTTGCTTCTGTATTGTATGATTGGAGTATTGGTTCTGAGGACAGTAAAACCCTGAGGATTTCCCCTAATGATATTGTGACTATTGCAAAGTAATCGGTTCTCAGCCTAGCAGTTGGATATGCAAGCATCCAACCGAAACCAGCTGCTGCCAATAAACCAAATATCAGAGCCCAATAAATTGGCCAGTTATACCCATTATATTTTTCCGGACCTGAAAGAATACCGACTGCCAATGCACCTAAAGCAACAAAGAAAATTATACCAAAATTAACCATCCCAGTTATTCCAGTATGTAGGTTAAGGCAAAAACCCATTAATATAAAAATACAAATTGAAAGGACGATATTNGAAATATTAAATACCCTGATTAATTTAGCATTTGCTGCAAATTCTGCTACAGGCATCCATAATATTACTAAAATGAATAAAATCAATAAAGTAAGGAAAATCATATTTGACATAAATGGATTTTCTCTTCCATATGTAGATCTATTTTTTAATTCTTGTAGCAGAGTTAACTTAGACTTTTTTGAATTGTATGAAAAAACGGTAATCCACAATATCGATGAAAGGAAAATAAACTGTATTAAAGTTTCAGAAATAACAAAAATGAATGGGATAAAAGCGAATAATAAATTTTTATCTAATTTAAAATTTAAATTTGTTTTCTTATTTCTTATGGAAGTAAGACCTGATGAAATATTCTTTTTTATTGTAATTAATATACTATCAGAAATTACATTAATTATTGTAGAAGTTAATCTAGAAGTATAGGTTGAAATAGTTGTCATAGGATCTCTGTCGATATTCCTGTACAAATTATATCCTTCAAATAATGCAAATATCCATATTAATATCGGTACACTAGGCCATAATAAATCACCTATTAAAGTTAGACTATCTACCAATAATAGTTCAGAATTCATTAAATCAGACCATGAATTATTCATACTCTCAAGCGTATCTTGTCGCCATTGATCATGTAGATAAGGCGCTATGTCAGAAGGAGGTTCAAAAGATACGTCTTCGATGGATAAAGGAGAATCAGAAGGTAAGAATGTCCAATCATCTCTACCAGTTCTCATTTCATAATTTGAGTTATATGAAAANCCGACTTCATCTCTAATAGGTGAAGCGTGTTTTGAAAATGAATGATTTGTTATAAAATTTGTAATTCTACTGATTAAATACGCAAATCCTGTCAATAGTGCCATACTAGAAAATCTCGAGTTTTTTCTTTGTTGGAGATTATGAAGTCCGATCCATCCAAAAAATACTGAAAGTAATGCGCCGATTTTCTTTGATGGTTGGGATTTTTCTGTAGCACGTTTTCTAAGTCTTTCTATTTTCCATTTTTCATATGCATTACCTATTCCTTCGGGCATTATCAATAATATCGCAATTAGAAATATATACGGCATTACTGCTTCAAATGACGAATAATTTGTCCTACCCAAATTCTGACCTAAACCAGAAAGAATTGGAGAAGATGTAGCCCTTATGAACCCAATAATCAATGAAGAAACTATAGCACCTTCTATTGATCCTATAGTACCCAGTACAATTACTGCGAATGCGGGTAATAATAGTGTAAATGCAGTGGTAGGAGAGAATTTTACAGTCATTGCAAATGCTGCACCTCCTACTCCAACCAAGCCTGCAGAAAGGAATGCGCTGTAACCATGGATCTTTTCTACATTTATACCACTGCTTGCTGCTAACTCCGGATTATCTGCAACAGCTCGCATCCTTCGCCCCAATCTCGTCTTTTTCAATAAAATCATCAGCATGAAAACAGTTGAAAATATTATAATTGGAGTTGGTCCATTGTAAAAAGCAAATCCTGTCTCTAATTGAGAAGTACAATCAGTTCTATCTAATTTGTATAGTTCAAAAGTTGGAATATAGTCTAATTGTTTTTGACTAATAATTCCATCTTTTACTTCACAATGTACTGATGTATACATTTCACCATTGGATAGTTCATTCTTACCAAAGTTAATTTTTAGTTTGTATGTAGGTATTTTCCATAGTTGGGCTACAGGAGTTTCAGTAGTCATCCTCCAGTCTCTATCAGGCTCAAAAAGTCTGAATCTTGAACTATATCTCAGCCAGATTACAGCTCTTAAAACTAATGCGACACCAAGTGATGCAATCATCATGACTTGTGGAGATGCTTTTTTCTTCCGAAAATCTTTGTAAACTAGTCTATCTATCATCAATCCAGCTATACCGGTAATAAAAAAAGCTGCAATTAAAGTATAAATTAAAGCAGACCAAACTAAAACTCCATCTGCGGGAGCGATTGTTGTTGGTAAGAAATAATCTGTCCAGATTATTGCCATAGCGATATACATCCCGAGCATAAAAAACTCACTCTGGGCAAAGTTACCATATCTCTGAACCTTATATGTCAAAGTAAGTGCTACAGCAATTGATAAGTATGTTGCTGACCATTTGAATGTGGATGTTGTTATCTGGATAAAATCAAGATTTGCTACAGCGGTTGTGTCACGGCCGATTAGAAGAAAATCACAAATGATTAGTATCACTGTAATCAAGAAAATGGGGGACAGAATCATTGAAACTGTTCTGAGTGAATTTTTTGGAAAGTCATCAAATATAATTTTTACATAACCGAATGCTGCACTAGTTGCTTGGAAAAATTGTAATAACCAAATTAAACCTTTTTCTTCTGGTAATTTATTGTCAACTATTATATTTAATAAGTTAATAAATCCTTCAGAAATCAATAATCCTACACATGCATCTATGAATATTATCGAGCAAATTAGAAGTCTTTTCCAAATCCTAGGAATAGAAGACCAATTGTTGGTAATTTTTAATGATACTATGCATATTAATGATATTATTACAAATAAATAACCATACATTAATTAGTCACCAAAATTACTGGATTTGAGTACATCACGGCGGGTTTCCCCACCGTGATGCTTTACGATTATCCCAATGAATAATATAGTTATTCACGAAGATTATTCTGTTGTTGTTATGTCTGTTAATCCATCAGAGATAGACCAATGCTGAGTACAAGTAAATACACTATCTGCATCGAATACACCAACACAATATCCACTACCGCCCATCAAATCTCCATTTGGCATGAAGGTGATTGAACCAGTAGCTCCGACAAAACTTTGTCCTACAGCCCCGATCATTGTGGACAGAGGAACGCCTGGACTTGATGCCAGAGCGAATACTGAGAATCCCATTATAATGAATGCATCGAAAGTTTCACCAGTGTAAATTCCGCCTGCACATGCTTCAAGAGCATCACAGAGGGCTTGGAAAGCAAGAGCTCTTTCGGATAGAACAGTATCTCCAGCATTTGGATTTGCTCCAGGCCTTGTAGCAATCATGCCATCAGGACCGCCGAAGTTGGAATCTGCTATTCCATCTCCACCATATATTGCACCTGTGTATCCTGCGGTTGCAAGTGAAGTGATTAATTGTTCACCATCTGCTGCGTACGATACTAGGAATACTGCATCACAGTTGTTGTCCATAACTTGTGTTGCTATAGCGTCTGCATCAAAATTAGCTGGGTCATATGATATCGTTTGACACATTGATTCATTATTTGCAGACCATTCATTTGCGAAAGAGGTTCCAAGTCCTACTGCGTAATCATTGCTCATGTGGATTGTGGCAACAGAAGAGCCTGCTGTGATCACATCAGACATTGCTGCTCCTTGTTGAGCATCACTTGGAACTACTCTGTAGAAATCTGGATAAACAGTATCATCAGTCAATGCTGGACTTGTGCTAGCGTAGGAAATCATTGGAATTCCTAACGGAGATAACACACCATTTGCTGCCATTGAAGCTCCTGAACAAGCTGCTCCAATAACTCCTACAACACCAGCGCTAGCAAGTGTTTGTGCTGCTGCTGCTCCACCTGATTCAGAACATGCTGTGTCAGCATAGACTANCTCGAACAATAAGCCGTTACTGTATCCTGCAGCGTTCATAACTTGCAATGCAATTCCGCTTGCAGCCATAAATCCTGGAGCATAAGCAGATACTGCATCAGAAGTCTGATCTAATAGCATACCTAACTTTACTGTCTGACCTGTGAATTCGTATTCTTGTACTCCTCCTTCGGCAGTCCAGTAATGCATACAATTTAGGTAAGTATCAGTCGAGGATATTATTGCATGCATGCATATGTCATAACCATTTTCAGATGGGATATCTCCATTTGCATCAAAATTAACTGTTCCTGAAGCCCCTGCATAATTCACACCTACCATGTCAATATGGCTGGCCATGTTAGCACCCTGTTCCATATTGTATGCTTTTCCAATTATAGAAATTGCATCATATGTCTCTCCTGTGTAAATTCCACCTGCGCAAGCAGTATCTGCAGCACAGTCATCAGCGAAAGTTCCGGAGCCTGTTGATGCAATTGGCTTTGTTGCGAACACTGCATTAGCGGCTGCTGGAGCAGAAAATTCTGCAATCCAATCTTCAGATGCGATTCCGTCACCACCGAATGCAGGGATTGTAGATCCTAAACCTCTCAATGCCTCCATGAAGTCTGCACCATCTGCTGCATAAGATACTGTAACTACAGAACCACAACCAGCGTCAATCACTTGTTGGGCTATACCTGCGTAACTAGTTGCTGCATCAGTTGGATCATATCCTATCTTTGCACATAGAGATGTTTGACCAGATGAAGTTAGCCATGCACCTTCGAATGCACCTCCTAATCCGGATCCATAATCATTGGTCATGTGGACTAATGCTGGATTCATAGCCATCATTGAGGTTGATGCATCAGGAGCGCCTCCTTGCATTCCAACTGCGACGACCATTGCAGTCATTGCAGGACCTTGTCCAGCATCGCTTGGAACTACTCTCCAGAAATTTGGATATGTGTCTCCGTCACTGAGTGAAGGAGCGGTACTTGCATAGGAAATCATAGGAATTCCTAGTGGAGCTAATACGTTGTTTGCTCCCATTGAAGCTGAGGAACATGCTGCTCCTGCTACTCCTACAACACCGCTTGCAGCAAGTGTTTGAGCTGAAGCGCCTGCTACAGTTCCATCACAAGCTGTATCTCCAGCTACTAATTCGAAGAATGCTCCGTTCTCGATGGCGTTTAGATCATCAATAGCGATTTGAGCTGCGGCCATAAAGTTAGAAGCATATGCGGATATAGCGGGTGAAGTTTGGTCTAACAAGAAACCAATTTTAACTCCATCTGCACAAGTTCCGTCATCTAAATTAGCTGCTGAATCGTAATTAGGGTTGACTGAGTCTGTACATCCCAATACAGTTGTGTCTGCTATGTTAGCATAGTGTTCTGCAATTTCATCTGCTAAAGCATCAGCAATATCCATAGAGAATCCTACCGCATTTCCAGCAGCATCTAAGTTCTCGAATGGAGGATAAGTAGTATCAGAACAGAATCTCAGGTTTCCTGATTCTAGAACAGTTGTTAGAGCACTTCCTTCGGTAGGCATAGGATAAGCGGTTGCTGTAGCAGCAGTTGTTGTATCCTCTAATGTTCCTGATGTTCCTGGGAACCATGCTTCAAGATGTGCGTCATATTCTCCGGATGCNATTATNGCAGCGATTGCAACATTTAATGCATCTTCTAACTCATTATCTGAATCATCAGCAACTACTATTCCAAAATTTTCTGGAGAGAATGTAGTTAATAGAGTTGATTCTAGAGCCAAAACAGGTGCATCTCCAAGAGCATAGTGTCCAGTTCCTTGAGCTAAACTAGTAAATACTGAGTCGAAATCATCTAAAGCTACTACAGTAGCTAATGGAAGATCACTAGCGGCGTATAGGTCAGATGTTGTTCCTGTTTGTACTAATATTGTTGTACCAGCAACGTTTAGTTCTGATACATCACTAATTGCAGCAACACCGGGTCCTGCAATTACTCCTTGAGTGCTGGAGTAATATGCTGTAGTGAAATCTACTGCTTCATCACGTTCGGCTGTTATTGTTACAGATGAGATTATTGCATCACATGTGTCGAAGCTATTAGTAGCTATAGACCCTAAAATGCTGTCCCAACTTGTAGACACTATAACACTATCAACATCACTTGCTACAGATAGTGCCCATTCTTCTTCATCATCATCTCCACCAAGGCATCCTGCAAATGCTGCTGCAAGCATACTGGTAGTCATCATTATTGCTATTATTTTTCTATTATTCATCGTGATACACACACTCCGGGTTTCCGCGAGAAAGTGTTACACTTATAGACTCTATTGTTTATTTATTTTATATATTATACTTGTAAATAATGCTCATATGACATTTAAACAAAGATTTTATTAAAAAAAATTAGTAGATGTAAAATATTTAAATTATTAAATTTTAATCTCAATATTATTACTTATCTCTAACAGTACTATTTTGTCTTTCTTATTCATTATTAATTTTATTATCTCTTTTAATACCTTGAGCTGTACTTGTTATATGGATATCAAGAATATTGTTAACCGAGAAGATGAAATTGTACTAATATATCGGCTGAATATGAAATCAGAAGAGCCGATGGATTATTCTTCCAGTGGAGTTGATATCGATGCAGAGGGAAAAGCTGTTTCTAGTTTGATTAATGCATTGAGCGAATCAACTAGAAAAAGCGGTCAAAATGGCGCTCCTGTTCATTTACCAGGAGGTTTTGGAGGAATAGTAGAATTTGGAGATTCCCGTTTGGTACTTGCTACTGATGGAGTAGGATCAAAACTTCAATTGGCTAATGAAATTGGAAGATGGGAAGGGGTTGGTATAGATTGTGTCGCAATGAATGTAAATGATTTACTATGTGTAGGNGCTGAACCAATAGCATTCGTTGACTACATAGCTGTTCCANAAACTAATCCAGATGTTCATGCAAAATTAGGTTCTTCTCTTTCCGAAGCTTGCAAAAGAGCTAGAATAACATTAGCAGGTGGCGAAACTGCAACATTACCCGGTATTGTAAATGAATTAGACTTNTCAGGTACAGCATTGGGTTGGTTTCCAAAAGGNGAGGCGATAACTGGTGAAAATTTAGAATCTGGAGATATCTTGATTGGGCTTCCAAGCAGTGGTATTCATTCAAATGGATATACACTTGTTAGAGCTGTTTTAGAAAGATCTGGACTATCCTTAAATGATGCTGTGCCATTTAATCCAAAACATGAAGGTAGAGTTATCGAACGTTTTCCTGGACATAATGAAGATGTTTTACTTGGAGAAATTCTTCTTAACCCTACAAGGATATATGTTAATCCCATTATTGATTTGATAATGTCCTGTAGAGAAGAAAGAGGGCCATGTAATGTTTCTGAATTGAAAGCTTTGGCCCATATTACTGGAGGTGGCTTGTCTAATCTTCTCAGGTTACATGATACATTGGGTTGGAATATATCTGATCCTTTACCAATACATCCTGAATTCAAATGGATTGCAGAAATTGGAATAATAAATAATCGAGAAATGCATAGAACATTTAATATGGGCATGGGAATGGTTCTTGCAGTTTCTTCAAACAATGCTCAGAAGATTGTAGATTGGTTGAATGAAAGATTACCAGGAACAAAAATTGTTGGATCAGTGAATGATAGTGGTAGAAAAGTAACTCATATTGATACTAGTGTTANATTTGAGCACTATTGAAGTTAGATATCATTACATGGGCATTAATTATATGTGATAATATGGTAGATAAGTCTGTGGGAGAATGGCCAGATGTTCTTCATAGAGAAGGTAAAACTCTGATGAGATTATTTTCCAGCCCCGATGGAGATAGGATAGGTCCGGCGATAAAGGGTGAAAATCCTGTTTTCTACAATCCTGCTATGAGTAGGAGCAGAACAAGAAGTGTGCTACTAATGCAGTATGCAATTGAAAACGAATTATTGGGAAAAGACCTAATATACGCTGTTGATGGATTGTCTGCTACGGGTTTAAGGGCAAGAAGGTGGTTAAACGAATTACCTCAAAAAAGTGCAGAAAGAATTCGAGCTACAATAATTGATATGAATCAATTTGCTCTAGATTTAGCATTAAAGACACATGAAGAGTTTCCTCCACTTCATTCTAAAGGAGAATTAAAAGCCATAAATGGTGATTTGAGATCTGCCATTCTAAATCAAGGATGGCATTGGGTAGATATAGATCCTTATGGGTCTCCAATTCCTTTTCTTGATACTGCGGTTCAATCAATAGCACGAAAAGGAATTTTAGAAGTTAGTGCCACAGATACTGCTGCATTAACGGGATCTTCTAAAAATCCACTTCTTAGAAGGTATGGTGCAAGAGTAAGAAATGATGGTTTGGCTCATGATTCTGCATTGAGGGTTCTTCTGGCTACTGTAGGAAGAGCGGCATCAAAGCATGAAAGAAGAATAGAACCATTATTATCAATTTGGGATTCACATCATCTTAGGGTATCAGTAAGAGTGATTAGAAGTATCGAAGGTGCTAACAAAATTGAAGAATCATTAGGATGGAGAGTGTTTTCTCCAACACGTGAAGAAGTTTTGGCATCAATAGAATCTGGCCTTCATCCAAAATCTAATTTAGATATAACGCCTATACATTGTTTTTTACCATTTGGTTATCCAATAAACAGAAGAGATGAGAGAGTTTCTGGACCAATGTGGATAAAAAATATGGGCAAGAAAGAAGTGTTAAAATTCATGACAGAAGAAAAAGTATTGGAGATGTGCGCTCCTAGTTTGATAAAAGATGATATATTGTCTTGGACAAAAAAAGATTTTGAATATGAAAAAAGAAGGATTCTAAGAAGTGTCAAGAATTTGTCTAATGAAGCAAATGCAATTGAAACTCCGCATCATATTCTTGTTGATTCTCTATCAAGTTGGCTGAAAATAGGATCACCGCCAAGTCCAAAAAAATTAGTTAAAAGAATTCTTGATTCGGGATATTGTGCTAGTTTGGCAAATTATGGTAGAAAACCGTCAATCAGAACTGATGCTCCTTGGGATTTGATAGTTAAATTGACTTTAGAAACTCAACCACCGATATAAGACATCTCGATTCTGGGTAATGCTGAATTATCACTGGAACGTAATTCGCTGTATCTATCATCCCTTCTTGTCCAGATCGCTCTTATGGCTTCTGTAAGGGTTTGAATATCTTCACTATTATGTATTATAGCTCGTAAATCATGCCCTCCAGAAGCAAATAAACAAGTATGTAAATAACCATTTGCGGATAAACGTGCCCGAACACAATCACCACAAAAAGGAGATGAAACTGATGAAATAACTCCTATTTCTCCAGATCCGTCTGAATGAGCCCATCGCTTAGCAACATCACTAGAAGATTCTGAATTTAAAGGATTTAAATCGAAATACTTCTGTAAGTAGTTGATTATGTCGAATGAAGGGATTACTTGCCCTAACATCCATCCATTTGTTCTACCAACATCCATATACTCTATGAACCGAACAATTACTTCTGTATTACGAAAATGGTCTACTAACTTTTTTACTTCCGATTCATTAACTCCTTTTTGAACTACACAATTTACCTTAACTGGAGTAAGTCCAAATTCTATTGCTGCATTAATACCATCCAATATTGTATCTACTGAAGTATTACTATCGGTCATTTTAGAATGTATATCTTGATCCAGTGCATCTAAACTTACTGTAACTCTGTTAAGTCCTGCTTCTGACAGTTCTTTTGCGTACTTACGTAACAAAGAAGCATTCGTCGTTAATGCGATGTCTAAATCTAATTTTGAAAGTTTTTTTACTAGATCTGGAAGATTTGGACGTAATAACGGCTCACCACCTGTAATTCTAACTTTTTGAAGCCCCAACTCCTTACATGATTTTACAACTTTTTCTATTTCATCGAAAGAAAGAAAGGCTCGCTTGGGCATAAAAGCGTGATCAGAACCAAATTTTTCTCTTGGCATGCAATATCTGCATCTAAAATTACACCTATCGGTAACTGAAATACGTAGGTCTCGTAATTGACGACCGTACTTGTCGGATACCATGACATATGCGTCAAGCAAGAGGTGATGAGGGTTACTCATATTGGACAGATTGAATAAAGACGACCTCTTAGGATACACCGAGAGACATGCTGTCGATTAGTTCTAAGGCACGCGAAATGCTTGATAAATTTGCAGAAGATGCTGATGATAATAATCTACTATTGAGGATAGAAATAATCGGCAGAGGCCCTAAAGGATTTCAGTATGATTTACAACTAGTCAATAAAAGTGAAGGGAAAGAAGACGATATTACCCTAGAAATAGATGGAATGGCGGTTCTGGTTGATCTAAAAAGTAAGATATATCTTGAAGGTACAACTATAGATTATAAAGAAACATTAATGGGTGGTGGTTTTAGTTTTGATAATCCTAATCCGTTATGGATGGATGAGTTATCTCAAGCAGTGGCTGAAATAATTGCTGATGAAGTTAATCCAGCTGTAGCATCACACGGTGGTCATGTAGATCTGGTTGGCGTTGATGAAAATAAGGCAATAATTTCCTTTGGAGGAGGTTGTCAGGGTTGCGGCATGGCAGATGTAACATTAAAACAGGGCGTTGAAGTCATGATAAAAGAGAAAGTTCCAGGAATAACTGAAGTTATCGATGTTACAGATCATGCTGCTGGTACAAACCCATTCTACTAATTAGTACATCGGAAGTTCATCATCATCCTCAGGTGCAGGAAGTGCTATAGATTGTGCTCTTTCAAATGCTTCACGAACTTTGTCTTCTATTTTCCGTGCATCTTCTAATAAATCATTAACTGGGATTTCCATATCTAGTAATTCACTAAGCCCTTCAATTGCAATTAATGCTGCTCTTGCATCCGGATATACTGGATTACATTCTGATAAAAGTGCTGTAATATCGAGGTTTTGTCTTTCACCCTCTGCTATTAAATAACCAGCAATACCGGATACAACACCTTGTTGAATCCTTTGAATATTAGCATCATCAAGTCTGTCCCTACCTTCTCTTGTTGACGATACACTCCATAGATCACTTTCTTCTTTAATTCCCAAGTCGTTACTTACTACTCCATCTATTACGATTAGTTTACTAAATCCTCCTTTGGTAAACCATTCTAATACGGTCTGACCGAAATAAACATCATTTTCACTTGGAAATTGAATTTCTGCGGTAAATACTCCTATTCCATCTCCTTGATATACTCTTACAGGATGTTTCGGAACAGAATCATGAATTAAGGCTATAGCAGGAAATTTAGGATGCATGACAGTGCCCATTGGATCAAGATTTAGAGATCTAATAAGATGTGAAGCAGCAATAACGCCAACAGAACCTACTGTAGAAAATCCACATATTGCGACCCCTCCTAATTTTGAAGAATCTGCTCCTGAATGTAAAACTAAAGGATATCCGGCGCTAGTCCCATCACTCATAGTGAGCCCTTGGGTAGGACTCATTTTAATTTCACGGATTTTGATTAAATTAATTTAAAAAAAACCTAACTTTATTTAATAACAACTAATGGATGAAAATACCATGGAACAAGAACCCGAGGATTGGTCATTTAGTTCTCATATTGGGAAGGACTTGCGAAATGTGGAATTACCGAATGCTAATTTAAAAAGAGCTGTATTTGATAACTCAGATATGGAAGGAGCTAATTTATCTGGATCTGACCTAAGAAATGCCTCTCTTCAAGGCACAAATCTGATGAAAGCTGCTTTAGATGGGGCTGACCTCAGAGGAGCTCGGCTTCTGAAAGCAAAATTAGGATTATCAAATTTACAAGGTGCTAAATTAGATGGCGCCGATATGAGAGGAATTAGGGGAAGATATGCAATTTGGAGGAATGCAAACTGGTGGGATGCAATCCTAGATGATTCATTGCGTAAAGCATTATCAAAAAAATGGCCAAAGGAATGAATTATTTTTCAACAATTTTTCCCAATTTTTCTTTCATCCAGTCTGGAATGGGAAGTTTATTGGTAATAGAATCCATATCCGTACAGACTGTTATTTGAGTCGCAGACCAACACAAAACATTATTTTGATTATAAATTTCATAATACCATTTTATGGAAGTGTTTCCTATTTCTTTTATTGATAATTTGCAAGTAGCTGTATCACCATATTTTAGAGGATTATTAAATGTCGCTTCGCTGTAGATTAATGGAAATCCTATTCTGTGTTCATTTAATATTATATTGTAATGCATATCACATGTATATTCCCATGATTCTTCATAAAAACGATGCGCTAAATCCCAAAATCTGGGATAATACGCTATACCAGCCAAATCGACCATTGGAAAATCAACTCTGCGAGAAGAAGTGAAAGCCATGCCTCTTCCTAAAGGCATTATGTTTCAAGTGTTGTTGTAGAGTTTACTTTGACGTAGAGAAGATATCTTCTACTTTTTCAAAAAAATTATTCTCTAAATTTTTAATCTTAATTATTTTTTTATTGGTTACTGGTTTATTTTCCTTCCAAATTGGTACCATAGATGTCCAAACACCTTCACCCTTAATCCTAGAATAAAGAGCAGCACCAATGTGAATTGCTATAAGAACATAACTTAAATCAGCGGAAAAACCGTGGATTCCAATTATTAAATCCTGCACCGCCCCATCAGTAATTCCTTGTGTAAACAAAGCAGCAATCAATAAACCGGAAATAGGTAAAATAATTAAACACAAGTACATGCAAATGTGGATTGTTTTTGCAAGATATTTATGAGCAGAAGGTATGGGTTCTCTGGCGCCAAGAAATGTTTCAAAACGTCTCATATAAGAATAACGCATTATAACAATTATCAAGAAAATAATTGCGAAAAATACTTCAAAAACTAATAATCCTGAGTTCTCTAACTCAGATATATCATCTAGTTGCTTGAATATACCATATGCGTACAAAAGAATAAATATCCAGTGAATCATCTTGGCAGAAAATGTGTGAGTTCTTTTCACTTCCACTTTTGTACACAGGGAATATTTGTATATTAAATTAGTTATCGTACTAAATTTTTCCAAAAAATCTTTATTCTAAAAAATCAACTATCCTTTCAGATACTTGTGAATCTCTCAAGATCCTCCTATGGCCGAGATTTTTAGTCAAGAAAATTTTACTGTTCGGTATTTCTTTATGTAATTCCACAGATGAGTGCACATCAGCATCTTTGTCATCTCTACAATGGATTATCAGTGATTTAACAGATATTTTTTTTGCGAATTCGATTGGATCCAGGGAAGATAGTTTGATTCTATACTTTTTTTCATAGTATTTTACCATCATATCAGCATATTTATTTCCTGGTAAATCAAACATATTTACGAAATTAGTGAACATAGGCCTAATTTTCAGTGATGGTAAGCTGATTATTACTATACTTTTGAATTCTCCATTGGTCTTGACAGAATTTAGTCCTGCAATAGCCCCTACTGAGTGCGATATTAAATGGTTAAAAGGACCTATTTCATGATTAAGATAATTAACACATGACACTACTTCAGAGACATTGCATCGTTTTGAAGAAGATTTTCCATGCCCAGGTAGATCGAAAACAGTAACATCAAAGCCTGCATTATGGCATTCTTTTGCGATGTGATAAAATTGACTCCCTCTCCCATTCCAACCATGGATCAAAAGAATTTTTTCTCCTTGATTTTTTAAATTATAGATTTGTATATTTTTATTAATATCCGGTATCTTCATTCTTGAAAATTCACTTTGCTTCAAGAAGTCTAACTCTCTTTCTGGAGTTTTGAAATATATTGGTCGAGTGAAGAAAAAAAGAAGTAACCTAGAAGCAAGATATGGATGTATTAAGTGAAGTATTTTTGTGAGAATCAAAATTATTTTAGGTAGCCTATAGTAATCATTGACTATCTCTTTTTCAATCATGGTGATCCTATCCCTCTGATATCGATATTTTATTCAAAACTTGCAGGTATAGATGAATGATGCAAATTGATACGTAGAGAACCGCCTGAATCAACTATGTAACCAAAAGAAAATTCAACTTTTACTTCATCGCCTTCGGGCGTCATAAAAAAATAATTACCCATGGCTATAGCGCTTGTTTCATTAAGGATAATGCCTTCATTCTCAAATCGTACATTTGTCCAACCTTTAATGGCAAAACCTTTGTCTTCTGGGTATTCATCATTACCCGCAACAAAATATGATAATGCACCTTCGAAAGTTGATCGAAATTGAATATTAATAGCGAGTGTTGGCTTGAATAGGACTGGACTAATATCATATGCATACAAGGATTTGATATGAGTTCTTGCTCTTTCGACATAGTCTATACCAGTAGTGTGTGCCGTCGCAATTGAAACAATACCTTCTGCCCAGGCGCGCTGTGCCTTCTCTACGTCCATCATGGTCACCATACTATCTCTCAAACTCCGGTTCAATCAGAATATTATGAATTTTATTCATAATTTTAATCAGCACTTAGTCTATCACTTTCTCGCTGAACTTCTCTAACACCAACAACAATCATACAGAATCCAACTAACATTGAGAATCCAATACTTTCATCAAGTAACAACCACCCACTTAGGACACCAAAAACAGGAACTAAAAATACATACGAAGAAGCGGCAGTAGCTCCAATCCTATCAATTCCTCTTGCGAACCATGCATAGGTAAGAACTGTAGAAATTAGTCCAAGATAAGCCACTGAAATCAGCTCAGTAGTTTTAGGACTAGGGATACCAGAGTTCCATACTTCAACCAACATCCATGGAGTGAGCAATACCCAACCAACTATGGAATACCATACTACAATCTCGAATGAAGTACCTATTGTTCCATCGAGTAAAGCCATCTTGGTCAGATTACTAGTTGCAGCCCATGTTAAAGCAGCGAAAGCGATTAGCGTAGCACCAATTAATCTATGATTGAACGGTATATTTGTATTCGGACTCCAGCCGACAACTGTTGCTACACCAATTAGACCCACAATTAGGCCATATACCATCCTCAAACTCATCTTCTGTCCGAGTAATGGAATAGCAAGAAGAACAGTAAACACAGGATTCATTGGAATAATGAGAGAAGCATCACCAGCTGCAGTCCATTTCATCCCATTCATGAAAAGAAGTTGGTAGCCCATAGTACCCAGTGTGGCCATCCAAAACGTATATTTCCATGCTTTTTTACCTTGGGGGAGAATTCTTCGAGAGTTAGTATTTCTGTATATCCAGCACCAAATAACAAATGCGGCAACTGCGATAGTGTATCGCAACCATGCAGAAGTAGCAGGTTCCATGCTAGCCCTATTTCCTTCATCCAGACCGTAGCTAAGAAATCGCCCAATGGCCCATGTTGAACCCCATACTGCAGCCACTAATAGAAGGAGGAGGTGCGTACTGAGATCTTTCATATATTCCGATAGTAAACATCAGTTTCAAACATTCCTTCTGATACTGCTCCGAACCCCTCTATATAACGCCAGAGCTGTTCAATTCTCTCAATACAATCAGTATACAAATTATACTAATAAGAATTCCAATTGGCCCTCTTTTAATCTTTGAAGACGGTTTGAATCCTAGTATTGGTTCAGCTTTGCTTGCTAAATTATCTTCTATTTCCCCTATGGACTTCATATTAATCCCACAGGTGTACACTTTATTATTTTATAATACATGGCGTCTATTTCTATAATTTTAAAATTCGGGATAAGTTTTTTGGTTAAATCGCATACGTCAGGATAGAGGATGATGGATGGCAGAAGTTGAGTTGTTGCCAATCGCAACTATGATTCACCTAATTCTAGGGCTAATGACAATTATTCTAGTATTTCGTTCAGAAAAATCTAATGATAATGAGAGATTTGCGGCATTAATATTGGGGTGGATATTGTTAATATTAGGTATAAACTACTTATTCAGTACCATTATCGATTATCAAATGAATAATGACTTAATGGCTACTGGCCAATATGGTTCGTCATTCTTAAGATTTGGAGCAAAATCGACTTGGATAATTTTTAGTGGGCTATTGATAGTACTTTCTTTGACTTATCCTTACCCATTAATTCAGAATTCAAAAATAGTAACCCTAGGGTGTATAGTAACTATCTTAATTACCCTTATATTCATTCCAACAGGGATTATTACAAATTTTGAATATGATTCTGTAAGTAGCCTTTTCTTATTATTTCCATTCCTTATATGGTTAGGAGTTTATTTGAGATACCTACATAGTGAAATAATAGACGATCGGAAAGAAGATAGGACTATTTCAGCGGTGGCTGCTTTGCTAGTATTTGCAGCCTTTGGAGATTGGTTGACTTACTGGCTAGGTATAATCACCACTCAGGACAATCATTTTTTTGCTAGATTCGCTGTTGGAGGAAGTGAATATAGTGATCCTAATGCAATCAACTTGGTAATGGGAAGTGTCTTACCGGCTTGTGTTGCAGTTTCAATAATTTCAATATTCATTGGAGAAGTATGGAGATGCAGAAAAAAAGGTATTTCTGGTGTCTCAATTTTCACTTTTAGTTTATTTGTCTTAGGAATTTTGTGGTTCATATTTGATTACACTCAGATGGGAATAGTTGATTCCTGCGTAGAAACACAATGTGAATCTTTCAACAAAGTATATGATACATATTTCATTTTTACTTCTCAGATAATCAGATTTTTACTTGTGCCATTGATTTTCATGTATTTGATTCTAAATTTTAATTTAATAGAGACAGGAGGAGAAAATGTTTGGTTTACTCGAGTACTAGTTTTATTGATGCTATTAATCGTAACATCCAGTATTATTGAGTTAATTCAGACAGTTCTTCCGATTCCACAAATGATTACCTCAGCTCTATTCGCAGCCGCAGTCGTAGTTTTCATAGGTTGGGAAGAAAGAATCACCAGTGGAATGATTCGACAATCGAGTAGTGTGGCCAAAACTCTTTTGGATTCTGGAGAGGTAGTCGATTTTTCTATTTCAAGAAGTGAATATAAAGCATACAATATTTCAGTAGGAGTTTCAGTCACTTTGGCGTTAATGATATCTTTACTTATTTCATTAATGGGAATTAATTCATGAGGTGAAAAAATGAGTCAAAGTAAGTCATCTGAAAAATTTGATGGGAGTTTTAATGCTATTTTCTTGAATATGACTGCTTATAATGAAGCAGTGAAAATATATATTGTAGTCGTTATTAGTTTTCTGGTTGTTTTCAGCTATAATTCCTTTGATTTGGTGTATAATCATTGGGAACTAATAGAAGATGCTACCACTGAAGATGAGTGGTATTTAACATTCAATGAGCAAAGTGAAAATCTTCAGGAGTCAAGAGTTTTACAAGACGGCGAAATGCAGACATTTACATTTTATATTGATGATATTAATGTCCCTGAAGGTTATCTAATAGGAGAAATAAATATTACAGTCGACGATACGGGAAATGATGGTATAATTGCGAACACTGATCCTACTAATGAGTGTGATTCCATTCTCGCGGATGTACGAGAAGGAGGATTGACGGCTCAATGGACTGATGAAAATAATACCCTTTCTGGGCAAACAAATGATTGTGAACCATTTTTCATGTATCTTAGAGTATATCCAGATTATGATGGACTTTCTAGAAGTTCTAATTCAGTTAATGAATTCCAGGCTCTGCTACCATGGCAACAATCTGGTTGGGGATATGGGGAGTTAGAAATTGATGTAGAAGTGAATACTGATGATAGTATTTTCCCAGGGCAAAGTAGTGATGATGAAGAAATAACCATTACAATAGAAGTAATAATGTTTGAAATTTCAGCCTCGGAAGTGATTTGATTACACTAATCTGTAATTTGTATTATTAATTTCGATACCTATAAATAATAATCTACTATGCCCAGTTCATGCCTTGTGAATGCTGTGATTGTGACCCCTGTGGTTCTAGTTGTCCTTGTGATGGATGCTGTTAACGTACACTGAACCTAACTATAATCCTCTTTATCGCTCATCAAGAGCGTCGGTGTTAATAGTTTCAATATAACATAAGAAGATTGCAGGCGTAGGGATTTATAACAAAAGAGGAGAAAGAAAATTCTAATTAGTC
>PBHZ01000011.1 GCA_002719615.1 Methanobacteriota archaeon
GTAACTCTTCTGCAGTTTTGATGATAACTGTTGAAGCTACAGCGGCCACTAATATTAATGCAATAAACACAATCATTGCTCCAATACCTATTGAGCCGCGTTCGTCATATTTACCATAATTTCTCAGGTTTTCAGCATTCTTACTAGGCAACATTGTCCCTTTGTGATGAGTTATCATTTATGATGTTAATGTATAAAATAGACATATTACCAATAATAATACATTATTCAATTTTAATATGTAAAAATTATGTACAATATTTGATTTGTAATTAATTCTTACCAACGTTCAATACATCAACTTCCAGATATACTTTTTGGCCTGGTCCCAAATTTTGAACAAATGGCAATCTCATTGCTTCAAAGCCTTCAGGAAGCCATGGGTCTAATATAATTCCTTCCATACTTTTCAGTGTTCTGTTTTCAACCCTTATTTGAACCTTCAAATGGCCATAATTAGCCAAATAGCCTGTAGTTATCGCTAATTTTCTTCCTAGCATTTTTTCTGAAGTTACAGATCCTGAAGGACGCATTTCAACTCCTATCTCAATATATCCTTCTGGAGGAATCTCCGGTATCTCTGTCATTTTTGGACTTGTGACCCAACCCAAAGGCGTAGGTATTGACATTCTCATCGGCGACATATTATTGTCTCCTAAATTTTCTACTGTAATTACCATTAGTCCGTTATTCGTACTCTCAGGCCATTTTGATTCTATTGAGAGGAAAAAATGATTAACTAAAAAGGGACTTAATGCTTCTCCAGTTGGAACTGAACCTAAAACGCTTATTGCCCTTTCAAAAGCATCTGTTGCGGCTTTAAAATCATCTTTTGCTAATTTTTGTCTTGCTTCTCTTATCAAATTTAATGTTACTTCCTCCGAATCACTAAGGTCTCCAAGTTCATTCAAATGTCTATTTATTATTGATAATGATCTTTCTAATCCTTGAGGGCCTAAAGCTGCAATTGCCTTTTCAACAGAATCGGCTGCAGCGCCCCAATTACCTTCTCTAAGAAATTGTAATCCTATTGCAACAAATTCTGACGAGTTTAAATCGTTTTCATTCAATTCTTCTAATTCATCCAGTTGTTTTGCCAATGAATTCAGAGATCTGGATAAGCCTAATACTTGTTCTTCTAAGAAATCTGTTTCTTTACCTAATTTTTTAAGCATTTTTGATGCTTTAAGAGGCTTATTTTTCCATATTGTATGCTGAATTTTGATAGATTGTTCATCGATATGTTCTAATATCTTCAAAGTTGCTTCAGCACCACCAGAATTATTAAATTCTACTTTTTTACTCATTCAGAATCCCCCAGACGATTTTTTGGTTGGAATCGGTTTGAAGATTTTTGAGATGCCAAAATTTTCTTTATTTTCATTGCCTTTAATTCTAATTGTCCCAAATCACCATATATCTTCTCGTAAGATCTATCGAGGAATTTAAGAACAAGATGAATAATGATAGGTGATGCCAATATGTATAAAAATAATCCCGTTAATCCTGGTGTACTTGTATCTAAAGCTAAATTAGGTTGTATGATTGTGAATAATAAGAAAGCAAATGGTGCACATGAAGCAATTGCCCTTAACTCTCTAAATGTTTTTCTTGCTTCAACATCATGATTTGAAATTGTAGCGCGGGCGCCAGTTAATGACTTTCTTTTGTCATTGTATATCGCCTGCAATTCAGAGGAAGAGGTCCAAGCAATCCTAATAGAAGTCAATATTGCTAAAGATGCGCAAACAATAGGAAGCCATGAAAACCAATTTGTCAATGCAAGTGCCCCTAAAGCCGCAGTAGTGAAGTAAGATGAAAGGAGGACGTAGGAAGGTGTAAAATCTCTTAATCCTCTTCTATATAGATACATTGAAGCCAATAATAGTATTATTGAAACAAATACCATGAGTGGGACTTTTATGCTTTCATTGCCAATTTTTACTAAATAACTTGGTGGCTCCCATGATTGAATTGTCAATTCTTGAGAACGTACATCGTTTGAAACGTCATTACCCATTATTTCTAATCCTGTACCGGTTAATTGAGCATTGCATGTAATTGGCTCTCCTGTTGACCACCATGGTATAGACTTAGAGCTTATTTGCCATGTTGAATTAAAGGTTGCTTGTGATGCTAATTGCGGTATATTTTGAGAGCCAGCAGCAAATGTATCTAGATATTCCCCATTACAATAAACAGAAATTACTGATCCAGATGGCAAAACCGCATCACCTGAATTTTTCACTTCAACAACTAATGTTGCTGTATTACCTTCAATTAATTGAGAATCTAAGAATCTCATCTCCAAAATCATTGGATCGGAGGTATCTGTAGTGACTAAATCGATAGTAAAGTCTGTCCAGTATTGCGCTGTATCGAGAGGGTCTCCAAGATTTTTTAATCTAAATGTGAATTCATATCCATCATCTGGTGCTAATTTATCTGTATCTGGTAAAATAAATTTAAGATCAAAATGAGTATTCGAATCGTAGGGCTGTACGGGGAGGAAATTGACCCCCGTAAAGTCAGAAGATAATTCCTGCCCATTTGGAAGGAGCGTTAGTATTACATCATTTACAAAGAATTGCCAATTGGCTTGTGAATTTTCATCTCCAGTAATATGCCTAGAAGCGCTCAAAAGAGTTAGGTTGTATACCACCGCAGATTCATCTGTTTGCCCTAGATATGGTACATGCATCCATGGAATTCTGAGTATTCTACATCTGTCACCTTCATCTTCCTCACATAAAAGTAGGCCATCATCCCAAGTACTTACAGCCCCAGTATCAATTATGGTGGCATCATCTGTCTGTATTCTGACAATTTCTATAGGTGTACTGAATGAAGTTGTTTCTTCAGCATCGTCATCAGAAGTAAATATGATATCAAAAGTACCACTTTCTCCAACATAATGGTCAGAAGCAATCGGTGTTATTTCTAATGTTATTGAATAGCTTTCTTCTATTTGAATAATAAATTGTGTAGATGGAAGATTTGGATAAGATACTTGCCATCTTGACTGATCCGTAACACTCAATTCAGAGCTCATGGAAACTCTTGCTGGTGCATTCCCTCCATTTTCGATAACATAGTCAAATGTTCTAGTTTGTCCCGGAACCATGTTCATGTAATCAGAGGATGAGGTGATAATTAATTCAAAATATGGTTCAATTGTGATTGCGATATTTGTTAGCCCCAAAGTCAAAAAATCTCCATTTGAGTCTGTGAAATCATAAGAAAATATTTGAATAGGGATATTGAACACGGTTCCAGCTTCAAGCATTACATCAGGACCTAAATTGGGTAATGTAAAATTTAGTCTGACCGCTAAACTATTTTCACTACCTGGTTCTATGGAAACATTATTATTTTCAGTTTCGTAAGACCATGTTCCTGTTGAAGATTCTGTCGGCAAAATAGGAATAAAAGAAACATTATTCTCAAGCAAATTACCAAGGTTTAGTAAATTGAAATCTGCATTGATAGTGTCTCCTGGTTGAGCAAAATAATTTGTACTACCTTGTAAATTTAATGCATGATCTGGGTTTACAGTCACTTCCATAGTTTTAGTATCCAATAAACTACCATTATTTGATAATTTAATATCAAAGGTTGTCGACCTATCTGCACGTGCAGTATCTGATGCTTTAGCATAAACTCGAATAATTGAGGTTGCCCCTGGAGGGACTAGCATTGTTTTTGTCAATTCTAGTATGGAATCATCTTCACTGAATGTTATAAATAAATAGTCGTCGTCGGTATTTTCCAAATCTAAAACAAAAGTTTGATTAGAGTTGCCTGTGTTATTTAATTCAAACATTATAGTAGAAGTTCCCAATCTATCTAATATCGCTAAATCTGATCCAGTATTCAAATTAGCATTAATCAATTCATCTAATTGGAATTTAGCTGTTGCATATGTGAGTATTTCTGCTGGTTGATCTGTTGGGTCATCCGGATCTTCTGGCTCGTGCTCATAATCACAAACACCTAGGTCTCTTTTGGTACATGCATAAATCATTATTTCATGTATTTTTTCAGCACTTGCAGTTGCTGGTGGGGTCGCTGAAACGGTAAAAGATGTTTCATATGGAACAAGACATGAGCTACCTATTCCACAAAAACCTTCTATTCTAGATTTGATGGTTGTTGTGCTACTTATTGATACAGTCCATCCAGGCATTTCAACATAATTCAGATCAAATATATCTGGAGAATTGCCCATATTCTTTAATGTCATTTCTGCAACTATTGCAGTTCCGGGTGCACCATTTCCAATGGTCTTTGAGATGAGGCCGGCCTCGGATATCTGCGGTATATCAAACGATATTGAAGTGGAATTATTTGAAGTTTGGATGGTGTTTCCATTGTAATCATCAAGAGCAAAAGTGGTTTCAGCGGCTACAGTAAAACTCAGCTCTCCTGCAGCCGGGTATGGAAAGTTTACATTAGAAGTGTGGCGCATGGTTATTACTCCATACCCACTTTCTCCAATCCCCAAACTCATTGTTGGAGGGTTTAGTCCAATAGTCCATCTTTGTTCTTCATATTGTGCCGCTCCAGTAGTAATTGGATCATGATTTAAAAATTTCTGAACTAAATTAATCTGTGCTGTACCATCTGTTTCTGAGGCTAAATTATTTTTGGCTTGAACTCTAAACTTTAATGCTCTATTAATTGATAATGAAGTTATTTCTTCCGATGTGACCTCTTCCAAACAAATTTCATATCCTTTAGTTAATGGGCAGTCTGAATTCAAGGGTTCATCATTATCATCTAATAATTCAAAATCAATTTCTACTTTAGGTAAAACATGTATAGAAGTTGTGGCGATAACATCTAAACCACCAGATAATGGTATCGCTTGTACTCTGAAAGTTAATTCCAAGTCTGCATTTATTTTCAAAGCCGATTGCATGGGAATCTCCATATCAGGTAGAATAAATGTTACGGGGATTGTAATATTCTCACCAGGCAATAAGATATTTGTTATAGTAACAGGAGCGATTATTGTCCAATAAGGAACTGCTTCTAACATTGCAGCATTAATTTGATACTGAGCAGGGGCTGTACCCGTGTTATTCAATATATATTCATGAGTGAAACTTTCACCACCGGGCTCAACATTAAAATGATCTACCCCACTTGAGTGAGAGCTATTTTGAGTAATTGTACCTTGATATAATTCTCCTGCCATTATAATTACAGTACTTTCCAAGAGTAGGCTATTACTTTGAGACAATACAGATAGAGTTACCATCTCAGAATCACTAATATCGGCATCCTGTGGAACTTCTACTGGAATAGTAATAACTGTTGATGAACCTGAATCAAGACTCAGTGGATCTGAGCTCGAATGGATTGTTGCTGGTGCTTTTACCCAACCACTTATGTTTGTTTGAGAAACGGTAAAGGTTTCCGGTAAACTACCGGCATTTTGTAAAAGGAAAGATATGTTTGTCCATTCTCCAGGGTCTACATTTCTATCAATTGGAGTAGATAACACTGCATTTGAGAAATCAAAAGAGACTGAAATATCTGGGATGCTTATGGTAGAAGTCCCGGATAATATACCCGTAAATTGAATCTCGCCAGATATTATGTATTCTCCTTCCAAAGGTGTTCCATCAAATGAAATATCTATATTTGTAAGTAAAGCAGGGCTAGAAAGGCTACCAACGGGCGGTTGTATGGTTGTCGATGTGATTGGAGTAACGTCTCCTCCGAGTACAGATGTGAGTGATAAATCAGCTGTTACATCCACAGGGACTGTGCCTGAGTTTACCATTGAAATTGTTCCAGACCAAAGTCCTTTTGCTAATACATCACCATAATCTGGCAAAGTATCTGCAACGTGAGTAGCACTTTGAACATCAAGTACGTCTATATTGGACAAAAGTAATTGATTATTGCTAGTATCGGAGTCTGTGGATGAGGGGTCATTTGTCCATAAGGCGATTAAAGAAGAGCCTGAGGGAGAATTGGTTGCATTCCAGTACATTATATGATTAGATGTCCAACCAGAAGAAATTGAAATATCCCGACTGTCTACTTCCGAAGGTCCTGAGCCGTCATCAACTTCTAGTGTAAGAGTACCTTCTGCATCAGAACCCCCAAAATTTACTATTGTAACTCTGATTATATGTTCCATCGGAGAAACTGTTGGTACAGCGCCTACATATACCGAAGGGGTAGTTATGTCCAATTGAGTTACTGCAACATCTGCGTTTGAAGATTGAAATGAAGGCTCTGTATTAGTTTTTAACATCGCTTCTGGAGTGTATGGCAAAATTGAAAGAACCATGATGGTAACTATTAAAATTGCTTTAACCTTCATAATATCTTATCCCAAAAAGTATATTTCTACAAATCTGTGTAGCCTAATGGCAATCCGCCCGAATGTAGAGGGAGGTTGACTCGGATATGAAATACACGGTTATAAAATTGATTTGACACGTCTAAAGTAGTTAATTTAACCGATGTTATGAAAAGACGGGGCACAGGTTCAGTACTGTGGACGTAGTTTCGCTTGTCATCGTTGTGACGATAATTGGTTTACTTTTCCAAGGCGTATACAGAATATTGTTTGGAGGCCGTAGAAGGACTATTTTACCCCCAACAGAAATAAATTTACCTGAATTTGAATCAGAATCTGTTCAATTAAGAAATAGAAGACGAAGTGGAAGAAGATCTGACCGTTCAGATATTTCTCTCCCCTCTGAAGGTTTAGGAGAAGGGGGTGGAATTTTGGGCGAAGGGATTCAAGAAGCCGTGATTAGTGAAGAAGGAGCGTCTGCTTTTAGTGAAAGGCTAGAAAGAGAAGGTGCAAAAAGAGGTTCTGTACAAATCAGCCTATTATGGAATAATTGGAATGATTTAGATTTGCATGTAATTACTCCTTCAGGAGAACATATTTTCCATGATAACAGAAAATCTGCATGTGGAGGGGAATTGGACTTAGACATGAATTTCAAACCAACGTCAAAAACACCCGTGGAAAATGTAGTATGGACTAAGACGCCGCCTTCAGGAACATATAGAGTTGGGGTCAGGCACTACAAAATACAACATAAAAATAGTGTTTTGTCGAAAATTCCTTTATTAAAAAATTTAATATTAAAAAATGAGACAGATTTCAAAGTTAGTGTAACTATAGGAACTAATCAAAGGGTATACGAAGGAAAAATTAGGCACAATAAAATAAATAATGAGTTATTATTTATAGCTAAGTTTGCTATTGCTGAAATGGAGAAAGGGGAGTCAAAACCTAAAGAATTAGTATTAGAAGATGAAAATATACAAGCGTTAGAAAAAGAAACGGATAGTAGTTCTGTCATGAATAGTGCTACAGTCGATATGTCATTAGATTCTTCTAATGATCTTGGACTAAGTTTAGAACAACCAGATGGGCAAATGATTTCTTTCTTAGATGTTGGAAAGCATAAAAATATACTATTTGATATGGACGAAAGTGCTAATAAACAATCAATTAAGTTAAACAATCCTGTTAAAGGTAAATATAATATCTTTATTGAGGAATATGAAACAATAAATGGAGGAGAATCTACAAAATATGACATAGCTGTAAATTATAAAGATGGTACTAAAGATAATTTTGAAGGTGTAATTGATAAAGGTCAAGAAAAGATAAAGGTAGGAGAGTTTGAAATTCAATAATTTATTTCGATAATTTGTAATACTTTCTCCATCCATTTTAATTTCGATAATTTTAATTCTTTATCGGTGATTCCTGACCATTTGCCAACTATATCTGTCCTTGTGCCTACCATTGCTATTCTTTCTTTGGGTATTCCATTAGAATGAACAAAACATACTGCTCTGTCTCCATCTGTAAATCCTCCAAAATTATACATACCATCAATTTTTCTTGGTGTTTGATGCGTTAAAACTATCTTCATCTCAATATCTTTTGATAGTATGTAATCGATAGTCTTAGTCCAAGAAGGAACATTGTCTCCATGTGCATGAAGTATCAATGGTACTTCTTGTTGGATCGCTTGAGTTAGTCCTTTCCCCCCATCTCCATCACTTATAACACAAAGTGATCGAGCCCAAGCTTCTTTTTTCGAGTTATCATCTAATGTGGAAAAAACTGCACCTGCACCGTCCGCCAAAACAAAAAAATTATTTTTTTTTAAAATTTTTAAAATTTCTGAAGATGTCGCTGCAGCACCGATAATTATGATTTTTTTATCAGTAGAATTCATTTGCTCAATAATATCACATAGATTCTTTTCACGATTAGATGTTTCCCAATTTTTGATATTAGAATTATCAATTCTATAAAGTAATTTTTTTGTACTTTGTAAATCGTCATTCAAATTCCAACCAAAAAAGTCCCTTATCTCATCTTGAATTTTAATTAATTCATGATTAATGTTTTCAATTTTTTGTTTTGTTGGTGGCATAATGTCCTTTCTCATACATATCGGCATAGTTAGTATTGAAGAACCCTAGGGGTGCATAGGACCTTTATGCCGCCGATGCCTCTCGAGTTACCCAAGATTGGCGACGATAGTATATTGGCAAGATACGGTTTTCTTCCTCAGAGTAAAGATTATATTAAAAAATTATTAGAGGAAAACGACATAACAATAGAACAATTGATAGATGCCCCATGGCTTGAAGATATTCGCGCAAGAGGTCGAATTAGGCTTGTAGAAAGCATTACTCACAAGGGCGATATTAAATCGGCTGAAATTATAGATTTATCAACTGAGATAGGGAAGATGACAGAATGTTTATCATTTCTATATGCAATGTTGATAATTTGTGCTTCGTTTGATGAAAGACTATTAGGAAGATGGATTGAAGGAGAATCTAGTAGAGCAGATTATTTGTTAGGAGTAGATAATCAAAATTTTATGTTAATTGCGAAAACGTATCTTTCAGATATTAAAGAGAATACAGGTGAGAATGGTGTTCCTGTTTATTGGATACCAATCAGTGATTTTATAGAATTATGTCCTAAAATTTCAGGAAATTATTGGAGATTAATAAATCGATCAGTAGAAGATGGTTGGGTCTGTATGAATCCAGGAGTCGGAGAAAGTAGTATGCAGCGTACATCTAGATTGTTAAAGGAAAGAATTCGTGAAAATCTTAATGAAATATGCATTCAGAGAATGGGAAAAATGGATGCTGATTTTGCAGCACTATTCTCATCTTCTGTAGAAAGAATAGTTGGTTTGTTCTCAGAACAAGTTCGAGAAGAAATGCCAATGAGTGCCACAACAAGGGATGAATGGCCTCCTTGTTTTGAATTAGCTGTTTCAGAATTAAATCAAGGCATAAATGTAAACCATACGGGACGCGTTTTTTTAGCTGCTATGTCCAGGTCCATGGGTTTTTCTCCAGAAGAAACATTGGCATTTTTTTCAAATGCTCCTGATTATAATGTAGAGACCAGTGGGTATCAAATAAATCAAATATATGAGAGAGAATATACGCCCCATGGTTGTTCAGCATTAAAAACAGGGGCTCGCTGTCCAGTTCAGAAAGGTGATAATGCACTTTGTGATCAAGAATGGATGACTCATCCCCTTAAATATCTGAGAGCAAAACAGAGAAGAAGATATAATGAAGATACGAATCAAAATAAAGACATGGGGGGAGAAGTCGGAGACAAAGTATCCAATTCTTCATAGGTAATATCCAATTAGACAAAAATTAATGCAGGTGTGATTACATGGCTAGAACATTAATAATGACTGTTGATAGGGATAATGATTTAGGAGTTAAAGCTGGAATAAGAGGCCCAGTAATAGGTAGGAAAAATGCCTTAAATGCAGTATTAAGATTAGGAATTGCAGATCCAGAAGAATCTGATACAAACGCAATTTTAGGAGCCTTACATCACCATGACAAGATGGTGGAGAGTGCAAAGGGAAATGATGAATTAGAAATAGCCATATTGACAGGTGATGTAAGAGTTGGGCCACGTAGTGACAGAGCAATTGCAAGTCAATTAGAAGAAGTAATCAAGGAATTTCAACCAGATTCAGCAGTTCTAGTAACTGATGGTGCTGATGATGAAGCATCTCTTCCAATAATAACCTCAAGAATAAGAGTAGATCATATCGAGAAGATAATTGTAAGACAGAATAGGGGTATAGAAAGTACTTATTACTACATAATAAAAGCTGTTGAAGATCCAAGATGGCGTGCCAGATTGCTAGTACCAGTTGCAATATTTTTAATGCTTTTTGGATTAGGGCTGATGCTTCCCAATGGAACTGTAATTATTGGAGCAATGCCGTTGATAATAGGAATATGGGTTTTAGCAAAGGGACTGGGTTGGGAACAGCAATTAGATCGTTTGCTTAATGATATGCGGGAAAGTGCTACTGGAGGTATTTGGTCTTCTCTATTGTGGGGATTAGCAATTGTCTCTGTACTATTGTCGGTTCTAACGGTTTGGCAAGTTCTTACTGGTTCTACATCAGAATTGAATGAGTATGTTACTGAAAGTTACACGAGTATTGATGTATTTGATTTGGATGCTGTAAATAGAGACGCCGCGGTTTGGGTCATTGCGTTAGATCAGGCACTTACATGGATAGTTGTATCTACTTTCTCTTTTGCGCTTTCCTTAGGGGTACTAAGATGGAAAGAGGGAACATTTACAGGCAGGAGTTTGTTATTATTTGGTCTAGGAGGAGTAATTTACACTATTTCTAGGGCAATCATAGAAGTTCTATTAACTGAATTGTCCGGAGATGATTATAGTTTAGCCTTTGGAGAAATATCAGATACTTGGTTTCTACCAATTTTAGCAACTGTTCTTTACTATCTATTAAGAACGGTAGTACAATCTTTTGAAGAAAACGATGAATCATTATCTGCAAATAGATTCTGGGGCGTTTAATATTTCAAACTATTTTTGTTTTTCTTTTCTTCTAATATAATCAGAATAATTCCCCGGCCAAACAAAAAGACTTCCATCTCCTTTTAATTCCCATATTGTATCGCATACTTGATCTAAAAAATATCTATCGTGACTTACTGTAATTATTCCTCCATCGTATCCGATGAGTGCTTCTTCTAAGGCTTGTTTGGCGTCTGTATCCAAGTGATTTGTTGGCTCATCTAATAAAAGCATATTATTTTCTTCCAGCAATAAACAAAGTAAAGCCACTCTTGCCCTCTCCCCTCCACTTAATTTCGAAAGTTTAGTTTTAGCCATATCCGATGTAAATTGAAACTGCCCTAACATAGATCTAAGAGTTCCATATTCCATTTTTGGTTTTAAATATTGAATTTGTTCAATAGGAGTCAAATCAAAATTTAGTAGTCTGTGGTCTTGATGAAAATAACCTATTTGAACTCCGGGGCGGATATCTATTTCTCCTGAATCTAAGCTCAATTCACCGTTGATAATTCTTAATAATGTAGTTTTTCCTGCCCCGTTAGGACCTATTATCCCTATTTTTTGACCCCTTCGTACTCCAATATTTAAACCCCTAATTATTGGATGTGAGAGGCTATCAAATGATAAATGGGCTTTTTTAAAATCCAATACTTCTAAACTACTTTTTTCAGTAGCTTTCATATTAAATCTTAAGGATTTTCTTAAATTAGGTTTAATAGATTTTAACCATTTCAATTCACGCTGTGTTCGTAAAATCATTACATGTTTTTGAGAAACCGATTTATCATATTTATTGGAGCTTTTCATTGATTGCATAGCACCTTTCAACCTTTTCAACTCTTTTTGTGTCTTGTCAATTCGGTCATTGAGAGTTTGTAAAAAAAGTTCTTTTTGCTTTAAATAGGAAGTATAATTACCATTATACCCCTTTGTATGTGCATCTTGAACTTCAATAATATTATTACAGACTCTATCTAAAAAATATCTATCATGGCTTACAATTAAAAGAGCTCCATTAAAATTAGTTAGAAAATTTTCAAGCCAATTCAAAGTCTGTAGGTCCAAGTGATTTGTGGGCTCGTCTAAGAAAAATACATCAATTTCATTTAAACCAACCAATTGCCTTGCAAGTGCAACTTTTGCACGTTCGCCACCAGATAGTAAAGAGAGTTGGATATCTAATGGATGATGTTCCAAATCCAATGCTTTCAAAATTTCTTGGGCGTGTCCTGCTACATCTCCGCCTCCTGAGCGTGCCATGAGACTCTGCAATTCTTGATACCTGTCCATATCAGGTTGCCAATCACCTTCATAAAAGGAAGGTTGTGTCATTTTTTCTTCTAATAATGATATCTCTTCTTCTATTTCTTGAAATTGCCGTCCACGTCTATTAAGTTCCTCTCCTAGAGTGGCGTTTTCGTCCAAATCCCTAATTTGTGTCAAAAATGCCAAACGAAGTCCCGCTGCGAAAGAAATATCGCCAAGATCTTGATCTTGATTACTAATAGTACGTAATAGAGTGGTTTTTCCCGCGCCATTGTGTCCAACAATACCAATTCTATCTCCTTCATCTATACGTAAGTTAACTGATTCTAAAACTGTCAATGGGCCAAAGGCACGATGTACCTCTTCAAGTCTAATCATTTCCCTGGCCATGAAACATTCGCGGGAAGGAGTTCAATATAATACCAGTACAAATCAAAAGAGGTAGCGCGTACGGAGTTCATGGGAAGTACGGAAGTGGAAATAATTTGGAATGGTTCGAGGTCACGTGCTGAATTACTACTTTCAGCTATTGCTCCAGATGATCCAGAGTCCTTTTCATATGAAATAATTGATTCGGATGAAACTTCAAGATTAATTATAAGAGTCATCTCTAAGAATTTAAACACGATTAGGTCAACAATCGATGATATACTAGTTTGTTTGGCTGCGGCAAATGCCAGTCTGGATNTAGTTGAAGAAAAATAAACTATTTTGTNAAAATAATTCGTATTATTGAAGATAGATGTATGATACCGAGTAATATGAATGGCGTGCCACATGATCGTTCACATCTTCTTTGGGAAGGTGATATTGATAATGGTTCGGCCACTCCTTTATTCTTGAAATCGATGGATGGGTGGATAAATTCCATGATTTTTGATGAACAAGGTGGCGGAAGCGGACCTAAAAATATAATCAAAGGAAAGATAATATCTAAAGACGAGGGTTTGCTTTGTGGGAAACCTATTGTAAATAGGTTGTTAGAATTACATTTTTCCGAATGTAAAATTCATTGGTACGTTGAAGAAGGGGAGCAAATAGGAAAGGGCCAAATAATTTTAGAAATAAAAGGAGTGGCAAAAGAAATTCTTAAAGTTGAAAGAATAATGTTGAATATCTTAGGTAATTTATCTGGTATTGCTACTAATACAAAAAAGTGGGTTAAGATAGCCCCCCAAATAAAAATTGCTGCAACGCGTAAGACTGATTGGGGTCTGATGGATAAATGGGCAGTTAATGTAGGAGGAGGTTATACTCATAGGTTAAATAGAAATGATGCCGTGATGATAAAAGAGAATGACTTTGCAGCGTATATGAAAGATAATGAAGAATATCTACAGACCATTTCTAGGACTATTGATGAAATAGATTTATCTAAGATTGATGATTTTATTATTGTAGAAGTGCAGAATATTGATGAGGTAATGATAGTTGTAAGAGCATGGGAAAAAAAAATACAAAATAGTGTAAAAAATAATAAAATTGTATTATTATTGGATAATATGGATTTTGATACAGTCAAAATAATATCTAAAAAACTAANAAAAAATAAATTACGTGAATNTTGTATTTTAGAGGCATCTGGGGGTATTGATATTGATTCTTTAAACGATTGGAATAATACAGATATTGAAGTTATTTCATCGAGTAAATTAAATCGNGGAGTTAACCCTATTGATTTATCATTATTATTCGAGAAGGAGAAAACGTGATGCCAGAAATACCAAAAAGTCATCCGAGATATAAGTCATTAATCTCTAGAGAGAGATTGGTACAAGCCTCAAAAGATGGTCTTTTAGCAGAATCAGCTATGATTGCTCANGGAAGGGGAGAAGCTTTTGATTATCTTCTTGGGGAAAAAACTTCTACTTCTGCTNTAAAATCAATTAAAGAAGTTGCAAAAAGACTGAAAAGAGCAAAAAATCCTGTGATATCGATAAATGGTAATACAGCGGTTTTAGCCGGAGAGAGTCTAATAAAAATCGCAGCAACAATTTCCTGTCCAATTGAAATAAATATATATTACAGGACTCCTTTAAGAGTTTCAAAATTATTAAATTTGATGGAGGNATATAAACAAAAAATATCCAATGAAAAGCCACCTGAAAAATGGAAAGCAGGCGATTGGGTAAAAAGAATAAATAGCGTAAAAATATTAGGTGAAAATTGTAAAGGTAAAATTATTGGATTAGAAGGTCCTCGTTCAATATGTTGTTTGGATGGGATAGGAAAAGCAGATGTAGTATTAGTTCCCTTGGAAGACGGAGATCGCTGTGAAGCGCTTATTGCACTGGGTAAAGAAGTATTAGTAATTGATTTGAATCCACTTTCAAGAACGGCAAGGAAAGCAACAGTGACCATTGTAGATGAAGTTTCAAGAGCATCTAAACTATTATTGGAAAAGATCTCTGATGTTGAAAGTGAGGGATTGCCTTGGGATAATGATATAGTATTAATGGATGCTTTGAAAATAATTTCTAATTCGGTAAATAGAATTAAATGAATCAGGCTCTGTGGTATGGACNGCCTCGGATAATTTCAGTGGCTCTATATATTTGTTCTAGTAATATACACGCTACCATTTCATGAGGTAGTGTCATCACCGAAAGTGATATCTGTTTGTTTGACATATTTTTCAATTTACTGCTAAATCCGTCAGGAGGTCCGATAGCAAAATTTACTGTTTCATTACTAAGTGATATTTTAGATATTAATTCAGATAGTTCCTTGCTTGTTTTCTGGGTACCATTTTCATCTAAAATTATTAAATTACCTTTGAGAGTGGTTAAATATTTTTCATAATTGTTATTATCTTTTTTATCAGAATAAATCTTAACTAGTATCCCTTTAGAAGTTACTCTGTTAGAATAATCAGCGAAAATTGATGCCAAATTCTTATCTTTTATTCTACCAAAGATATGAACTATTATCCTACCCACAAATCTAACCAGAGGTTTCTATGTAATAGAATTTCGCAAAGCATCAAGACTGGGTACTCTTGCGAATCATCATTATGAGCCGTTGGCGTCGTCGACGTAAACCTAAGCCCTTTGTGGAAGAACCCCATATGCGTGGTGCTAGGATGTGGTTACAAGATTTACGAGAGGTTTGTGAAAAATCTTTCAATAATCATACAGATGGTCAGTTAAAAGTTAGAGAAATGCAGGTAGAATGGATTGCTGCAAATGAAATTGGAGAAGTTTCAGATTCATTGCTTGAAGGGCTAAATAGAAGAGCTTTTAGACTCTTGCAAGCTGATTCAATGGAATGGTTAGAATGGCTTGATAATGATAAATTTTGGAATCCGGGATGGAAAGGAGAAGTGTCAGAATAATGATTTCACTAAACTTTTGGATACTGTTTTATTTCTTGGTCGGAGGGGTTGTTATGTATTATAGTAGGTATCAACCATTTCCTGAAATTGGTGGAAGATTTGCCTTTTTGATTATTTTTTTCGGTATTATTTTTACTATTGCAAGCACAGCACCTAGAGAAACGCTCGATGAATTGCCAGCTTTAATAACCGTAATTGTTGGAAGTTTTGGTACAATTAGTGGAGTAAGACATATGGTCATTACAAAGCAAGATGTTATTTTAGCGCCATTTGGAGGGTTGCTGTTGTGTATAGGTGCAATTGATTTGTTGACTGTTGAATGGGTTAATTCATCTACGAATGAACAGATAATGTCATTCATAATGGCTTCAATAATTGTGATGTTAGAAATTTATCTTGCTTTTAGGGGTTTGGTAGTAGGCGTCCCTGGAATCTCATGGTCAAAATCTGGACTGAGGCAAATAAAAAGAGGTTTGATTCATGGGAAAAATGGTGCAATCGAGCATTTCAAAAAATCTTGGGATATGAATGATCCTTGGCTCAATACTATGAGTCATGCAGCATTATTCTTAATATATGAAAAAATTGGAGATGAGCAAAAAAGTTCTGAACATCTATTAGAATTAGAAAAGGGCGGAGGATGGTCTGCATTAGATGAGTCTTGGACTGAAATAATAAAAAATTCACTTAATGAAATTTCTTTATAGTTTTTTACACGAACTATTCAAAATAACAGCGGCTCTCGCAGATATGAAATGGTTCGCATAACAAGAGTTCATACTGGAGGAGGAGATAAGGGAGAGACTTCACTTTTAGATGGTTCTAGAGTTAGTAAAGGAAATCCTAGAGTAGAAATGTATGGTACTATTGATGAATTGAATTCTCAACTTGGTATTGTTAGAATGGAATTAAAAAGATTCAATATAGCATCTGATGAAATAAAAAAAACTCTGGANATTGTTTTAGGACGAGTACAACAAGAGTTATTCGATATCGGAGGAGAATGCGCCTGTACNCCAGGAAAACTTCCATCAATGATGGNATTAATAGGTGAAGAAGAGGGAGATAAATTGGTCGATGAAATGAATGAATGGCTTGAAGATATAGAGCCACTAGAGTCGTTTATTATGCCGACTGGATCTGCACCTGTTGCAAGTTTACATGTGTCTCGGACTGTGGCTAGAAGAGCTGAAAGGAATGCGTGTTTGATGCTAGAAAATAATGGAGAAGGGGCGGTAAGAATTGAAATAATTTCTTATTTAAATCGTTTATCAGATTGGATGTTTGTTATGGGGAGATGGATAAGTGCAAAATGTAATGAAGAAGAGGTTTTATGGACGCCGCTCGGAATGAGAACAAAGAGTGATTAAACTGGGAGTCCAGAATCCAGCCTAAAATTATAAACAGAATTAAGTATTTCTTTTTCTTGTTCAAATGTTAGATGCTTTTTGGCATCATCAAAATTTAACCATAAATAATTGGTATGTTCATGAGATAATGTAACATCCAACTCTTCTGTTTCCGCTAAATACCAGTATACTTCTTTAGAAATATCTTTTCCTTTTCGTTTAAATGTGTATTCTGTACGATTCTTCCAGCCATCAACTATCACTACTTCTTCAATCCCGGTTTCTTCTGTTAATTCTCTCAAAGCTGTTGAGTGGTGGTTTTCATCTTGCTCTTCAATATGGCCTTTTGGAAAACTCCAATGCCCTTGAGGATATTGAAGAAGTAAGATACTATCATAATTAATTAATATAAATCCACATGAGGTTTCCATAGTTCTTCCGAAGTGAAGGTTACGTATCGTAATTTTCTATAAATNATTAAAAAATATAAATATTATTTCTTATTCGTCCGAAAAAAATACTGTAAATTATAATAACGATGTGGAAAAAATGTATAAAAAAATTTTATCATTNGATATAAAACGTATAATTACAGATACTGATTTAGATGGTGTGGTTACAGGTGCTATTTTGAATCGATATTGGAAAGATGCCGAAATAATCTTCACACAACCTGGATTATTGAGAACTGGAAAATTGGATGAGCAAATAGATATTTACACTGCAATTTGTGATTTGCCATATCGTCCTAACTGTGGATTAAATATAGATCATCATCAATCCAACAAACCTAATCAGAATTTAGATATTGAAGGCATTATTGCTTGGGAAGATTCTCCTTCAGCATCTAGAATAGCATACAATATTATATCCACGGAGTTAGATCTTAGTGATTTAAATGAATTGTTAGTGTGGGTTGATAAATTTGATAGTGGAAATATATCCACAGAGGAATATCTATCGGAAAATGATGTATTATGGTTAGGCAGAATAATTGCTGATGATTCAAAAATTGCGCTACACATCTTGAAATTATTAAAAGATGGTTTATCCGTAAATACTATTTTAAAAGATGATACTATAGTTCCTCTTTTATCTGAAAAGAGAGAGGAACAGGCTAAAATTATAGAAATAATTAGAGATAAGATGGAGATAATTAATAGACTGGCAATAGTTGATTTTGAAGGTNATGGAATTCGTTCAAACGGCTACAATGTAACTGCAATAGCTGGTAATGAATGTGATGCCTGCATTGTAATACATGGTAATTTAGGTGCTTCTTTTGAGGACTATCCAAAATATCCGGCTTCTGCCTCTTTCTATACTAATTCATTTTTACATAAAAATAAGGGCGTTTATGATTTAACAAAATTAGCAAAGAGATTTGATAAAGAAGGCGGAGGTCATCCTAATGCATGTGGTTGCAGAATAAAAATTATTGGAAATAATCGATCAAATGAAGGAGAGGTTAAGAAAAAAGATCTCGAAGATAATTTAAACGAATGGATTAAGATGTGGAATGAAAATATTTTAAATTATTTGTAAGAGATATAAAAATCCTAAGAAAGCATGAATAATTACCAGTATAGACATAATATCTCCGATTCTTCCATGTAATTTTTTAGTTTTAGAAAAGGAGTTCTCACCTATTTTTTTATTTGTTGAATGTCCAGATTTCCAAAGAATGAACATCAATAATACGCCCAATAAACCTCCAGAAGTATGAAAATTATTAGGTATCATGTAACTATAAATTGGAACATTATCGAAACTTGCCCTAATTATCTCTGCAATAAAAGCTAAAAAAACTACGAATATTGTTCCAAGCATTAATTTATTTCCATTTAATCTATGCATTTCAAGCGAGTTGTGATAATTTTGCTCTTGTAAAAAAAACTTATTTTGTCTCCATTTTCGTTGCTTCATAAAGGCCCAAATTAGTATCAAAGCGGAAATTGGATGAAGAAGGATTACAACACCCANTATGAGATTCATGTAACTCGGTAGGCGTGTATGACTTGAGTTCTCTGTTGTTTAATTTGATTATGTGGGCGATGTATTGATGTATGATTGCTAAATGGCTCTAATTAGTGAGTTCGTATGGAACAGTACCTTCTTGAATGTCTAGATTCTTTGTCTCAGTCTGGTGACGACAAAAAAAGAAGATTAAATAGGGTTCAAAAAATATCAGCATGGGATCTATTAAACAAGGAATGGCGCGCTTTAGTTGCTTTAGCGGCAAAAAAGGAAAGCTTGCCAGAAGTAACCAAGGATACTGGTGGAAACCTCTCATCTATTAATTCAAACCGTAATAAAAAAATTGGAAGGAGAGGNGGNAAAGGNCTCAGAAGAAGTTTTGAGGATAATTTGGAACATCCATCTGATGTTATTTTGTCTAAAGAATCAGAAGGGTACAAATTAGCTGTTNTGATAGCACAGAAAATAAAAATGGGAAATTCATGGAATTTAGAGTGGAATTCACATTTAGATATTTTAAGAAAATCATGCGAAAAGGGAATACATCCTGTTTGGAATAAATTAGCCAAAGAAGCAAATATTTTTGCTGAGCTTAGTAGATTCAAAATAAGTCATGATATTAAAANGGGTAAAGATTCTTCGCATTGGATTAATAGTTCCTATTTTGATCCAGAAGATACTGCAGAATTGAAATCATGGTTGGATATAAATCTNCCATTTAATGCAAAAACTGATCAACTGAAAGTAATTCAAAAAATAAAAAAAGATATGGGCAATAAACCTCGATTTTCAGAATGGAATAAATGGATTGATCCNGTCCTAAGAAATCAAAGTAAAGAAATGGCATTGATTGAGGGAATGATACTCGCCTGTTGTAAACATGATGATGCTATCAAAGTCTTAGATAATATATCTGAAAANTCNATTATTGATGTAGCNAAAAAACAAGTTAGATTATTAAAATTACGTGCNGGTAACTTGACTAATTGGGAAGAAGATTCCAAAATAGAAGAAGAAGATTTGTTATCACAATCAATCAGAACTACTGCATGGAGACAAATTGAAAATATCGAGAGGGGTTTTACTATTGAAGAGTTACGTTTTGGTATTGATGTTTTATCTAATTCAGAAAAAACAGTACCAGAATTCATTATCTGGAAATTAGTTTTTGAATTATTTAAAGTAAACGAATTGGAGCAAGCTTATGATGCAGTAAATGGCCTAATGATTAGCGATAATGAACAATTGAAAATTGCATTAAAANTAAATTTGAAAAAGGACATGGAGATGATAATAGAACAATCCTTGGATAATTTAGATGGAGAAGGTCTTTTGATGGTTGCAAAAGATTCTGGTTGTAATAATGAAATTAGAATTAAAGCTGCAACTAAAGTTTTAGAGTTTGATTCTATTAGATATATGAGTGATATTTTAGATATTTTTACTGATGTTGCTGATATTGAAAGTCTAGCAATGGTTTTGATAGATAATAAATCACTAGCTAAAGTTTACCCAGAACGTATATTGATGATTTGGCATATGATTAGTGCAAAAAATGCAAAAAATATAGCAGATGAATTAGAAATTTTAAGAGATGATGCACTTAAGTCAATTACTCATTCTCCTAAAGATTTAATTCTTTCTGAAGTCTCTAAAGCACTAATATCTCTTCTTGATGGTATTCCAAGAGATATGGATATAATTAATCAAAAATTGGATTCGGATGGTTTACTGGCGCTAAATGAAGTTCGTAGAGCATTGTCTCCTGAAGGAGATAGTAGAGTTAGCACGAAGTCAATACAAAAGCTAGAAGAATCGATAAAAATTGCAGATTTAGATTATTTGGAAAGACGTTTGTTTGAATCATTAGGTGATTCTTTGTTGTTAAATAGAATTGCAATGGACATAGAAAGTGGTATGTCAGATAGAGTTACAGACGCAAATAAGACACTGATTTCGATAACCTCTAAAGATAATATTTCTATGCAGAATGTAAAATTTGTCATTGAAATGATTATTGAACATGGGAAAATAATTGCCGAAGGAATAATTCCCTTGGAAAGGTGGTATAGAAAAAATGATAATAATAGTCTAGATTCTAGACTTATTAAGGCCACAATACAAAGTTCACAAGGCAACTACATTCAAGCTGCAAGAGAATATGAAGATGCAGCAAAAAAAATCAAACATGATTTTGAAAAATATGCGTTAATTATGAGAAAGGCGTTAATATCTTATGCCCACGGAGGTGGATGGAAAAGTTCTGTAAATCTAATCGACTCAAAACCTGCGCTCTCTGCTTCAGTAACAGAAAGATTTCAATTATATCTTAACGTTTGTAATGATGAAGTAGATAAGAAAAAGGACAAGGCAAGGAATCGATTGCATGAATATGCAATAAAGGAAGTGCAATCTGAAATGTCAAATATCAAAGAAAGTAGAGAAGCACAAATAGAAGCTTTAGAACTTCTTATGCGTTATCCAGAAGAGTTGGATCCTCCGCTACCAAAATCTCCATTTCAAGGTAGAGTTAGGGCAGCAATACGTGGATTACAAAGAATAGATAATACACATCGATCAGAGCTTGATTTAAAATTTGAGCAAGAAATGTCTAGAGAAAAAAAGGATATTTATGAAATTCAATCAATAGCAAATCAAATTGCAGATTATGCTCCTATCAGAGGGCTACGAAAATTAGAACGGGCAATTTCTTCTCCTAACTTATCAGAAAATAATAAGACTACGTTAGAAAGGGTTGCTGGAGCAATGTTCGTGCAACATAGCGAATCGATACCCATAAAAGAAAGAGGTATGTTACGCAATCTTTCACTAAATCCAGTAGTCATTGTAGATACAAATATTTTGATTGATACTCTGAAAGACGATTTATTACGAGAAATGTCTGGTGATAGTTTTGGAAGCCTTAACTGGACCGGAGACAGGTCATTCCATTGGATGCTAAGAAGAAGAAGTAAAGAAAAATTGATGTTCATGAATATTCCACCAATGGTAAAGGCAGAATTTCTGAATAGAGTAAAAACCCCTAAGTGTGTATTAAAATTATTTTCTAAGAATGTATATATAAATTCCAAAACTTGGAATAAAAAAATAACTAAAACGTTACTTGATAAAAAAATAAAACAGATTTGTAAAGAATTTGGTAATTGGGATTGTAGAATTAACAAAGAGAGAATGAAGGAAATTAAACTAGAAGAATTTATGATAAAACATAAAAATATATTCNAAGAGTTAACTAAACAAAAAATGAGTAGAGAAGATAATTCAAAGAGGAGTACAATAAAGGGTCAAGAAATATACCCTGAAGGAGGAGATATGCAAATAATGCGTTATGCGGCTGAATTATGCAATAATATTAATCCAGAAATAGGAAAAGTAATTATTGCGACTAGGGATGGTGATTTCAAATTAATCTCAAGATCCTTAGAAGAAGAATTTGGATTTGGAATAGTTGGAGATGCGCAGGAACTTAATAGAAGAATACTAAGAAAAGTATCCTGATTATTGGGCTCTATGGATTTATTTGATTCAAAAACCATTTTTCGAAGATTTTTCTTCTTTCAATTGAATCTATTGCAGATGTATGAGGCATAGAATCTAAAACATGTATTTCAGAAATGTCTTGATAATGTTCTTTCAATAATTCAAAATGATCATTACCAAGGGTTTCGTCGTTTCCTGCCTGAATTACCAATATTGGTACTCTGGGAATTCCCCAAAAAGGGATTTGAGCATTAGCATAACCTACATTCAAATCTGGATGTATGCGTTGATATTCTCTTCTAAGAATATGCCTAACCCATGAATTTGCCATTACCGCCCTTCCAGGTAGTTTTTTTTCAATAATTAATGGAAAAGATGTTGCTGGAGATTCTAATATTATACCTCTGAGTGCTTTCTCCCACCAGCCAGATGAATGCGATGAAAGTCTAATTGTAAGAAATCCTCCCATAGAATGGCCATATATCCATAGATTTTCGGGAATATATCCCAAAACAGTAGGTATTTTTTCTAATAATAACTCAATGTCGGCTATTACTTTTAGAATCGTCCACTCATACTTACCCTTTTGTTCTCCAAACCCTCGCTGATCTAAACTAAAGATATTCGGACCCATGCTGTTCATATGCTGACACCTAGATTCTCCTCTTCCTAAACTAGAGTTATATCCATGTAAATATAAGATTACATCTTTACTATTACTGATTGTTTCTAAGTAATGCGCCTTGAGAGTTTCATTGCCCCAACCTAAAAAGGCAAATGGGTGCCAACGAGTATCGGTAATATTGGTCAACTCTCTAGAAGGAGTAATAAAAACCGAAGAATATATTCTCCATCTCATAAACANCCATCCTGCTACAGGAATTGATACTCCGAAAAGAATCCAAGATAAACGATATGTTCTCCAAACTGGAGAAATTATTAACATAATTAGTTGGATTAAAACTAATAAAGTCAAAACTTTTGGTTTACTTGGTAATAGCGGTTTTGGTGTTTTCTGATAAACTGCTGCTCTCAAATGAGACATATGAAATTTCTTTTCATTTCTCTCTTTGATCAAAATGCCCACCTATATTTGTTGGAGTTATATGTATTAAATAAATAAAACAGTGAAAACGATTACAACATGTTATAGAATATACACTAGATTTTAAATTAACACTTAGATTAAACTTTGTAATCAATAATTCAAATACCCTACTATTGAGCCAATGATATGGAAGGTGCTACTGACCCTGCTACCTTGGAAAATCGTCTTTATTTTAAAATGGGAATTTTTGTTTATGATAATGCAAAGGTTGTGCTTATGTGCTCTCTACTACTTTGCGCAGGACTAGGATACATGATTACATTAGAACCAAGATATATCGAGGGTTATGGAGAAGGAGATTTGGAATCAGTTGATGGGTGGCAGGCAGCCGGAGAAGGTTTTTCTGACCCTAATGAAACGGCTTTCGAGTCTTTTCATGTTCTATTCCATCACCCCGGTCATGCTTACGATGATGAGGTGGTAGTCTCTGCTATTCAGTCGACTATTGAAGTGCTTTCTAGAAATGAGAACGTCGATGTAGAAGTTCCTTGGGAGACAAATGAAGCCAATCGATCCAAGTTAGTGAGTACTGTTGACTCTTCTTGGTCCAGAGTATATGTCAAGGTTAATATGAACAGAGAGGACTCTAAGGCCCTCTTAAAAGATATTTATCAGGATATAGAATTACCAAGTAATGCTCCAGAAGGAATGGAAAAGTACCTCACAGATAATTTGGCGATCGATATCACCTTCGATCTGGTTCTCAAAGAAGAGCTTCTAAGAGCGGAGTTAATTTCAGCTCCTTTAACTATACTCATTCTCTTGTTTGTATTTGGTACTGTGGTCTCTGCAAGTCTTCCAGCGTTATCTGGAATCTACACCGTAATAGCTGCAGTCGGTATAATTCACGGTCTTACTTACGTTGTCGATGATCTTACAGTTTATGCAGTGAATATCGTATCGTTATTGGGTATAGGTCTTAGCGTGGATTATTCGCTGTTTATAGTGAACAGATTCAGAGAAGAGTTGGGTAGAGGTCATGANAATAGGACTGCTATCGCAATGACCAGTGCGACTGCTGGGAGAGCGATTTTGTTTTCAGGTCTTACAGTGGTTGCAGGCNTGACCGGGATGTTGTTCTTCGATAACACCGGACTACCATCATTGGGTTGGGGCGGTATTTGTGCAACTTTGGTAGCGCTCACATCCTCGGTCATTCTACTTCCATCTATACTGGCGATACTTGGAGATAAAATCAATTTTGGAAGAGTTCCTTTAGGCCTTAACACAACGGTGTCTGATGATGGTTTCTGGTCGGATTTGGCTAGAAGAGTTATGGATAAACCGTTTTCGGTTTTGATTCCTTCTGTTTTGATTCTTTTGGCAGCAGGGGCTCCTTTCCTTCAGGCAGAATGGGGTATCACTTCTTGGAAGGCTTTGAGTCCAGATAATGAAGCCAGAAGTGGTATGGAGTTTACGGATGAAAACTGGCCTCAAGAAGTTTCTAACACCGCCCTAATTGTCTACGAGATTCAACCTGAAACAGATATATTTTCTGAGGAAAACATCAGAAGCCTTTATGCTTTTTCTAAAGACATATTATCTATCGAGGGCGTCAATTATGTCTTCACTTACGCACACTTTAATTCAAGCTGGACTGAAGACGAAGTTGTCGATTTCTGGAATGATTCGACTGATAGTGATTTATCTCCAAATGAGGCGACAGCGCGTGGAATGGAAAGAGGATTCTACACTGATTCATCTGTTGGAGATGGAGTAGTTCTTGTTCAAGTGGCAATCGAGGGAGATCAAAGTAGTGAGTCATCGAGAGAGGTTGTTCAAGAAATTAGGAATTTAAATGGTAAAGAAAGCCAGTTTGGAGGAGTTTTAGAAGTCAATGTCGCAGGCTTCGCTGCTTACAACCAAGATGTCNTAGATGCTGTCAAGGAGAACTTGCCGATTGCACTGATGTTCATACTATTCTCCAGTTATCTACTAATTTTCCTACAGGTAAGATCAGTAATTTTACCCATGAAGGCTCTTGTAATGAACATATTATCAGTAAGCGCCTCATTCGGAATACTAGTCTGGGTTTTCCAAGAAGGGAATGGAGCAGAGTTACTAAACTTCACCCCACAACCTATAGACCCAACCACTCCTGTGATGATTTTCGCTATTTTGTTTGGACTAAGCATGGATTACGAAGTATTGATGCTCTCTAGGATTCACGAAGAATGGGAAAGAACAGGAGACAATACAATGGCTGTAGCTACCGGACTGCAAAAGAGNGGTCGAATAATCACATCTGCTGCCCTAGTNATGGTCACNGTCTTCTCNGCCTTTGGNTTCTCATCGGTTTCACTNATGATGCANTTCGGATTTATGCTAGCACTTGGAGTGGCTGTTGATGCAACTATTGTTCGTGCATTAGTTGTTCCTTCAACAATGAGATTAATGGGTAATTTGAACTGGTGGTCACCTAAATGGTTACAAAGAAGTTTGGATAAATTTGAAAATAAACCAGATCATCCTGAAGAATGATTTATCTTTACATATGCTTGATTATTGCTTCACCAAAGGAAGAACAAGAAAGAAGTTGCGCATCGGCCATTAATCTTTCAAAATCATATGTGACTGTTTTTGCAGAAATAGCACCTTCCATTCCTCTTACGATCAAATCTGCTGCTTCGTTCCAACCCATATGACGTAACATCATTTCAGCTGACAATATTAATGAACCAGGGTTTACCTTATTTTTGCCTGTATATTTGGGAGCTGTACCGTGTGTTGCTTCAAATATTGATATGCCGGTATCATAGTTAATATTTGCACCAGGTGCTATCCCTATGCCACCAACTTGGGCTGCTAATGCATCTGATATGTAATCTCCATTAAGATTCATTGTAGTTAAGACACTATATTCTTTTGGCCTTGATAATATTTGTTGGAGCATTGCATCTGCAATTACATCTTTAATTATAATTTTATTTCCAGATATTGGGTTTGAGATTGTACACCATGGGCCGCCATCTATCTCAATGCCACCAAACTCTTCTTTAGCTAATTGATACCCCCAATCTCTAAATCCTCCTTCTGTAAATTTCATTATNTTGCCTTTATGTACTATAGTTACATTGTTTTTGTCTTGTTCAATTGCATAATTAATTGCTGCTCTTACTATTCTATGAGTGCCTTCTTTACTGATTGGTTTAATGCCTATTCCACTAGTTTCCGGAAATCTGATTTTATCAACGCCCATCTCCTTTTGTAAGAAATTTATGATTTTTTTTACTTGAGGGNTACCAGCTTCCCATTCTATTCCGGCGTAGACATCTTCACTATTTTCTCGAAAAATAATCATATCCACATCTTCCGGAGATTTGACGGGACTGGGGGTGCCTTCATACCATCTGACTGGCCTGACACATGCAAAAAGATCCAGCTTTTGTCGGAGAGCAACGTTGAGACTTCGGATTCCTCCTCCAACAGGTGTTGTAAGGGGGCCTTTTATTGAAATTAAACCAGTCCTCATTGCTTCTAGTGTTTCTTCTGGTAGCCATTCCCCAGTTCTATCAAATGCTTTTTGTCCGGCCAAAACTTCATGCCAATAGATCTTCTTAGATTTGGAATATGCTTTTTCTACTGCTGCATTTACAACATTAATCATTACAGGAGTGATGTCGATGCCTATCCCATCTCCTTCAATATAGTGAATTATAGGATTGTCCGGAATGTGTAATTTGCCATCTTGCATAGTAACTTTATGGCCCTCTGTCATGTGTCTCATATACGCCACTAGCCTGTCATTGAAGAAGCCAACCCTCATGACCTAGTTTATACTGGCTATATATCATGAAAGGTACAGTTCGATGGATAGAAGATAAAACGATGGAAGGGATTACCGAAGGAGGTAAAAAATTTGGAATTTATGGAAAGGATTTTCCGAGTCCAATGGAAATGCTGCTACATGCGCATGCCGCATGTTCATTTATTGACGTTATTGGAGGACTGAAAGAACGCATGGAAAAAGTAAATCAGGCATGGATAGAAATAGAAGGGATAAGAAGAGAAGAGAGTCCTAGAACATTTCAGTCGGTTCATATGAAATATGTNATAAATGGAGATGTACCAAGAGAATTAGTAAACAGAATAATAGAATATAGTCACGAAAAGCTATGTTCAGTGGGAATAATGTTAACAGGTTATGGCATGAAATTAACATGGGAATTAGAGATTAACAAATCGTGATTTGGCGTACTTGGAAAAAGAATAAAAATATCAATAATGATACAATTTGTGGTAGGTTCTTCCTCAATCATTAAACACCCTCTATCAGGAAGACAAAATCCCGCACGTGGGGCAATGCAGAAATCGGACATTAAAATGATAGGAGGAGTATATAATGCAGTCAAAAATAAAAAAGGTCAATTCAGANGNAAAAGAAGAAAGTGGAATGATAATTGAAAGAAGATTTACGTCAGCCGGAGAAGACCCTTTTGATTCATTNAACTGGATNGAAATGGATGTAGAAATTAGAAACCCTGATGGTTCAATGGCTGAATCTATCCATGGAGTAAAATTACCATCAGGATTTTCTGGTGTGCCTGGGAAGGTTTTGGCTCAGAAATATTTGCGTAAAGCAGGCGTTCCTCTCTATCTAAGAAAAGTATCAGAAGATGGTGTGCCCGTTTGGCTTCAAAGAAGTGAGCCGGATCATGAAAAACTTCAAACTGTTGATAAAGAAAAAAGATGGGGTGGAGAAACTGATGGTAGAGACCTATTTAGAAGATTGGCTGGAACGTGGACCTATTGGGGATGGAAATATGGATATTTTGCAAGTGAGGCAGATGCCTTAGCGTATTTTGACGAAATGTGCTACTTAATAGCAAGTCAGAGATCTGCACCAAATAGTCCTCAATGGTTCAATACTGGATTGCACTGGGCATATGGCATTGAAGGTCCGGCACAGGGACATCACTATGTTGATCCAACAACTGGAGTATTGAGTTTGTCTTCTAATGCTTATGAGCATCCTCAACCCCATGCTTGCTTTATTCAGTCAGTATCTGATGAGTTAGTAGGAGGGACTGGTTCAATTATGGGGCTATGGAACAGAGAAGCGTTATTGTTCAAATATGGTTCTGGAACGGGTTCAAACTTTTCCAATATTAGAGGAAAAGATGAGCCTCTATCAGGAGGAGGGAAATCATCCGGATTATTGTCTTTTTTAAAGATTGGAGATAGAGCAGCAGGTGCTATAAAATCTGGAGGGACAACTCGTAGAGCGGCCAAAATGGTAACTCTTGACTTAGATCATCCAGATATTGAAGAATATATCGATTGGAAAGCTAGTGAAGAAGAAAAAGTATCTGCTCTTGTAATAGGTAGTAATATTCTACAAAAGCATGCAAACGCCATTATGGAAAAGATTTGGGAACATAGTAATGATTCTGAAAGATTCGATCAAAATGTAAATTTACCTCTAAGAAAAGCAATGGTACTGGCAATAAAAGATAGTGTTCCCCAACCACACATCCAAAGAATTATTGATTTGGCAAAACAAGGTTGGAAAGGTGTTGATTTTGATGTTTTAGATACAGATTGGCAAGGAGAGGCATATATGACGGTATCTGGTCAGAATAGTAATAATTCTGTTAGAGTTCCAAATGAATTTATGGACGCTGTAAAAAGTAAAGGAGAATGGCATCTCTATTACAGAACTGAGTTAGATAAAGCAGAACAAGAAGGTCGTGCACCGGAGCCCTGTAAAATATTAGATGCGAGTGAATTATGGGATAAAGTAGCTTACACGGCATGGGCATGTGCAGATCCCGGTGTACAATTTGACACTACTATTAATGAATGGCATACTTGTCCAGAAGGAGGGAGAATAAATGGTTCCAATCCATGTTCTGAATACATGTTTTTAGACGATACTGCATGTAATTTAGCAAGTATAAACCTCCTAAAATACTATGATTTAGGAACTCAAACTTTCAATATAGAAAATTTTCGTCATAGTGTTCGCCTGTGGACAACAACATTGGAAATTAGTGTCTTAATGGCTCAATTTCCGTCTGCTGAAATTGCTCAAAAATCTTATGATTATCGAACGTTAGGCCTAGGATACTGCAATATAGGATCTTTATTAATGCATATGGGAATACCATATGATGATGAACGAGGATATGCCATTTGTGGGGCTATGACTGCGATAATGTGTGGAGAATCGTATGCCACTAGTGCAGAAATAGCATCAATATTAGGACCATATCCAGATTATGAAAGAAATAAAGAACATATGCTAAAAGTTATGCGTAATCATCGTAGAGCCGCTTATGGTACAAAAGATGATGAATATGAAGGTTTAACTGTAAAACCAATGAGTATAGACCCGAAAAAGTGCCCAAAGGACTTACTAGAAGCGGCTCGAAACTCTTGGGATGTTGCCTTAAGAGAGGGTGANGAGCATGGTTATAGAAATGCGCAAACAACCGTTATTGCTCCTACTGGGACAATAGGATTAGTAATGGGAGCAGATACAACCGGAGTAGAGCCTCAATTTTCTCTAGTGCAATACAAAACATTGGCTGGTGGAGGTTCACTGAGAATTGTGAATAGTGGCGTCCCTAATGCATTGAAAAGACTTGGTTACAGTGATAAAGAAACATCAGATATTGAAGAATATATTACAGGCACAAAAACATTGAGTAATTGTCCTCATCTTTCTGCAGAGAAGTTAACTAGAATGGGACTTGATGTCAATACAATAAAAAGATTAGAAGATAGTTTTGATGATGTATTTGATATTCGTTCTGCTTTCTCTCCGACGATTTTAGGAGAAAAGGTATGCAAAGATACTTTGGGAATGAATCAAGAGGATTATGATAATCCTTTCTTCGATGTGTTATCTCATATAGGCTTGTCATCCGACGAGATTGATACTGCTAATGATTATGTCTTTGGATATAATATGATAGAAGGCGCTCCAGGCTTAAAAGAAGAGCATTTGGCTGTATTTGATTGTGCTACTCCTTGTGGAAAATATGGCAAAAGATCTATTGATTGGAAAGCACATGTTATGATGATGGCTGCGGCACAACCATTTATTTCTGGTGCAATTTCAAAAACAATTAATATGCCTTCTGATTCAAGTGTAGAAGAAATAAGGGATGCATATAACCTAAGTCATTCAACAATGAATAAAGCATGTGCAGTTTACAGGGATTGTTCTAAATTATCTCAACCATTAATGAATCAGTTGGTTGATTCTAGCGTAATGGATGATGACGAAGAAGTTGAGGAATTAGCAGTTACAAAAATGGTTGAAGAAGTGGTTAAGATTCTACCTGTACCAGAAGTTGAGGCAGTGCCTGTAGCAGAATCAATGGTGAATTATATAGCTACAAGAAGGCAACTACCCAATAAAAAGAAAGGTGATAACATAAAGGCAAGAATTGGTGGTCACAGTGTTCGTTTAATTACAGGAGAATATCCAGATGGAGCACTTGGAGAAATCATATTAGTAACCTCAAAAGAAGGTGCCGCATGGAGAGCAATGCTAAACCAATTTGCAATAGCAGTCTCAATCGGGTTACAACATGGGGTGCCGCTTGAAGCGTTTGTAAAGGTATTTACTTTCCAGAAATTTGAACCAAGTGGGATGGTTGAAGGGGGTAGTGGACGAGTCAAAATGACTTCTAGTTTAGTAGATTGGATTTTCAGAGAGTTGGCAATTGAATATGCAGGCAGAGATGACTTGGCTCATGTTGCGGTAGAAGAATCAGATTTTGATCCTTATTCAATAAGCAAACCACAAATGAGTGATGTTGGTATAGTAAGAAATAAAGGTGAAAAGCGAGAAATTCAATATACTCTTGATTCAGTGTCAAATTTAGAAAATAATAAGATGAAAGAAAGAAAAATGGCAAGAGAGAGGGGATATACGGGAGATATTTGTGCATCTTGTGGTAGTAGCCAAATGCGCCGTAATGGAACTTGCCTAAAATGCGATGCATGTGGTGAAACTACAGGTTGTTCTTGAAATGAAATACCTGTAATCTAAATAAGATATAATATGTACAGACGCATATATGTCCCTTGGTGTCGATGTGGTGATTCCAACATTTCGAAGACCAGATGTATTATCTAGATGCTTAAAATCATTAAGTGAACAAACGATCGCACCACAGTCGATCGAAGTTATTGATGATTCAGAAACTGATTTTGGTCCTGGTATATCAAGAAATATAGGTTGGAAGAGAGGTNAAGCAGATATTGTAGCCTTTCTAGATGATGATTGTGTTGCTCCATCAAATTGGATTGAGACTATATTAAAAATATTTGAAAAAAATAGTCTTATTGGTGGAATTGAAGGTGCTATGACCACAAAAGATGAAATGGGTAACACGGTGTCTCATAACCCACCTACAAGATTTAAATGGGATCGTTTCAAAACTGCTAATTTAATAATAAAAAGAGAAGTGTTGGAAGAAGTAGGTGGCTTTGATGAAAGGTATCATTTGCATAGAGAAGATACGGATTTTGCATGGAAAGTTATTGATGCAGGATATCCAATAATATGGGCTCCTGAGTGTATAATGCATCACCCCGAACCTTTAGGATCTATGGGGACATATGCGCCATATCCCAAGTCTGAACAATTACTTTATCGACGTAATCCTAAGAAATATGTAGAAAGTGCGGCTGGACTTATATCTAGAACTAGTATCATTAGTGGGGATTTATGGAAATTACAAAGAAATTTAAGAAAATTACAAAAAAATAGTGATGTCGAGCCATTATCTAGATACGAATCCTGGTCGTTATGGAGTAAGGCCTGGTTCGTTGCTTTATTTTGGCTTATTAGGAAAAATTTGTTTGGAGAACCGAAAAGAGTTTCAAAGAACTTGCGAATATAAAAAGGTTTTATTTTGTATAATTATCAATAATATCAATCCATTTTTTTGTTGAAAATCCAGTAATAGAATCAAATAATACCAAATCTTCTATTATTTCTTCATGACATACTGAATAATGTAAATTGGTAATTTCATGGGGTTTGCCTTTACTACTTACTATAGGAGCTGAATAAATATTTATACCTTTATTTTGTAATCTTTTTACAATTGGTTTTTTCAAGAAAATTGGTATTAATGAAAATGTCTTCTTCAATACATTCCCAACAAATGTCAAAGGCCTTCTATCAGATGCTTTATTGGCATTTTTAATCATTTCTAAATCATAATTATACGATTCTAATTCCAAAAACTGTTCAATTTTTTGTAATGTTTCCTTTTGTTTATTTTTCATTATACTGCTGTCAATTATTATGAAATTATTCATATCAAAATACTTTAACCAACGTTCCATTGATTTCCCATATAACGAATCGTTTCTCAATCTTTCATCTTGCCATGCAGAATAAAAATCTGTCCAATTGGCATTNTGTCTTTTATCTTCTTCTGTTTCTATAATCATTCTCCAATGGCTAAAGGCTCGTGAAATAGGTTCACGGATACATAAAATAAATTTCATATTTGGGAATTGGTCATATATTCTCTTTGGTGCTAAGGGGCAAGCAAATGTATGTATTGAGCCATCAATTTTCATTCTATTATCATCGACAAAAAATTGTTTATATTCATCCAAGACTAGATTACTGACATTTCTACCAAAAGTTCCCTTATGAGTAGAGAAAAAATTTGGCTCTTTTGGATTTGAAAGTTGTATATCGGGATGCTGGGACAATGCATTAGCCAACCAAGTTGAACCGGATTTAGGAACGCCTACAATATATCCACCTAATGTATCCAAATATGATCACCTAGTCAATCCGAGTCAATCGATAGATATGAAAAGTATGATTGATTGTGGATTATATAGGTGATTCTATCGTATACCGATTAATATGGTTTCAACATATCCATAAAGCCGCTGGAACTTTGATAGTTAATATGGCAAAAGCCAATGATGAAAAGATGTATATTCCCAACAATAATGGAAATCCAACTAATGATGATGGAGTTGTATTACCTGTTTGGGAATATAGCGATTTGGAGTTATCAAAATTTATAGATAATTGCGAAAAAAATGGAGTTACTTTCATTGCAACTGAGTCGGGTTCTCCAAATTTTAGTGTCCTTGAAATGGATAATCGGGTTACATTAATTACATGTCTAAGGGATCCTGAAAAAAGACTCATCTCAAATCATAATTATGCATATTATTCTGGATATACAGAAGAAGAAGAATTGGTAAAATTCATACACAAACCAAATATTTTTTTATCTGATAATTATTATGTTAGAATTTTTTCAAATAATGGAAAGTTTCCAAATAAACCACTAAATGAAGAAGACTATCAATATGCCATTAAAAATATATCTAAATTTGATTTGGTATTAAATTTAGACCATGATGATATACAAAAAAANTTGAAACTAAAACTTGATTGGAAAAATAAAAGAGTCGATAGACATAGTACATTTGGAAATAAATGGAATATGATTAATTTATTTAAAAAATTACAATTTCGTAAATTAAAAAAATATCTAAAAAGAGAAAAAATAGATTCGAATGTGTCTTGTATAAAAAATAAATATAATTTGGATTATAGATTGATGAAGGAAATATTCGGAAAATAGATATCTATATCTTTGTTTTGATTTCTATTAATTTCTTTTGTAAATCAGTATCACGCATTCCTATCCAACGATGTAGATCTGAAAATGATTTTGTATCCTTATTGAAAATTCTAGTTGCTGTATCAATAAACGATGTTGGACTTAATTTCCCTTGTTCGCAAATATAACTAACTAATTTAGAGCGGGAGGTTTCATTGCATTTAATCCATAGATCTGGTAAAATATTTATTTTATCTGTAATATCGTAGTTTAAATAATCCCTAATACTATTATTTACTAATATTTGAAGTGCTTTTTGATTGCCGTGCTGAATTACAATTGGTGCTCTTAGGTAGTATGCTTCTCTATTAGATCTAATAATGAATCCAAGAGCGGCCGTAGCAAGTACACATGTATTTTGATCGGGATCGATTAATAACCAATCCAAAATCGACAAAGTGAATTCTGGATCGTAAGAATATATCTTTGGTATTGCCGAAGCTAAACTTCCTTTTGTAAAGAGATTTGCGCTGGATTCAATTGAACCAAGAATTTCTTTTGATTGTGTTGGATAGTCGGGCATTAGTTGTGTCGTGGCTTGTATTAATGATTCAACTTGTTTAGTTTCTAGTTGGTTCAAGCATGTTTCTATTCTTGAAAATAAATCTAAGTGATTGGTCAAAAAAGGAAATGTACTAAGACTATGAATCCAAAAAGGAAGAATATTTTTTGCAGAAGAATTAGAAGATGAAAGATAATCTAAAATAATATTCACAGCCAAAATACCTGAAGGATGAGGAATATTGTATTCAGAATTATTATCATCGTTTGAAGGATCCCATGCGAGATGGTGTGGTCCAGAAGGATTCGACTTTGGTCTAAAATTAGGAGGCCTGGCCATAGAAATTGATATAATAAAATTAAAACAAAAATCCCTACATATTGTAGAGGATTCATAACACATGCCGATCAAAACAGAAATTGCAAAATACCATCTGGATGTATCTGGTGACGTCTCATCTAGTGCAGCATTAAGCCAATCATTAATTTGTAAAATTATTATTCTTTTGGAAATTTGATCGATATTTTTTAAAGCCCATTTTTCTCTTTCTCCTCGAGGATTGACATGTCTANGTACATAACTGGGTTCTAGAATTTCAACTACTTCATCTAATTTTGAATTAAAACCTGCCTTATCAATTGAAAATAAACCTAGAACCTGAGTGGATAGTTCAGAAATTGATTCTGGATATCGCGCAGGAAAGTCGGGTAGTTCTAGTGGAGGATTTGGTAAAAAACCATGTTCAAAAGATTCATTTACATATTTTGACAGTAATTCTGTACACTTCTCCCAGATTAGGATATTAGATTCACGGCGAACCATGAAGGTCACCAGTTAAATCTCTAATTCAATATTTAAATTTTGAATTAATTCCTTGTAGCGATTACGAATTGTTACTTCTGTGACTCCTGCGACCTCTGCTACNTCTCTTTGAGTTCTTCTCTTTCCACAAAGAACACTGGCAATATAAATTATTGATGCAGCAATTCCAGTAGGACCTCTGCCACTAGTCAATTCTCTTTCTTGTGCAGCAGCGATTAATTCGTANGCTTTAGCCTGTACTTCTGCATCCAAGTCTAAGCCAGAGCAGAAACGTGGAATGTAATCTTCTGGTTTTGTTGGGGGTATTTTCATTTTTAACTCTCTTACCATAAATCTGTAAGTGCGCCCTATTTCTTTTCTACCTGTTCTGCTAGCTTCACCGATTTCATCTAACGTACGAGGATTAGAGCATTGTCGACACGCAGCGTAAAGGCTGGCAGCGGCGACACCTTCTATTGATCGCCCTCGGATTAATCTAGCCTCAACTGCCTTTTTGTAATTCACAGCAGCTGCCTCTCTAATTGATTTAGGCAAATCTAGACGGCTGGCCATCCTGTCTAATTCTGCTAATGCCATTGCCAGATTCCTTTCAGTAGCGTTACTTACTCTTGATCTTTTTTGCCATTTTCTCATACGATAAAACTGGCTTCTATATCGGCTTGAAATTGATTTCCCTGAATAGTCTTTATTTTGCCAATCAATATCTGTAGAAAGTCCTTTATCATGCAACATAACAGTCATTGGAGCTCCGGTACGTGCTCGTTGGTCTCCTTGTTCGGGGCTAAAAACTCTCCACTCAGCGCCCTGGTCAATTACATTATCTTCCAAAACAAGACCGCAGTCTTGACAAATCAGTTCTCCTCTGTTTTCATCTTTAACTAAATTTCGACTTGCGCATTCTGTACATTTAACTGTATCTTCAATAAGGTCATTCGCCATAATACCACTCCATCTTTCCTAGGAAAGATAAAATAATGCGAAAGCGCATTATATTTAAGGCTGACAGTAAATGTATCATTAATTTAATTTTCAAATCTAATCGATTTTAAAACTTAATTATCAAAAATCATGATATATGTCCGGAGCGTGCCAAGGTTACGGGAGTAGTAAAATGTTGGAAGAGCAATGGCCTCCAAAAAAAATATCACTCACAAAAGGAAAAAGAATTTTATTTTTAACTAAAGATTTAGATTTGATATCCAAACAATTGTATGAAGGCCTTAATCTTAAAATGAAAGATTTGAGCATAGAGGATTTGCTTGATGATATTAATACTGATGTAATGACTCCTGCCTGGGTATGTTTTGATCATGAGCCATCAAAAATTGCTGAAAATGCGTATGCTGGCCTGATGCATGGTGGTAGAAGAGTCTTTGAAGAGNGAGCGTTAATTGATGGAAATTTTGAAGTGATAGTTTCTGGTCACAGAAAGGGAACTGGGTCGAGCAGAGAAACTGCTCCTCAGTGTGAAAGATGGTCCGGCATTAGATTAGTTATCGCTGCATCCTTCGCACCCATTCATGAAAGGAATAATATAAATTTAGGACAGTTAATGGGCAATTATGCGATTTTAGAAAGATTACAAAACGGAGAGTCGGTAGCTTTATCAGAATTTACATCAAAATACGACCCAATAACCCGCTTAATATTAGAAAATGGAGGGATTTTACCTTTTGCAAAAAAGCTAAGCGAAGGAAATATTGTATTGCCAAAATCTGTAACTACAAAAAGAGAGATGACGATGGCAGAAAAGATAATCGCAAAGAAAATGATTGGAGACAATACAATTGAGAAATTTGTAAAGCCTGGTGATGCGGTGCTTGCATCTGTAGATGGTGGCTATTCACATGAATTTACTACAGCCCAAGTACACACGTTCCTTAAGGAGGAATATGGAGATAATTATTCTATTCCAAATCCAATTAAGTTTGCAGTCTTTGAAGATCATTTGCTTTATGCAACAAATGTGCCTAAATTTAGTCCTCATATTAGTAAAATAGAAGAGCTGCGGANTATGCAAAAATTATTTCAAANACATACGAAAGTTAGAGATTATTCGGCAGAAGGGGGTATTAGTCCCGGTATATGCCATCAGGTTGCTCGAGAGGAATTTATTGATGTTGGAGATTTTATTCAAGCAACTGATTCGCATACTTGCATGGGAGGGGCGTCGAATGCATTGACATATGGCGTTGGTTCTACCGAATATGCAAATTTGATACATAATCAGTTTGCTTTTGTAAAGGTTCCAGAAAGTATTCGATTTGAATTAATAGGAAAATTACATCCAGGATGTACAGCAAAAGATGTTATTTTACATATACTATGGAATTATGCAGCTAAATCAGAAACGCTAGATAGAAGTATGGAATTTGGCGGACCAGGGCTTGCGAGTCTTTCTATGGATGAAAGAGCAACTCTGTGTAATATGGCTACAGAATGCAGTGCTAAAACTGGAATCTGTGAACCTGACTCAGTAACAATAGAATGGTTATTAAAAAAAAGGGAGGGTTTAACTGCTGAAGAAATTGAAAGATGTTTTATTTTACCGGATGAAAATGCAACTTATAATGGAGGCGTGCATGTAATTAATCTTTCAGAAATATTACCAATGGTAGCTCATCCCGGAGATCCGGATAAAGGGATTCCTTCCGATCCAACAAATGGGGCCTTTATCAAAGACCTAGGGGATATAAAGATAGATATTGCCTATGCAGGATCATGTACTGCAGGGAAAGATGATGATTTTGCATATTACGCGATGGTGACTGAGGCGGCATTGACTGCAGGGATGAAAATTGCAGATGATGTAGAATGTTATATCCAATTTGGATCTAAATCTGTAAAAGAATTATCCATAAAAAATGGATGGGTCGATTTATTTGAAAAAGCAGGAATAAAAATTATTGATCCCGGATGTGGTGCTTGCATTGGAGCAGGGCCAGGAATAAGTAATGATGCTAATCAGGTGACAGTTTCGGCAATTAATCGTAATTTCCAAGGAAGATCTGGTCCAGGTAAATTATATCTAGCGAGTCCTTTGACTGTAATGACAAGTGCTTTTACAGGTAAAATCACATCTTGGGAACCTGAAATTTTTAATTAAATCTGATGAATGTTGAAATATATAATATTGGGTACTTTTTCAATTAATTTCCATGCAAAGTTAAGGGCGGTCTGCGTTCTGGATAGTGTAACCATAAGCAGGCCCCGTGCCAATAGGGTATTGGGAGGACCTGATGGAGGGATGTAAATGAATAAAGCCGAAGAAATTTCTAGTAAACAAAAACAAATTGCCGTAAGTGAGTTTTTTGAAAAAAATAAACATTTTCTTGGATTTGATTCTTTACAACGATCGATTATCACTGCAGTAAAAGAGTCCGTAGATAACTCTCTAGATGCATGTGAAGAGGCTCGTATATTACCAAATATACATGTTGAATTAAATAAACAAAAGGGTGATAAAATTGAATTTATAACACAGGATAATGGTCCTGGGATACCAAGAAATGCAATCGAGGATGTTTTTGGAAAATTTCTATTAGGNTCAAGATTTCATGCTATTAGACAAACTCGTGGACAGCAAGGCATCGGCATAACAGGAGTAGTAATGTATAGCCAGTTGACCACAGGATCGAAGACCCATGTTACATCAAAGATTAAACAGGAATCTTCTGCAGTTATTGTTGAATTGGGTTTAGACACAAGAAAAAATAAGGCAATAAAGACTGGGGAGAAGCGAGAGGTGTGGATTAATGAAAACACAGGTGAAGAGATAGAACAAGGGTTGAGGATCAGAACTATTATGAAAGGTAAATATCAGAAAGGAAAGCAATCTGTTCATCAATATCTTAGAATGACTTCGATAGTTAATCCTCATGCGAGTATATCTTTAATAGTACGAGATAAGGATGGTAACATAATAGATCAGGGTAATTGGCCTCGCACAACAGAACGATTGCCTAGGGTAGTTTCGGAAATCAAGCCTCATCCTCATGGCATCCATCTAGGAACTTTGCAACGGATGTTGCGCGAATCCGGTGAAAGAAAAATGACTTCGTTTTTACGTCATAATTTTTCTGGAGTCAGTATGAGAGCAGCTAGAGAAATCCTCGGAAAGGCTAAAATTGATGAAGGGAGAGAGCCTAAAAGGATTAAAGCCGATGATGCCCAAGAAATGTTAAATGCATTTCAAAAAGTTAAACTTCTTTCACCGCCTATGGATTGTCTCTCTCCGATAGATGATTTGTTGATTAAGAAAGGTCTTTCCAAAGCAATCGATTCTAGGTTTGCGTCCACTGTAACTCGGAATCCTAGTGTTAGTCAAGGAAATCCTTTCCAAATAGAAGTGGGTTTAGTTTTTGGCGGAGACCTAAGTGCTGATGGGCCAATAGAAGTTTTGAGATTTGCAAATAGAGTACCGCTAATGTATCAGCAAGGTGGTTGTCTACTTACAAAGGCCCTTGAATCAGTTGATTGGAAAAGATATGGTCTTGAACACCCCGGGGGCCGAGGAGTACCCAAGGGGCCTGCAGCTTTATTGATTCATCTTGCATCAACTAATGTTCAATTTACCAGCGAAGCAAAGGAGGCTGTAGCAGAAAATGAAGAAGTTCATGAAGAGATAAGAAAGGCTTTACTCGAAGTTGGGAGGGGTTTGAAGAATCACCTTAAGAAAAGTTCACAACGAAAGAAGGCAAAAGAAAAATTCGAATTGGTGAATATAATTTTACCTGAAATAGCAAAAAAAAGTTCAGAAATACTTGCGAGGCCTGAACCTGATCTTGCTCCAGTGATAACTCAAATTATGAATGCTGTATTTTGTGAAGAGTTTTTAGATTGGGATAAAGAACGTAAAATTACGACTTGTTCAATTAAAATTTACAATTACACAGCAAGAGCAAGNGCGTATACTATTTTAGCAAAGTGGCCAGAAAATGAAGATACCGCCATGGTAGATAATAATCGAGGAGGGAGAAAGGAAACAAAGGGAATTTGGGCTTGGAGATTAGATACATTAAATCCTGGGACGTGTAGTACTATTGAATTCGGAGTATCTGGACTAACAAAGGGAGATTGGGTAGATACAGATATTTTCTTTAGAGGAAATGGAGAAATAATAGGTGCCACTAAAATTGATGAGAGTTTACTTGATGAAATACGTAAATCTGAAGCTTTAATAATTGCTGAAAAAGAAATAATAAAAGAATCTAATAATTTAGAACCATTGATTGACAGAGCAGAAGAAAGCGTAAAACAAGATATATCAACAACTATTTTACAATCAAAAGAAGGACAGCTTTCTTTATCTGAATGGGAGGTAGAATAATGACTTTAGGAAAAACAAAAACAAAAGAAGAAGTAATAGAAGCATTACACACAGTGGCTGCAGAAATGCATGACAAAATGTTGAAAGGGAAGCCTCCAGCGATGACTCTGCCAGTTAGAACGAAAAAGAACATACAGTTTGATAAAAAATTGCAAGTTTACAAATATGGCAAAAATAAGAGTACCAGAGATGCGACGGCTTTAAGTTCAGCGAGAGTTTTATTACGCTCGTTACATATCACAGAATTTATAGAAGAAATGATTGATTCTGGTAAGTCTTCAACTTTAAGAGAAATGTATTATATCTCCGAAGGATGGGGGAATGGTAAATTTGGTACTCAAAATGAGAGTAATAATCTCGCTGAAGATTTAGAAATAGTNACAAAATGTATAAGAGAGGATTTTAAATTACGCCCTGAAGAAGATGGTGCTAGAATAATTGGTAATGTTACATTTGAAGAAAAAAATCGTAAAGGAGAATGGATGAGAATAAATTGCAGAGATGATGTAGGTGATTCGGGATATGGTGTCCCATATAACGTAGAATCTGAAAAATTGAGATTGGTTGAACATGATATTGATTTCGTAATGGCAGTTGAAACAGGAGGGATGTTTGACAGACTAGTTGAAAATGGATTTGATGAAGAAGCTAGATGTGCAATAATACATCTAAAAGGGCAACCAGCAAGGTCAACCAGGCGTATTATGAAAAGAATGAGTGATGAATGGAAAAAGCCCATACTTGTATTCGCTGATTGTGATCCCTGGTCTTTCAGAATTTTTGCAAGTATAGCATATGGTGCCATAAAAACAGCCCATATATCCGAGTATTTAGCAACAAATGAAGCTATATATTTGGGAATAACAGCAGATGATATTTTAGCTTATGATTTACCAAGTGATGATTTAACAAAATCAGATCTGGGGGCTCTTGAATCAGAATTATCTGACCCAAGATTTGCCACNGGATGGTGGAAAGAACAAATTAATCTAATGCAAGANATAGGGAAAAAGGCNGAGCAGCAATCTCTAGCAAAATATGGTCTTGATTTCGTTACTGATACATATTTACCTGAAAAATTAGCAGCGTTAGGTCTGAAATATTAATTAAAGGATTAATATATAGGCAGTAAATGGGATATTGTAGGTGGTAATTTGCTTAGGATAGGGAAATGGTTAGCAGTTATATCGCTAGTCTTTTTATTGATAGGTACAATAGCTTATTTTTATGCTCAAGATGATATGATAGAAATTTTAGATCCAAAGACTACAAATTTAGTAGAATTGCCACCTAATACAAGTCAATCTGTAGAATTAGAAAGAATGGGGTTATATGTGGCTCTACGAGTTGATGGAGAAGATATTTTACCCGAATTAAAATTAATTAATAGCTCCGGTACAGAAATTGAAGGGAGAGAGGCCGCATGGTATGATTTTGATAGAGCAGGTGTAGATGGTACTGTTTATCAGACTGTAATGGTTTTTGAAAATACAAAAAATGAAAGATATGTAATATATAATGAAGGAGAAACTACTCTTTGGCTTATCGATGAAACATCAAATCAAATAGAAGTAATGACTGATTCCGGTTTTATAGCGATAAGCTGTGGGTTTTGTATGGGAATACCATTGGCCATTTTAGCAGTAATTACTCTTCTAGTAGGCTGGAGAAAAGGGATAGGAAATCAAAAAGTATCAATATCCGATGAATTATATATTGACAAAGAAGGAGGGAAAATAAAGATTGTGACGGATATTCAAAATGTTCCAGATCCATTCATAAAAAATAATGGTTTAATAACCGGTAAAACAGAAAATATAGAGAAAAGTGATACCTTTTGGGAAGATTGGGACAATCAGAAATAATGATTGGGTTTTTAGAATACCTACCACTACCCAACCATAGGTTGGCAAGTGAATGGTTGGTTTTGATGAGGCTTTATCTGTATTAGAAAATCCTACAAGACGGGAAATTTTAATGCTTCTTGTAAAAGAACCACATTATCCTCTCCAAATTTCGGAATTGATAAATGTTAGCCAACAAGCAGTAGTGAAGCATCTAAAAGTACTTGAAAACGCCGATTTTGTTAATTCAGAAATGGTCGCTTCAGAAAAGGGAGGCCCGCCTAAAAAAATGTATAAAGTAGATCAATCATTTTCTATAAGACTGGATTTAGGGCCTGACTTGTTCCGTACAGAACACAGAAAAATACCTAGTGGAGGTGCGATGAAACTTTCAAATAAACTTCCTATTGAATTGGCAGGAGTGGTTAAAAGAATGGGCACAAGAAGAAAATTAGACCTGGCCGAAGCAATCGATGTTTTAGGTGAGTTAGATATTGTTTTAGAAAAAATAGATAATCAGCGCGATGCAATTATCGCTATGCATCAGCAGGTTAAGAAAAAAGTATCTTCTAGTGTGTCAGAACACTCCAATTCCTACGAAGAGCGGAGGTTAGCTCATGCTGTAATGAATCAGCCAAGGAGACCTGTGGATCTTGATTTATTTTCCCATGGACTAAGAATACAATCCATGGATGCAGAGGAAATGATGGAGAATTTACGAGAGCGTTTACTAAGAGATTTGGCATCTAGCAAAGGAGATTTTGTGGCTGCGTCCAAAGGAACTCCTTTGCCTTGGTGGCTAGCAAAATAATATTAAAATCTAGTATCTTCATCATCATTTCTTGACATAAGACTTGTCTTTTCAGCAAATGCTTGTAGTGCATCTAGTCTCCTTCCATACATTACGTATCCAGCTACGCCGATTAAGGAAAATGTTGCACCAAGAATAATAGTTGGAACGGAGTACCGTGCTATTACATCAATGATAACATCGCCAGTTCCAAAGGTAGAGCTCAATTCTCCACCTGGTATTCTCATGATATTATTTGTTTCATCCGTCTCTACTATGTCATTATCTGAATCAACAACGACGACGATATCATGATTTCCTGCTTCAACCATGTATAGTAATGTAATGGGGTCGGGATTTTCTAATCCTCCATCACCAATAGGCATAATTGCTTTGATTATTTGTCTGTAGACTATATTTGTCTCATCACAACCATTCTTCTTTATATTATTCGGAGACTGGTCTTTACAGAGTATTACATTAACGTCTGTTGCATGCGCATTTCCTCTATTAACTATCTTAACGCTTACTGACAACATCTCTCCAATTGCGCCCTTCCTATCGCCTGCTGTAACTTCTATAATTTCTAGATCAGGCGCCCTCAAACGTAATTCCAAAATTTGCTCATTATTATCACAGTCTGGTTTGTAATTATCAGGAAAGCCGTCCTTATTCGTATCTAAAGTGCAAGAATCTTCCCAACCCGGAGTTTCATCATAATCTCCTCCATTATCTGATGAGCCGTGCATTGAAATGGCTTTTATTCCAATCTCTCTATTTTGGAGAGCGGCGTCTGGTGCTATTGAAACTATAACTACTATTTGCAACGTTGTATATGCTTCCATCATAGGAAGTGTTAATGCTCCTGTTTGAGCAGANAGATAACATCCTTCAGAAGGTATTGGTTCTGATAATGTTAAGAATTCGGGAGATTGTCCTAAACATAGATTCTCTATTGGGTATTCGGTATCAAAATCTTCTAAAAGAGCGAATTTTATCTCCCAGTTTGAAAGTGTGTTCATACCAGGCATAACTCCCCAACCTCCTGCTGCATCAATTGTATGATTGTGTATTGTTGGTTGATCTGGTACATTACCGAAATTTGTTACATTCAAAGTAAATCTAACTATTCTACTAGGAGCAGTGGTTTTGATTTTGCTTTCTACACTAGGATCTAATGTTATTCTCATATCATGAAATTCGATAATATTTACCTTGAGTGATATTATATCTCTCAATTTACTACCTTCATATTCTTCTTCACTGTAAATATTAAAATTAACAGTATATTCTCCCGCTAAAGTTTTTTCAGGCACGTTAATTATTATTGGATATTCGCCTATTTCATCTCTATCTAATTCTCCAAATAATATCCTTGGTATTTCAATATCCCAAACATGAGAGTTTCCATCTGAATCTATGATAGAATCTATGGTAACATCGAACCTATCTGCACCATTCCCAAGATTCTCAATCGTTGTATTCATTTGATATGGTTGTCCTGGATAAAGATCCAGAATGGTTTCTGGAACGGTTGCCTCTAGATCGTATCTTTGTATGACATTCGTTAAAATCACCACTGAATCCCTAATTTTTGGTTGCCCGTCTAAATGGGCTCTTACTGCGACCGAATCGCCTAAACCTGCTGTTGCATTGTACGGCGCACACATTACAGCAGTAACAGTATATGGAGTATTGATTTGAGACCAATACCGTGGAGCATCATCAGCAGGACCATTGCCTCCCGGTGCATTTGAGAAATCTAAATCGACAGTCCAGTGATCGAATCTCCATGTCTCTTCTGTCCAATTACTTGGTTTTTCAGGAGGGGCTCCTGGGACATTAAACACCAAATGCCCAGGAGTAAAATGTTTGGTGACATCAATATCAAACTCACCACATTCCCCTGGAAGAACATATTGTGTAGTATCTCCTACTGAGAAAACAATATTGCCAGTCGTTCTAGTCGAAACATTTATCCATAATTCCAGAACATCAAATGTTCCTCTATCTACAGATAGAACTGGTTCACCCATAGACCATCCCTTCAGATATATCACAAATGTACCTGGTTCTTGTGATGTAGGTACGCTTACTTGCAAATTTTTAGTTACAGACTGTAAAGGATCCAATGAAATAGAAGTTGGGAAATCGATACCCCAACCAAATGGTAATGCCCACTCATTCTGTCCTTCTAATGTTGAAGGATCATAGAATGCAAATGTATCATAAACATTACCGGTATTCTTAACAGAAACAGAAAAAATAGCAGATCTGCCTTGTTCAATGTCTACTTGAAAGTGGCTGGTATCTAATTCAATACCATGCACTACATCCATCAGAGTTAAGGTTAGTTTTTCATTGAATATTGCTATATCTTTGTATGATACTGCGGTTATTTTCACTTGTGCTAATTCATCCTCTTTNGCCTGATATATCGTTGGAGCTCTTAATTTCAAATAAATAGGGACTACTTCTCCNCCTTCNANATGNACAGGNGTNGATTCAAATATNGGTGTATTATTTGTNGCATAAAATAGTGTTGCNCTCCAATTCTGAGGGATTCCAGACANAGTAACTGTAAATGTATCTTTAACTAATTCTGCTGGACCCGGGGTTGGATTTGCAATAGTCATATTATATGTGGTAAGTTCACCAGGGAAAATTGTGTGNTAGAATGTTTCTGTCTCTTCTGGACAATCATAATAATGTCCTTCTAAATTAGGATTGGCAATCACTTTTTCATCNCAAGCCAAAGAAATATCAACTAGTCCTGTTAATACGTGGACATAGCATAAAGTATATTTTCCAGCATTATTTTCTTCGTTACACTTGTTAGTATCGGACCATCCAAGATGGGCTCCGCTTCCTAAATCATTAGCAAATGCCGGAGTCTGCCCTAAATCCGGTGTAGCGGGAGAATTTGGACCTAATTTATCTGATTGCCATGAAGTTACGGGTATAATTGTCCATGGATCAAATATTGAAGATGCTATAGAATTCAAAGGAAAACCATCTGGATAGTCATCATTAGTGTGGTTTAANCGAGTGTATACTACAGTTTCTCCCTGGGTTTCGTTATAATTATCTAACCATGCAAGATGGACATTGTCAAAAGAATCTGTAATTATTGATGGCAAGTGTGAATTGCCCCCAAAGGGCCTATTCGGGTCAATTCCTTGTATCCCCTCTACATCGGAAATTGCTGCATCAGCAATTTGTTTTATTCCATATGTAGGTAATCCTTCTGCTGCTCCATCCCATTCGGCGGCGCCTCTTAATTTTAGTCTAGTATAATATACTTCATAGTTGACATCGATATCGAAACCATAAGCTCTTCCNTCTTGCCAAGCTAGATGTGTAAGACCAGTAGAATCTAATGCTATGGCAGGATGTAAGCTATATGCATCATTAAGTGTTATTCGTGTGTCATTTACAACAACTAAATGCCCATAACCAGATATGTCTTCTGATGGTCCTAAATCTTCAGTGTAAGTATTAGTATTCGAATTCACTTCTGTCCCTGGATCACCTTTGACCCAGCCAGGCCAAGGTCTATCNAAAAGAGAAAGAGGGTCTAAAACTGTCATGTATATTTCTCTAGAATTATTTGTTGAAAGATAGACCATTGCCTCGACCATTATTTCTAGCTCAGCTGAGCTAGAGGAGGATGTGGGGAAACCATACATCTGTCCTCCTGCATTTGTTAATCTTAGATTATTGCCATTGCAAGTTCTTGCATTAAGGCCAGAGCCGTTTGGACATTGTGCTAAATCCATCATGTAAGATGCTACTTCTGTATCCGAACCCGCCCAGAGGGGCGTAGGTACAATATCGGCCGTCACACAAGCGTCATGTGATTCTGAAATACTCACAGTGTCGTCATTATCCATGGGAGTTCCACCGTATGGCCCTTCATCTGAAATTGGTATTACTATCTTAGTGGCGTTTGGGTTCCATTTATGGTCTAATTGTGTTGGAGGATTTCCTGGAACGTTGCCGTTTGCATCATACCAAGACAGGCAAGCCCATGTTGCAGCAGGGCCCCAAAACTCACTGTAATATCCTCCATCGGCCGGGAGATCTACTGCGGCATTGTTGTAAACTACTTCATCTAAATATCTTATTCCTCCTGAATTTTCACTATCTCCCAATGGTGTGCTTCTGGGTCCTTGGCTACCAGAGCCTCCGGTTTGATATGCGGTTGCGCATGCTCCACTCTGTGATGCAGCAGGCCAGTTACCGCTTAGCGCGTAAAGTGTTTCATAGACACTCATGTTAGCACTTTCCAATAATGGTTTTAGCCCAGGGAAGGAGCCCCCACTAGCGAAATTACCTCCATAGAAAACAACACACATATCTGCCCATTCAGTATTCATTGAGCCGGAAGTATCTATTGGTACGACCATTTCAACCTTGCCTCCGCGAGTATCATCCCAAACAATTTGAACAAAATCATCAACATCTACGGCTATGTCTGGATGTCCTTTATGTCCTAAAATAGGAGTTAATAGAGTGCTATCTATTGCTATTACTGCTTCCCTCGTTACATAGTCTATTTCAAGCATTTTATAGTATATCTGTGGTTGTTGATAAAATTTTTCTAGAGGTTCAAAGGCATCCTCCCAGACTATATGAGGATCATTGTTGGAATCAACATCTATTGCGGGGTAATCACGATTTTGAGGGTTATTGGCGACCTCGTAATCATTAACTATTGAAATGACTGAGTCTAATGCGGGTGAACCATCCCTATCGTCCAAATAAGGATCTAATAATGTATACATTATTGAATATTGACCTGCTTTATCTGTCCAAACAACATGTACTTTGTCATCAGAATCGACTACGATATCAGGATGCCACGCTCGATGGCTACCTGGATTTGAAATTTGAGTAGCATCAATTATCGTTTCTCCTCTTGGATCTTGCATTTGATAATAGAGATGTTGCGTGTTTCGACTAAATACCAAATGTATATTTCCATTTGAATCTCCATGTATTGCCATCATCCTGTCGCTATATTGTGTTCCACTGTTTACTATTTGTATCGGGTCGGTCANAACGACATCGCTTGCCTCTGCTTGGGGCATTTCAATTGCTGCAAATAAACTCAAAAGCATGATAGAAACTAGGGTAATACTATTTCTTTTCTTAAAGGAATCTACTTTTCGGATACCATAATCAGGACGCATTGATTAATCTGATGATTTTCAGATACTTAACTGAACCCCTTTGCGGTCACAAATTGAATAATAATAATAATAGGTTTTTTGGTAAATTAAATCCATTTTGAGGGGTCGAATTCTTTTCCAAAACCACCGGATTCGTCTGTGTCTATTTGGGTTTTTTTGGACTCTTTTATTGATGTCTTCTTGGCTGTTCTTGATGCCCAATCATCCACTGGTCCGGGTTTACCAATTCCTTTACCGAATGTAAACTTTATTTTATGGATTAATGATAATTTTATTAGCCAAAGTTTACGCATTGTATGCATAAATTCGTTTTGATTTAGTCCGTCAAACCATATTGGTCGAGATAGATTAAATGCTTGTAAAGGGCCTGATTTATCACTTTTATGGCCAATGTGTAAAACCCAATCTAAATCACTATTTGTTAATTCTAACCTTGTATTATGTAGCCAGTGCTCCCACTCTTCTTTATTTGTGTTCGATAGATCAATCATGCTTTTTTGTTGTCCTTCGTCAACTCTGGTGACAGTATAAATTAAAATTAAATTTCTTCTCTTAGGGATTACGATATTGAAAATATGCCCTTGGCGTGTGGGAGGATACTTACAATGTAAATGGATCAAAGCTTGATCATCCTTGATTTCTTTATATTCAAGGCTCTCACTATTGAGCCAATTTTCAATACAATTAATTGCGTCTTGTGCATTCACAATATCATATGAATGGGGCATCCTATTTTAGTACGTCTAAATTTGTATTTATTTCTTTAATTAATTTAATTAGTTTTAATCCATCTTGAGAATTTTGTAATTTTCTAGCTTTGACTATAAATTTATGATCTGTCCACATATCGTAACCAATTAAAAACAAAAGATTAAAATTATGGCATATGAATATTGAAATGATTAAAAAGGGCGGAAAAAGGAACATTGGNATTTGATAAATCATCACGTTAATAATATAAAAATACACTACAGATATCAATGGCCAAAATATTATTGGAGAAATTAGGGCTGCTATCATATGATACGTTGTTCGTGCATCTATTCCCTCGTCTGTTTTATTGCCAAGATACCAGGCGAATAAGGCTTGTATTCCAGTAGAAGTAANAGTTACAGGAGCGCAAAGTGCCATAATAATCAAACCAAAAAAACCCTTAATTAAATTTGGNCTATCTTTAATTGTCATATCATTATTTATTACACGTCCATCTAAATTATATGAATGTAAAATTTTTGAAGCTTCTTTTGCGGTTTCTTCCAATATTGGATTTGGTGTTGTTCGTATTTTTTCTCTAACATTCCTTGTTGCAAGTACCTCCTGTTTGTAACTGGATAGTGCTATCTTGTTATCAATAGAAAGAAGATGGGCAAGTAACTGCCAAGATCTGTAGGTTTCCCAATCTGGTGCATCTCTCGATATATAGGCTAGTTTACTTGTAAGTTCATCTCTTAATTTTATTACTAAATCTTCTGGAGGTTCTATCCAAATCCCTTGCATTAATTTTTGTCTATCTTCTAATATTGGATTATATGGAACTGGAACTGGTTCTATTTGTTCTAAATATAAATCAGTCCTAAACCAATAATGAACTCTAAAATGCAATCCTATGGGTTGAAAAACCGGAGGAGGTATGTTACGCTCTTTCGCTATAGATGCAGCATTTATTGCAGACCTCATAGACCCAGTCCTTAGGTGTCTTAATTGTGAATCTTGATGCCCGATTCCTTCAGGCATAATTATTGCACAGTATCCTCCTGAAAGTGCGTGTGCGACAGTAAGCATACTTCTTTGATTTAAATAATGGGCGAATTCGGCTTCCGCTATACCTTCCATTTGTTCTGCTTTCCTAATCACTGGTTGTGAACCAATACGTCTTGCTATCCAACTTATTACTGGAACTGAAGTAGTCAAATCGTGTCTTCCCAATGTGACCATTCTCTGTTTTGGGTTGCTCATTGTAATNGAAATGGGATCTACTAAACCATTTACATGAGTTGCAACGCACAATCTACCTCCTTCAGTCTGAAAGGGTTTTTCCACTTCTTTTCTTCGAAATAGATACGCCCATGGAACTAAAAGGATTGTTGTTAAAAATTTCCAGAACCATCCAGAGCCCGGATGTGTGCCATCATGAGCCCAAGGAACAGATTCTAATTTGCGCATATTAATTTTTTTTGCACTTTTAGANAGTTCAGGGGCGATATCTTTTGGGACAGAAGGGTCGCCTTCCATGATTATCTCAAGAGGGTTTTGATTTAGACTATGTCCCTTCTAAAATGTGCTGATATATTTTTTTAGACATTATTATTGCTTCATCATGATTTATGGGAGAAGATTGGAATGGGAATCGGAGTCCACGGCCATCTTCATATTTAGGTATGATATGAAAGTGAACATGGAAAACTGATTGGTAAGCATTTACACCATTATTTTGTAATACATTAAATTCTTTTGCACCTGTTACATCTAAAATTGCCCTTGATATTTTAGGCAAAATTGCACCAATTGCAGATGCTGACTTAGTAGATAGTCTATCTAATGTTATGGCCACTTCTTTTGGTATGATTAGTGTATGGCCCGGACTAAATGGATTTATATCTAAAATTGCTATNACTAATTCATCTTCATATAATTTATAAGATGGTATTTTACCATCGATGATCAAAGAAAATATAGTCTCTTCTTTCGACAAAATATCCTTTCCTATTATTCTAAAAGTATTTTCTCCAATATTAATATTAGATTCTGAATTTGCATGGCCATCAATAATTCAGTATTCATCGTTTTTGATGTATCTGTCATTCTAATACCACTTTCTTGGAGTTTCTTGAGAGATTTTGTAATTCCTGTAGTTTCATTTGGGTTATTAATTAAATCATTTGCAATAGAATTTAAAATAGTTGAGATTTGTCCAACCGTTTTACCTTCTGGTTTATGTGTCTTATTTAGCACATTCAAAGATTTCTGTTCCTCTGATTCGATTAGGGACGAGTTGGAAAAATTTTCTTTAAGTGCCCATGAGGACGCACTTAAGCCAGCTATTTTTCCGGATAAAAGTGCGTGTAATAACAAATTTCCAGGNAATAATCCATTACCATGCATACCATTGTTGGAAGATTGTCCAGCAGCATAAAGTCCAGTGAACCACAATTTCCCTTCATTAATTGTNACCCGACCATTAGGGTCAACGGGTATTCCTCCAGTTGTGATCACAGATGGAGAAATAGGAATAACATCTGCATTTATGTCTAAATTGGTTCTATTCTTTATATTCAATAATGTATTTTTGTACCAAGGCTTATCCTCTTCATTTATTTTTCTTAAATCTAATACACATGATTCTTCTAAAACGTCACTTGGTTGGGCATCGTCTCCATTCGGTTTTCTTAATTGGGCGCCAGAATCTAGAATATCCATAGGTAGATGCATATTAGTTCCTTTAATTGTTAGAGGATGTATTGGAAAATTATTGATGCCTTGCAAAGGTATTTCTGATCTTATTGCTAAAGCTAGTCCTGTCCCAGAACCCACGCCTGGCGTTTGCCATAATCCCTCATATCCTTCTGTAGCAAGTATAATTGATTTGGCTTGTATTGAATTAACTTCGCCTGAAATTATATCGAGATAAATGAGTCCTCTTACTTGCTGATTATCTGAAACAATAGATAAAACTTGGCAGTCATATCTTCTAGTGATTTTCCTTTTTATTGTTTGTTCTTCTAATATTCTTGTGATTTCGCGCACTGTTGAATCGCCAGAACCGGTTAATCTTGCCTTATTATGTCCAGGCGCCCAAGAACGGTGTGGTAGTCCGTCATCATCTCGTCTAAATATAAGTCCCCAACGTTCTAATTCTGCAACTATTGAGACCGCTTGACCACAAAAATTTGCTGCTGAAATTTTATTTGTTTTTTCTCCTCCTGCAGAAATAGTGTCATCACGATGTGCGGAAGAATCTATTTCTCCTAAACTTGCAGCAAGCCCAGCATATGGTGGATCTCCTTGCCTCGATCCTATGCCTGCGCTATCAATTAATAACGTACTCGCGCCACCATCTGAAGCTGATATGGCTGCACGTAATGCGGCAGAGTTTCCCCCAATAACTACGACTTCCCAAGACTCCATATGCCCCCGCAGGGCCAATAATGTCATGAACGTGACGGATAATGTTTCTTTATTGNTACATACTATTCTGCAAAACTAAGTGCNAATTCTCTAACTGATGATGCGGCNTCAATCATTTTATTTCCAGCACTTTCAGCGTGNGCTCCTGCTGAGATGGCGGTATTTACTACCGTACTAATNAAGGTTTCACCAGTATCTAAATTAAGNTTTATTTGGACAGGNCNNCTTCCGGAAACGGTATTAGGCCAAGCCAAACCGACCCATAGCGTTACGCAGTTATCTAATTTTTCTGTAAGAGCATTGACAAGATCTTCGTCTCCACCTCCTAGGTCTATGGAAGATCTTAATCTCTTGGAGGTTGGTGACTGTAACCTAATTACTTGAGAAGTGGGCGCTCCTTCAGCAGAAATTATTTCTATCTCTATTATTCTTTCTTTCCTTGAAAAATTATGTACCATGACGATTAAATCGGTTTGCCCCTCAGATGCTAGTGGTGGAATCTCTAAATCCATTCTCCATTCATCTTCTACAATAGATGAATGTCCCCTTTGAACATCTCCTACTAATCTATCTATAACCCTAAAAAAAGAAGGTTGCCAACTTTTAGTGTGTTGAAGGAGTATTTGTAAAGAATTTAAATTGAATTTCGTATCTGATTTTAAATCATCTACTGCTGAAACTTTGAATACTCTCTTTATTTCTGTAAACATTCTATTTTCATCTAGTAAATTAAGTGAGTTGAGGTGTAATGTTCTAAGTAAATATTCAACGGCCTCTTCGGGGTTGGTATGTCTCCTAACTTTATTTTTCAAAGAGTTAATCCATTCTTCAAAGTACGATGCTGTTTCTGGATCTAAATGAGCTATTAATATTTCAGTAATAACCTTTTCAAGTGCACTGTGGTGTAATGTTGGAGCATGTAAAGATAATAATGGGAATTGATTGTCTCGCATTGGTATTTCTGTTGAATCAAGAGATATAGATAGTAAAAAAGAAAATATTCCTAAGATTATCGCTGAACCATTAAGTATTGAGCCTAGGACTATATCTGTTTGAAATGAAGAAATAAAGTAAAGCAAAATAGCGCTGAATAATGGAGCTAGTAATCGTGTTGTTTCTAGAATGCGCCTTTCTCGAAGAGAATTGATAATCCTCTCTGTTCCTGGTATTGAGTTCATTGATTTTTTCCCATCTGAAGTTTTTAATTGTAATCTATCTCTAGCTGACATCTGAGCGAATATTATTGCCAAGAAACTAGGAATAAATAACAAGAAAATAAAGAAAAATAATACTATGCTAATTCTAACGTCTGTGTTTTCAAATTTAAAATAATTTAAAGTGGAATAAATTGGTGCTAAGAACAAAAGGGAGATACGAATTTGTTGTAACGCCCTGTAAGAAGCAATCCTAGTCCATAACTTTCTTCCTGTATCTCTTGCTTGTACTCTTCGATATAATGAGTCTTGATTTCCTGCACCATAGGTACTACCAATTCCATAGGGAGTTGGTAGTTCAGACTCTTTGCTCATGATTGTTCGAAAAGTATCATGAAGTTTATGCTATCGGCCTAATTGTATTAAAAATGTCCTTTTATAACAATACATTTCTTGAGAGACGCGTCGTCGGAAAAACGGGCGTGTAGCATAGCCTGGATAATGCACTGGCCTCCTAAGCCAGGGATCGCGGGTTCGAATCCTGCCGCGCCCGCCATAATCATAATAAATTTTGAAGATGTTTGCCTGTAAAACTATCAGCATTATTAGAAATTTCTTCGGGTGTGCCTTGAGCGATAATATATCCTCCCCTTTCTCCTCCTTCTGGACCAAGGTCAATTACCCAATCTGCGCATTTAATAACATCTAAATGATGTTCAATTACTATTACAGTGTGGCCATTTCTACGTAATCTGAGTAATACGTCTACCAATTGGTGTACATCAGATAATGCCAATCCCGTTGTGGGCTCATCTAATATGTACATTGTATGTTTTCTAGGTACTTTATGCAACTCTGTAGCCAATTTTATTCTTTGTGCCTCTCCTCCTGAAAGAGTTGTAGCAGGTTGACCAAGGCGGATATATCCCAATCCTACATCCTGCAAAGTTGAGAGAATTCTGTAAATTGATTTTTGATTATTAAAAAATATACATCCTTCATCTACGTTCATTTCCAAAACATCATGAATTGTTTTACCGCGCCATAAAACTTCTAATGTTTCTCTAGTGTATCTCTTACCTTTGCAAACATCACATGTTACCCAGACATCTGGTAAAAAATTCATTTCAAGTTTTGAGGAGCCTGCGCCCTTGCAAGACTCACATCGGCCGCCTTTTACATTAAATGAAAATTGTCCTGGACCATATCCACGTTCTTTTGAAATATTAGTCTGAGAAAATAAGTCTCTAATTGGTGTAAATAGTCCCGTATATGTTGCAGGGTTTGATCTGGGCGTACGTCCGATTGGGGATTGATTGATTACAATCACTTTATCTATGCTTTCCAATCCTTCAATACTATCATGAAGTCCTGGTACATCATCAGAACCGTGTAATTGTCTAAGAAGTGCGGGCGCTAGAGTAGACGTAACAAGAGATGATTTACCTGAACCTGATACGCCGGTGAATACGACAAAACGCCCTAATGGAATATTTACATCTATATTCTGTAGATTATTTTGTCTGGCGCCATTGATTTTAATCCAATAATCTGTTTTGGGTTTTTGTCTATCTTTTGGTAATGGGATAGAGGATTTTCCTGATAGGTAAGCGCTAGTAATACTTTTTTTATTTTTAATCAAATCTTCAATTGTTCCGCTTACTAATATTTGTCCTCCTTCTTTACCTGCTCCCGGACCAATATCAACTATCCAGTCGGCTTGTCTCATTGTAGCTTCATCGTGTTCGACAACAAGTAACGTGTTTCCTAAATCTGTTAATTCCCTCAGTGTTTCTAGTAATCTACCATTATCTCTTGGATGCAGGCCTATACTAGGTTCATCTAAAACATACATTACACCTGTAAGTCTAGTTCCTATTTGAGTAGCAAGTCTGATTCTTTGAGACTCACCCCCTGAAAGGGTGTTTGCACGACGGTCTAATGTTAGATAATCAAGTCCTACTAATGCCAAAAATCGTAGACGAGATTCTATTTCTTTAATGATATCATGCCCAATATAAAGCGATTTATCGTTTAAACTGGTTGCTTTTAGAACTGTAATCGTCTCTGGTTTTTTTCTTCCCAATTTTTCCCAAGTTTTTACATTATCATCTAAACGCCATTTTTGGACTACTGCTAAAGCCTCCAGTACACTACAAGCAGATATTTCTGGTAAAGAAACGCCGCCGACAATAACACCACTGACTGCAGGATTTAATTTTTGACCATTGCAATCTAAACATGGTTCGTCAGTCATGTATGAAGTTAGTCTCGATCGGGTACGATCTGAGCTAGTATCAGTATATGTCCTGTTCAATCTAGAATAAACTCCTTCCCATGGTTTTGCCATTTTATATGTAGATCCTCCTTCAGAAGAAAACTCAAATTTTATTGGGGTACTTCCTGAACCATTTAACAAAATATCGCGTGCATCGTCATCTAATTTTTGAAACGGTATATTTGTTGGAATTTGATAATGATTACACGTTTGTATCATCTGTTTTCTATACCACCCAGACATCATTGATCTTCGAAACGGAATAATACATCCCTCTTCGACGGTTGATGTTTTATCTATTATTAACTCTGCTGAGAATGTTCTTTGGACGCCTAGGCCTTGACAGGACGGGCATGCTCCTAATGGATTGTTGAATGAAAATACTCGGGGCGACATCTCAGGTATGAAAGAGCCATGCTCGGGACACGCGAATTCCTCCGAGTATGCTATAATTTCACCCTGTTTAATTCTAGATTTTGGAGTTTTTCTATTGTTTCGCTTATCGGTCTTCGGTTGTTGTATGCTTTCTACAGCTACTATTCCCCCACCCAAACGCAATCCTGCATCTATTGCTTCTGTTAATCTTTGTCTATTTTCTCTTGAAGGTTTTAGTCTATCTATTCTAATATCGATATCATGTCTTAAATTCTTTTCTAAAACTGGAGGTTTTTCAAAGCTGACTTCTCGGCCATTGACTTTGCCATCCAAATATCCTTGTTCTACTAAACCTCTGAATAAATCCTGATGGGTTCCCTTTCGATTACGTACCGTGGGACTCCAAATTGCTAAAGCATGGTTTTCAAATCGCCACATTACATCGTCTACTATTTCTTGAATGGTTCTTCTTGCAACTTCGTTACCACATTCGGGACAGTGTGGGATTCCTACTCTAGCCCATAAAAGACGCATGTAATCCATCATTTCTGTCACAGTTGCTACTGTGGAACGAGGGTTATGACTGCCTTGCTTCTGATCAATACTGATTGCAGGAGATAAACCTTCTATTGAGTCGCAGTCTGGTTTTTTCATTTGCCCTAAAAATTGGCGAGCATAGGAGCTTAAACTTTCAACATATCTTCTTTGTCCTTCAGCATATAATGTGTCAAAGGCTAGAGAAGACTTACCTGAACCTGAAACCCCAGTTAAAACAACAAATTTACTTCTTGGTATGTTTACATCAATATCTTTCAGGTTATGAGTTCGGGCCCCTCTTACTTCTATCCAATCTTCCTGATTGGAACCTTTCCTATTTTTCATGGTATTCACCTCCTATACTCTGTCCAAACATCTATTGCCCTTGAATTCATGGTTGTGAAATCGAAACAACAGTTTGGTTATCTTAACCATAATGCTTCAATTGTTTCACCGGATTTAGCATCTACATTAGGAGGCAATAAAGATAATCCATTGTGAACTACCATGCTGTTAATATTTCCACTGCCTTGGTGGGATTTTGTTGTTGCCTTCAACATACCATTCTCATTAGTAATGTTTATTCTTCTTAGACATACTTTATCTGGCGCTCCTTTAAGAGGATTTTTTAATACTACATTGACTCTATCGGCCAATTTGGGGCCTTTTTCTGCATTAAAGCCCAATGAATATGATATCCAGGGAAATACTATCATTGTAAAAACAACATGGCTACTTACTGGGTTACCTGGTAAACCAAACAAAGGAGTTTCTTTCCATTTTCCGAATAGTGGGGGCCCTCCGGGTCTCATTTTTATTTTCCAAAATTTAATCTTTCCTTCCTCTTCCATTATCTTTCTAACCATATCCCATTTGCCCATACTAACGCCTCCACTAGTTAATATTGCATCACATGTTTTAGAAGCTTGATTCAATACGTCCCTTAATCCTTCGATTGAATCTTGTACTATGTCAAATCTGATTGGTTCGCAACCAATTTTTTTTACTAAAGCCGCTAAACCAAAAGAATTCGATTCGTATATTTGCCCATCAAGGAGTTTTTTTCCAGGTTTTACTAATTCGTCGCCGTTACTTATTATGGCAATCTTTGGCTTTTGTATCACCTCTAATTCATCATAGCCAATTGTTGCTGAAAGTGATATTTCAGCAGAATTTAACATAGTCCCTGCAGCCAATGATTTATCCCCTTTAGATATATTTTCACCACATTTGCGTACATATGCAGTCCTAGCAGGGCCATTGATGATTACATTGTTTTCTTGTATATCTGAGTCTTCAATTATTACAATAGCATCTGCGCCCTTGGGCATGGGAGCGCCTGTCATTATTCTACAAGCCTGTCCAGATTGTATAGAATAGGTCCTATGATTGCCAGTTTTATTAGTTCCAACTATTTTTAATTTAGTACCATGACTTTTACAATCTTCTGATTTCACAGCCCAGCCATCCATAGAGGAATTATCAAAACGCGGATCGTTGACTTTTGATACAACATCATTAGCCAGTATTCTATGTATTGATTCATCCAAAGAAGTGATTTCGGTTTTTTTCTTTAAAGGGTACTTACAGGATATTTGGATGGCTTCCTCTATCGTTACTCCTTCCATAGTATCGATGTTGGGAGGAAGTTGTTAAAGTTCTCCTACCTTACCAATAAATATGCAGATAGAGTTCGAGATTGTTGTATTTGGACTATTTCTAATGGCGCTTCTATATTCTACTGTAGGGCATGGAGGAGCCTCGGGCTATTTGGCGATACTATCATTGAGTGTTTATGCCAATGAAGGTGATTTGTGGTTGAAACAATATGCATGGTTTTTGAATTTGATAGTGGCTGGTATCGCTTTCTTCAATTATAGAAAAGAGGGTTTTCACAATTTCAATCTTACTTGGCCCTTTCTCGTTACAAGTATTCCCTTTACATTTTTTGCTAGTTCTCTAAAAATCGGTAATGACCAATATAACCTATTACTTTCAATATTTTTAGTTTTTGCAGCTTGGAAATTATTAGTAGATAAAAAAGAAAATGTGGAAGATATTAGAACCCTTAAAGTCCTTGATGGGGTATTGATTGGAGCAATTATAGGCTTGACCTGTGGGCTTGTTGGCATAGGAGGAGGTGTGATTCTATCTCCAATACTAATTATTAATGGATGGGCGAATCCGAAGACTGCTGCGGCCACTTCTTCAATTTTCATTTGGTGTAACTCTTTAACAGGGATACTTGGTTCTAGCATATCTCAGCAACTAGTCGATTTAGGCAATATTACCCCATTTGCAACGGCTGTTTTATTGGGAGGCTTTATTGGTTCGAAATATGGTTCAAGAAAAGCACCACAAAGTTCTGTAAAATACTTATTATCTGCTGTATTGATCATTGCTGCATCTAAGAGAATAATTGAAATTTTATAAGATTCAAGGCATATACTTATTGATTTTGATATATCCCAAATCCAATAAAAGATATATTGTTAATGACGAAAGGATAACTAACGATAAAATTATTCTGTTCCATTTCCTCTTCCTTTTATTTTCTTGCATAGAAATGGGAATATCAGGTATCTGAGTTAAAGGGGGCAATGGAGGGGGCGGAAGGAGAGTATTATTTTCCTCTTCCTTTTCTATTATCTCAGGATATAATGTATCTAAATCGACCAAGCCTGGTGCTTCAGGAACTTCTAAAAAGAAATTTTTCCATTTTTCATTTATCTTGGTCTTTGTCAATGGTGTTATCAGGATATCGACCGCCCCTGCAGAATAAGCTGCATCTTCTACCTTCGAAATTCGTGTTTTGCTTGAAACAAAAATAATTCTTGCACCAGGGTCTATTTCCCTAATTTCTAATGCTGTAACATGGCCGTTGATGGTTGAAAGATCCAAACTAATAAATACTATTTCAGGCTTTTTTTTAACGTAATAATCCACTGCCTCATCCCCATCAGATGTTTTTACGCATATCCAGTTTTTTTCTTTCATAATAGTACTTATTCTTCCAGATGTTATTGGATTACTAATAGCAACCAATGCTGTCTTCTGTTCCTGAGAGTTCATTATAACACTGACAGAGCGGGCTTTATTCAAGAACGGTACGGTATTAGAGATTAATTTAATATAGATTCTAATAACCATTTAGGGTTAAATAATTCTAAATCACCATATTCCTGTCCAACTCCTGCTAATACTATTGGTCGCCCTGTTGCATGCGCTATAGAAAGTGCTGCTCCTCCGCGCGCATCGGTATCTAATTTTGAAAGTACTGCACCATCAAAAGATAATATTTTTTGAAATTCTGATGCTTGCATGACTGCATCATTTCCAGCTAAGGCATCTGCAACAAATAAAACCAAATGTGGTTCTGTAACTCTATGTATTTTTTGTAGCTCGTTCATCAAATTTGTTTTATTTTGCATTCTCCCAGCCGTATCTATAATAACTATGTCTTCACCTTTGGCTTTTGCACTTTCTATGGCATCCCTAGAAACTGCAGCAGCGTCGCCGCCCCTTTGACTTTGTATGCATCTTACGCCTAAATTTTCTGCATGTAATGATAATTGATCAATTGCTCCCGCTCTAAAGGTATCGGCAGCTGCCAAAACAACAGAATATCCAATATTAGTCAATCTATGAGTTATTTTGGCAGTAGTTGTTGTTTTTCCAGTTCCGTTAACACCAACAATCATAATAACTACAGGAGTTTTATTCGATACAAAGCTCTGAATTGTTTTATCAAAATCCCAATATCCAGCTTCCAAAAGAGAGAGAAGGGAGTTTTTTACAACCTTTTCTATAATCTCCTCTAACCCTAATTTTTTGTTAATTCGAATTCCAATGAGTTGAATTCGCAGTAGATTTATTAGTTCTGATACAGAATTATGTCCTATATCTGCTGATAATAAATCTTCTTCAAGTTCTTCTAAAATCTCTTCCAGAACGGGGCCGCCTTTGATTACACGGCCGCCTCTTTGTACCAGATTATGGGAGAAATCAAGTTTAAAAATAGGTCTATCTAGTTTTATTAATTCTCTTCCTGTTGTAGTTCGCATAGGATTGTATATCTTTTGGCCCGAATTTGAATTTACAGTTTCTTTTATTTTTTTTTCTCTTTCTAATCTTTTCCTTTCCTTTGATGATTTATTATATAAAAATGGGCTCTGATTTGATTCATTATCTAAATTATCCCATTCATCCTGGGTTTCAAATGTAATTTGATTTTCTTCTATATCAATACTATCATTATTTATTTTCAGAAAATTATTCTGCCTTTCCGCGATTGCAGCTGCGGCTTCTGCAGAATTTTCATCTACAGTAATTTCTTCTTCAATAGATGGTTGTTTAACTCTTTTTTTGAATCTGTCGAATAGTCCCATAACAATACCTCAATCATCAAGTGTTAGTTCTGTCCCTCTTTTTCTTCTTCGCTTGTTAGATTTTATTTTTTCTTTATTTTCATTTGGTAGTTCCTCTTTAACGATGGTGTCAGCATCTTCCTGGATATTTTCTACCCCTGCTGTAAATTGGTGTGCTAATGAAACGATATATTGTTCTAAAACACTAAATTCGTTCTTTAGTTTGTCTATTATTCCATTTAATTCCACATTTCTATTTTGTAAAATGATTATGGCCTCTTCTCTAGTTTTTTCGGCTTGAACCCTACTACCAATATCTACAACTACATCTGCATTTTTGGGAATATCTGCCAATATTTGAACTCCCGAACCTAAAGGAATCATGATTCCTTTCGCTCCGTCTTTTGGAATAGTATTTAGTGTTTGTAAAGCAAGATTTTGTTCTAATTTAACATCTTCTAATCGTTTAATTTGCTGCTCCATCGCCTGTAAACGCTCTCTACTTATTTCCACTTGTTGCGCAATTTTTTGTAATTCCGTCTTGTCCGGAGTGGTCATCAAGTCAAGCGGAGTTAATGACTGTCATGAATCCGTCGCAATAAAAGGCTAAAAACTATGTAAAATGATTTTTTGATAGAAATTCAATTATGATATCTGCAGCCTTTTCTGGAGATATTTTTGTAGTATCAATCTGTATTTCGGGATTTTCTGGTTCTTCAAATGGGCTAGAAATACCAGTAAAATTTGGTAATTGTCCTGCTCTGGCTTTAGCATATAGGCCTTTTACATCTCTATCTTCACATATTTCCAATGGCGTATCTACATATATTTCAACAAATTCGTCTTCTGACACTAATGAGCGTATCATTCTTCTTTCGGACTCAAATGGAGAAATGAAAGCAGTAATACAAATTAGTCCGCTCTCTACCATCAATCTTGCAACTTCTCCTACTCTACGGATGTTTTCTACTCGATCGGCCTCAGTAAATCCTAAATCTTTATTTAATCCATGTCTAATGTTATCTCCATCTAAAATAATGGTATGATGTCCCATAGAATAGAGTTTTTTCTCTAAAATATTGGCTATAGATGATTTGCCCGAGCCTGAAAGTCCCGTAAACCAAATTATTTTGGGAGATTGGGACTTTTGCAATGCTCTTTGCTCTTTTGTTATATCTATACTTTGCCAATGGATATTATCTGAGCGCCTTAATGCAAAATCGATAAGTCCCATTCCGACTGTATGATTGGTTATTTTATCTATTATTATGAAGCCGCCTGTGGTCTTATTTTCTTTATATGAATCAAATGCTATTCTTTTATCTAAATAAATGTTGCAAACCGCGATTTGATTAAGCTTCAAATCTTTAGCCGGAATATGATTTAAGCTGTTCACGTTTATTTGGTATTTTAGTTTCCCTAAATTAAGTGATGCGGTTTGTGAATTTGACTTGAAAATATATTGTCTTCCGGGCATCATTGCGTCATCACTCAACCACAAAATATGTGCTTGGAATTGATCTGCTTCTCCGCCAGGATTTTCTGCTGAAACAATCATTTTTCCCCTTGAAACGTCTATCTCATCTTCAAGTGTTATTGTCACTGAACGTCCGGAAGTGGCTATTTCTAATTCTTTATTGTCAAACAATATAGATTTGACTGTGGAATTTTTTCCCCCTGGCAGGACTCTTATCTTGTCTCCTGGTTCTATCTTGCCACTGGCAATTGTACCACAATATCCTCTGAAATTTAAATTTGGCCTATTTACCCACTGAACAGGCATTCTAAATGGATTTGAAAGGTTTTTTCCCTCAATTTTAACAGTTTCTAAATAATCCATGATTGTTGGACCATTGTACCAACTTGTATTATCACTGCTAGATGTTATATTATCACCTAATAATGCTGAAATCGGTATTGAAGTTATTTCCTTTATTTCTAATGCATTTTTTGCGAAAGTTGTATATTCTTCTACTATTTTATCATATATTTGTTTTGAATAGCCCACCAGGTCTAACTTGTTTATGGCTAAAATTATTTTTTTTACTCCTAACATTGAAACAATGAAGGAATGACGGCGTGTTTGAGTCATAATTCCGTTTCTAGCGTCAACTAAAATTATCGCAACATCTGCTGTTGAAGACCCTGTGGCCATATTACGTGTATACTCTTCATGACCGGGAGTATCGGCGACGATATACTTTCTTTTATTTGTAGAAAAAAATCTATACGCCACATCTATCGTTATTCCTTGTTCTCTTTCTGCTGACAATCCATCAACTAATAATGCAAAGTCGAGTCCTTTCTCTTGTGTTCCCATTTGTTTTGAATCTTTTTCTAACATCGATAAGTGATCATCATATAACATATGGGATTCATAAAGCATACGTCCAATTAATGTGGATTTTCCATCATCAACAGAACCACAAGTAATGAACCTCAATATTTCTTTTTCTTCGTGTTTTTTGAGATATAAATCTATATCTTCTGCGATTAAATCGTCAATATACACCATTAAAAATAACCTTCCTGTTTTTTCTTTTCCATGGACGATTTACTATCAAAATCAATAGTTCTTCCTTGGCGTTCTGAAGTGGTAGTTAGTAACATTTCTTGAATTATCTCAGGTAAAGTATCTGCCTGTGACTCTACTGCTCCTGAGAGGGGGTAGCAGCCAAGAGTTCGGAATCGGACCCTCTTCATCATCGGTTTTTCTCCTTTTTCAAGTGGTAGTCTGTCATCATCAACGAGTATTAATACACCGTTTCTTTCTACTACTGGTCTTTCTTTCGAAAAGTAAAGTGGGACTATGGGGATTTTTTCGAGATGAATATATTGCCAAATATCTAATTCTGTCCAATTAGACAAAGGAAAAACTCGGATTGTTTCGCCTTTATTTTTGAATGAATTATAAATATTCCATAACTCAGGTCGTTGTTTTTTTGGATCCCACCTATGTTGTGCCGATCTAAAGGAAAAAATTCTTTCCTTTGCTCTCGATTTTTCTTCGTCCCTTCTCGCCCCACCAAAAGCAACATCAAATTGATATTTGTCAATAGCCTGTTTCAACCCTTCTGTTTTCATAATATCGGTATGTTTAGCCGAGCCATGTACAAACGGATTAATATCCATGTCTTGTCCCTTTTTGTTTATATGGACAATTAAATCTAATCCTAATTCTTCTGCAGTTCTGTCTCTAAAATCAATCATTTCAGAGAATTTCCATGTTGTATCTATGTGCATTATTGGAAAAGGGGGTTTTGCTGGGTGAAAGGCCTTCATGGCAAGGTGTAACATTACCGAAGAATCTTTGCCAATTGAATAAAGCATGACTGGATTTTCTGCTTCTGCTACCACTTCTCGCATGATATGAATTGCTTCTGCTTCCAAAGCCTCGAGGTGCGTCATTAGTTTCGCGTACATTGTTGTGTATTTCACACCAACGGAGAATATGTTCAATTAGGATTGTTTTGATAAATCCAATCTTTTGTCCATCTGTTGTCGGCAGCGATTAAAAAATGTGGGTTTAAAGTATCTTTAATGATGTCATAGTTTAGTGTATTTCCTTGTTCATTCAAAACCAGACCTCCTGCACTGGATACAATGGCATGTGCTGCAGCTATATCCCAACAAGCGGTGGGTCCAAATCTCGGATAAAGATCCGCGTTTCCTTCTGCAATCATACATGCCTTGAGTGAAGAGCCCATTCTTATCAAATTATAATTCCCCAAGGTTTGTGCGAATTGTTCGTCTAGTTCTGAGCGGTGAGAACCACTAGCAACCAATCGTACAGGCAAAGGATCTTTATTTGGTTGCACCATCATTAATCCAGATCCTTCCGGGCCTCTTCGTTCTGCAGGAATCATGAGTCCCCCAAACCATGTTGTTTTAGTTACTGGAGCATGTACTACTCCAAATATTGGTCTCCAATATTCTTTTTCATTCTGCATCAAGGCTATGTTCACGGTAAACATCCCATTTCTTTTGATAAATTCTTTCGTACCATCAAGTGGGTCTACTAACCAGCACGTTTTGCTAGTTGTCGGATCTCCTTCTGTCCCTTCTTCTGAGACTATTGGAGTATTATCCCGCTTTTTCAAATGATCAATGATTATGTTATGAGCAGCTATATCGGCCTCGGTTAAAGGTGAATTGTCTCCCTTTTTCTTAACCTGTGGTTGTGTGTCGCGGTTGTAAATTTCTAAGATTTTTTCTCCGGCTAATTCAGCTATGCGAATAATTTCCTCTGGATTCAACATAAGACCTACCTGATATTAAAAATCTTGAATTTCTTTAGCCGCTTCTTCTAATTTCTTTCTTCCTTCTGGAGTTAAATGGAAAAGAAATGGGTCTTCTTCGCCTATTATCTCTTTCCATGACGACATGGTTCTCGCCCATATTTCTTGATTAGCGTTCCACTCTAGCCATCTGTCAATAAATTCACAGTGACGTATTATTTCTGGTTCGTCAGCAGACATTTTTTTTAATATACTATTTGTTTGTGCCAATAACATCCCAAAAGGAGCGTTGATCTTGTAAGTTGTAAAGGGGTTTCTTTCTTGTACTACTGTTAAGTGTTCGCGCCACAGGCCTAGGACAACATCATATGTCCATCCTAGAACCAATACTCCTAATAATACAGTAATGGCAATTGAAAGAAGGCCCCAGTATGTTGTTGAAATCCCTATAAAATCTGCCCTATTCTGAAATCGCCAACTGACATAAGGCCACATTAGTAACGTTAAAGTGGTGATCCAAAAAACCATTGAAATCAACGTTTGACTCTGTTGAATACGCCAATATTGACGCATGAATGATTTCTTCATGTATATTCCTAGACCCATCTATGCTTTCACGATTTGTGTCTTCTGGACTAAAAAGAGGCTTTTAATCTCTAAAATGCGCTATCACCGCAGGGGCTGTAGATTCTGAAGGATCTATAGTTTCCAATGAGTCAATTAGAATGAATCTGCGAGGAGTGTTGTGCCTGCTTCCAAAGTTGGAATATATACGATGTTTGGCGTCCTCGTCATCACTCGCTACAATATCTAAAGTATAGTGTTGATCATGCTTACCATTACGAAATGTTCCTTTGGCTCTGTACGCTTTCATACCTTATCGGAAGAATGGTTTTGATATAAAATCGCCGTGCTATGATAATTTGGAAAAATCAATTAACACAGAATAATGAGGTTTTTACCAAAAGATATCCTCAAGGTTCAAATGGTTATTGTGAAGTATGATTCTTGAAGGTGGATGGAAGCATACAGTAACGATCAGGAAGAAGGTGCTTCTTTTTCCCCAGAAAGAGTTGATCTATCAAATCGTCTTAAGGAAATATCACAGGATCGATTAATTGAAGAAGTGATTGCTCTTTGGGATGAAGTAAATAATTTAGAATTAGAGTTAATAAAGAATAAACGGAAACAAGCTGAGAGTTCAAGAAGTTTTTCAATCGATCAAGATAGGGCAAGTATAGTTAATTACGAAGAAAAATTGAGAGTTGCCAATACAAAAATTACAAGATTGGAAAATCAGCTTCGCAATGAGAAAATTAGTAGAGAATCTTTTGAAGTGAATATTGAGAAGATAAAAACTTTGGAATTAGAGAAGGCTAATTTATTAAAAAATGAAGAAGAATTAATGATTTTAATTATGGATATGGAAAGGCACATAGAAAAATTGGTAGATTCGGTTAAAGAAAAATAAAATTATTTACATTTTGTGGTAATAATATTTCGTTTTCCGAAGTATTATCAAAGAATGTGTATCCGGTAAGTTGTGCCCGGAGTGTATGACCGAAAAAAAAATAGCGCGATAACAAGATCTATTTCTCCTAGTTATTCTAATGCACTCTCTACTTACTTTGGCGAACAAATTCCTGATTTTGCTTTGGCCGAAGGTTCACACAACGCCTATGTTGCCGCATTAGAAGCTCATGGTACAGATGTAACTATTCTTCCTCCATTATCAAAATATCCAGATAGTTGTTTTGTAGAAGATACTGCAGTTATGATTGGTGAGAATGTAGTCATTTCCAATATGGGGCATCCTTCCCGGATAGGAGAAGAGGATGCGGTACTAGAATATTTATCAAAAGAATATGATATTATTAGAATGCCCAAAAAATGTAAATTAGATGGAGGTGATGTAGTTTTCTATGATGATTGTTTTTTGATTGGGCTTTCTACGCGTACAAATGAACGAGGGGCTAATTTTCTCAATGAAGTAATTAAGAAATCAGGGTATGATGTGAAATATATCAAGATTCCAGAAAGCACTCTTCACTTAACAACCGTATGTTCTACACCTAGGCCAGGTACGATGATTATGGCAGAAGGCCATCTTAATTTTGAAGAGTTCGGGTTTGTTGAAGAAATAATAAAAATACCTAATTCAGAAAGTTATGCTGCGAATGTACTAGGCTATTCAAATGATAGGGTGATTATTGCTGATAATTTTCCGGCAACGCGTAGTAAATTATTAGAACATGATTTTTCCATTACTTCTGTCGATATGTCTCCGATAATGCAAGCAGATGGTTCGCTTACCTGTCTTTCCGTGTTTTTAAAATAATTATTTTAATATTTTAGACCAAAATTTATTTGAGAGGATTGTACCAATAATGCCTTTATTTTCTGAAAAGGGAATATCAAAAGAATTGATATCTTCTGGTAATACTTGATTTAGCTCTTTGTTATCAAACCAAATAGCTTTGCAGCGTTCACAACGATCTATCTGTATTCTGCTATCAGACGTTGTGTTCACTGGAACAGCAGTATGATACGTTCGCATATTTCCTGAGCAAATCGGGCAAGAAAATGTTGTTTTAGTTGGTTCTTCAATGGGTAATTCCAATCGTTTTATTATTCCGGGTTTCAGATTATTAATTATCCAAGCGTTACTAGCCATTGTTCCATAACATGTATTACATAAAAAAAGTATTTCATTATGATTCCCTGCCGTCATGTCTGTATTACAACATGGGCAACTAGGCGGTGTCATGTATGTAGAGGGGGGTGTGTATATTGAACCCTACTATAAATCGTAAATTAAAATCAGCCATTCATCTCTTGAATAAATTGTGTTAATACTTTTTGAAGTTCGTCAGAATCATCATATTCTTCTGCAAGATTCCCGGTTATTATCCAATCTGCCCCAGCAGCAACTGCCTTTTTTGCTGTTTGTCCATCACGTATTCCACCGCCAACGATAATTGTTAATTCACAGGCTTCTCTTGCAGATTTAACCAAGTCTGGATTGACAGGTTCGCTTGCCCCACTGCCTGCTTCTAGGTATAATAATCTAAAGCCATAATATTGTGCAGTTAAAGCATATGCTTGTATTCTTTCTGTTTCATTTTTATGAATAAGTTTTGCTTTTCCTACTTCTCCAACCTTTCCTCCTGGGGAGCAAACCAAATAACCCATTGGTAATGGTTCGATATTACTTCTTTCAATGTGTGGAGCGCCAGCAACTTGCTCTTCTATCAAATAACGGGAACTAGTGCTATTCATGAGCATCATAAACGTAACTGCATCTGCGGATGAAGAAAGAGATGCAGCGCCTTGTGGGAATAGAACAACGGGAATCGGTAAATCATCAGATCTCATAGAGTCTTGTGTTTTCGCCCAAGTAACCAGCTCTAGAATCTCTTTAATAGCTATTACAGTGGCATCTACGTTGTTAGTATCGGTGTTGGAAGAGCCGCCTATTAAGATCATTTTACTTCCAGCATTAACCGCTGCAAGACATCGCTTTGCTGCAACATCCGGTGTCTGATCGGCTGGATCGATAAGAATAGCGTGTCTTGCGTACGTATGCTTTTCTGTTAGATATGCTAATATTTTTAACTTTTCAGACATTAAATCACCTTAATTTTTCTAATAAAACGTTTGTTTGTAAAAATTCTTTTGCTTGCTGTAAACCCATATCAATCTCAGTTTGTATTGAATTTTTAGGATTTATCCCTTTCCATTCCATTAATTGAAGCCAATTTATGTTAGAAGGTAATTCGTTTTCAGACCAGACCTCTATGATCGAATCTGAACGCTTTCCAGAGAGTGCTTCGGGAATACTGCAATTTGTATCTATTGTCGTCCCACCAAACCATGTCTTATTTGAAGTAGGAATAGTGGGATTTATTATGTAATCAAAATTTAGGTTTCCTGAGCCCAAGAACCCAGCACCAACGAACTCAACATTAGTTAATTTTATTCTACTTATTTTAGTCCTTAAATGGAAATAGCATCTTCTATTTGCTAATGAAATAGACACGGCCTTACAAAACCATGAGTATCTAATTGCTGATGAATCAATATTAGGTTCTTGAGAGAAAGTAGCTCCCAGCCATTTTCTATTTATTACAGGTAAATTATCGATTAAACCTGGTTTTTCACCGTACATTCCTATCTCTGCAGATTCAGTAAAAAAGTGGATTTCACAATCGATATTATCTAAGATTTCATGAGCCATACATAAAAGGGACAGATTAGTATCTGAGAACGCTATTTTCAATTTAAACAGCCCCAATATTTTTTATTGAAAGTGCATGAACCGGACATGCTGGTATACAAAGATTACAGTGCGTACAGTTTGGTTCTTCAACATAGACTAGTATATCGATTAGAGTTAGGGCATTGACTGGACAAAGAGCTACGCAAGCCGCACACCCAAAACATCGATCTACATCGACGACAAAATTGTGTTGTTCAAGCCTGGCCATACTCGCCGGAGGAGGTTCTATCTCTCAAGTTTCCCCCTCCCCTTTGTTTCTACTAGAAAATAAATTTGATTGTGTAAATTTGTAATAGACATAATAAAATATACAAGATTTTAATATTCAGTTAATCTGTAGTACAGGTAGTCTAAAATGATTAAGATAGAAATATAACTATTATTTTTCATAATTTATTTTTTACATTGTTACAGTGGAAATAAAGGGGGGGCTCTCCGCTTTATTCAAGGACGGCCTATCACGGCAACTACATTATTCGGAGGAGGGAGAAGATGGCCACGCCCGAAAATTTTGTCGAAGTGACGATAAAGGAAGATACACAACTTCCTGATTCTAGAGGGAAAGCAATCAAAGAGATGTTACTAATGGATCATCAAATAAATATTGGCCATGTTCGCGTCTCATTGAAATATGATATTACAGGCGACCTATCTAAATCACAATTGAATAAATCTGTATACGAACTGTTCGCTGATCCTATAATTGAATTTGCTACAGCCAATAGTTTTTTGTTAGATTCAAGGGAAATATTCCCTCAATCTCCAGACTTAGTCATTCAAGTTGGGTTTAAGCCTGGTGTTACTGATAATGCTGCACATGCAGCTTTAGATGGTTTTAATACGTTATTTCCAACCCTAAATGGAATAGATATTTCCTGTTCCAAAACTTACATGTTCTGGGGAATCTCTTCTGGAGTAGATCCTAATGATCTAGCCGAAAAACTATACAACCCTATGATTGAAAGAGTTAGTATATCAAATAAAGATATGTGCCTAAATCGCCACTGGCCAAAATTAGATTTTCCTCAGAGGCCAACGCTGGTTCAACAACCCTCTCAAACTGTCAATCTTGAAGTGACTGATGAAGAATTAATCAAAATTAGTGAAAAAGGACTTTTGGCCTTAAATTTAAAGGAAATGAAAACCATCCAAGAGAATTACAGAGACCCACAAGTTCGCAGTGCTAGAAAAGCTCTAGGTCTCCCTGAGAACGCACCAACTGATGCGGAACTAGAATGCCTTGCACAAACCTGGTCGGAACATTGCTCCCACAAAATATTCGCTGCTAAAATTCATCATGTAGATCATGAAACAGGTGAAGATGTTTACATCGACTCTTTATTTAAAACTTATATTATGAAGCCAACTTTAGATATACAATCTAAAGTTGATTGGCTACTAAGTATTTTCCATGATAATTCTGGAGTAATTGCTTGGAATGATTCATGGAGCCTATGCATCAAGGCAGAAACACATAATTCACCTAGTGCATTAGATCCTTATGGAGGTGCAATGACCGGAATCGTGGGTGTAAATCGTGATATATTAGGTACTGGATTAGGTGCAAGACCAATAGCTAATACAGATGTTTTTTGTTTTGGCCCTCCAGATTACTCCGGCCGTCTCCCCGAAGGCTTATTTCATCCTTCCAGAGTATTTCGGGGAGTTCACGCAGGCGTCAGAGCAGGGGGCAACGAGTCAGGAATTCCAACAATTAATGGAGCAATTGTTTTTGATGAGAGATACTTGGGTAAGCCATTGGTTTATTGTGGAACAATTGGTATAATGCCCAGGCGTTTGTCCGATGGAAGACAGAGTCACAGTAAAACACCACAGCCTGGGAATATTATCTACATGGTCGGAGGAAGAGTCGGAAGCGATGGGATTCATGGAGCAACCTTCTCTAGTTTAGAGCTAACAGAAGACAGCCCTTCCTCAGCTGTTCAAATAGGCGACCCTATCACACAAAAGAAAATGATAGACATGATTTTAGAAGCTAGAGATTTAGGATTAATACAGGTTATCACAGATAATGGTGCTGGTGGATTATCCAGTAGTGTAGGTGAATTAGCAGAATTAACTGGCGGTGCAGATTTAGACTTATCAGCGGTTCCTTTGAAACAACCCGGTTTGAGTAAATGGGAAATATTAGTATCTGAATCACAAGAGAGAATGACTGTAGGCATAAATTCAGAGGACTGTGAAGAATTTGAAAAATTAGCAATTTTACATGAAGTTGAAGCTACTCCGGTAGGAAAGTTCACTGATTCAGGCGCATTTGTGGTTCGTTATGGTAATGAAACAGTCGCCCATCTACCTATTTCATTCTTACATGATGGCTGTCCTCAATTACAGTTGGAATCCGAGTGGCAAACCCCCCATCATAACCCAATTTTGTTCCCTGAGGCAGATGCAATCGAAATGGGACAAATTCTATCAAGACTAATGGCTAGACCTAACGTTGCTAGTAAAGAATGGTGGGTAAGATCCTATGATCACGAAGTCATTGCTCAATCGGTCATCAAACCGTTTTGTGGAATAAATTATGATGCTCCAGGGGATGCAGCAGTTATCGCTCCAATTCAAGGAAATACTCAAGGAGCAGTGATTTCAAACGGTATAGTTCCGAGATATTCAGATATTGACTCATATGCTATGGCAGCAGCAAGTATAGATGAAGCACTGCGGAACGCCGTATGTGTTGGTGTAGATTTGGATCTAATTGCTGGATTAGATAATTTTTGTTGGCCAGACCCGGTAGAATCTGTAAAGACCCCTGATGGACGTTACAAATTAGCACAATTAGTTAGAGCAAATAGAGCATTGGATGAAGTATGCAGAGCGTATAATTTACCCTGTATAAGTGGCAAGGATTCTATGAAAAACGATGCAACATTGGATGGAGAAAAAATTAGCGTCCCTCCAACACTCTTATTCAGTTTAATTGGTAACCACTCGGACGTAAGAAAAGCAGTTTCTAGTGATTTCAAAGAAGTTGGTGATATGATATATTTAGTAGGAGAAACACACCAAGAGTTAGGCGCAAGTGAATTGGCTTTCATGTTTCGCGATGAATCAAAAGGCCGAAGTGGAATCGGAGGACAAGTTCCACAAATTGACACATCAAGAAATTTATCACTTTATCGTAGTTTGACGAAAGCGATGTCCAATGAACTAATTTCGAGCGCTCATGATTGCAGTGACGCAGGTCTTGCAGCTGCAGTAGCAGAGTGTTGTTTTGGCTGTAATTCAGGTGCTGATTTAGACATCTCAGATTTATTTAATTCAGATATTAAATTGGATAATTGGGGTGCTCTATTCGGAGAAAGCCTCGGTAGGATTTTAGTAAGTATAAAGCCCGAGAATTCACAAATTTTTGAAAAATTAATGGAAGGGCACGAATGTAATTATCTAGGAACGGTAAAATCTGATGACAATATAAGAATTACAAGCTCAAAGAAAATGGTTTTGTCTGCTTCAATGTCCGAATTACGAGATTCCTGGAAAGGTACGTTGAATGGGGGTAGAGATTGATGATACCCAAGGTTGCAGTTCTCTCGGGATTTGGAATCAATTGTGAAATGGAAACAATAGCAGTTTTCGAAATGGCGGGCGCCAAAGCAGATAAGATTCATGTGAACAAATTAGTGAGTAGAGATATAAACTTGGAAGATTATGATATTATGGCTGTACCAGGTGGATTTTCTTTTGGTGATCATTTGGGAAGCGGCAGATTAATGGGTAATAGGTTACGTTTTGGTCTACGAGAACAAGTGAGGAACTTTGTAAAGTCAGGTAAACCAGTAATTGGAATATGTAACGGATTCCAAGTACTTGTAAAAATGGGGTTGTTGCCAGGCGATGATGATATCAGTTTCACTCAAACAGCATCATTGGCGCTGAATGATTCAGGTCATTATGAAAATCGTTGGGTAACCTTAGAATTCAATTCTAAAAGCCATTGTATCTGGACTAAAGGAATGACAAGAATCAGGGTGCCCGTACGTCACGGCGAAGGAAAATTCGTAACTACAGATAAAAAACTTCTTGATGCCTGGAGTGAAGCAGGACAATTAGTTGTAAAATATGTAGATCCTTCAAGTAAATACCCTTCATCGAGCGATAAAGTGTTACCATATCCGATTTCTCCGAATCAAAGTTGGAGAAATATTGCTGGGGTGTGCGATCCATCTGGATTGGTATTTGGTTTAATGCCCCATCCTGAGGCCAATCATTCAACGTGGTTGGGGGCAACCTGGACAAGAGAAAACATAGAGCATGGAGAAGGAGAAGGTTTGCAAATTTTCAAAAACGCAGTTAATTATGTAACAGAAAATTTCTAAAAACATTCAGTTAGTATTAGTGGGGATTATTGTATGACTATTCGTGAAGCAACAGATGTATTTTCAGATTGGGCTCTAAGAAATAGAGATGAAGGAATGGAATACGGACATGCTAAATCAGTAAATGAGATGTTAGAAATAGCGATACCAATGCTAAAAAAACCATTTTCAGTTATTGATGTAGGTTGTGGGAATGGTTGGGTTTGTCGCCAATTAGAAACATATGAGGGTTGTAATAGAGTAGTAGGTATTGATGGCTCTGTTGAAATGATAGCCAAAGCCAAACAAAAAGGCTCAGGAGAATTTTATCTGGCAAAACTTCCTGAATGGAAACCTCCACAGAAATTTGACTTAATACACTCAATGGAATTTTTATATTACTTGAAAGACCCCGTAGATAGTTTGAGAAACTTCTTTACTGATTGGTTAAATGATGAAGGCATCCTTATTGCAGGAGTAGATCATTATTTAGAAAATAAGGCAAGTCATGATTGGCCGAAATCACTTAATGTACATATGACAACACTAAGTGAAGCCGAATGGAGACAAGGTATGATTGACGCTGGATTTACTGATGTCAAAGTAAGAAAAGTAGGACAGAAGCCTGGATTTATGGGAACTCTAGTGATCTCAGGAAAAAAATCCAAGTGAATAAAAATTATTTTTTTACAATTTTAGGACGTAAAATAATCAATGCAAAACTAACTAATGCAGCAAGAGCTAATGGCCCTGTGATAAAAATTTCTTTCGTTGCTGAAAATTCCCAAGTTATAGTAGACCACCCTAAGGCAATCGTTTCCAAAACAGAAGCGAGCATAACAACATCATACAGGTTACGTTCTGCCACAGGATCTTCTGCGGCTAAAAGTGCCCCTATACCATTTACTGCAATTAAAGCGGCGCCAAGATTTCGAAGCCAAGCAATATTGTCTGTATTTGCTCCTTCTAGTTCTGCATACCATTCTGGTATTAGAAAGAAAATCATGCCCATAGCTATACTAGACCAACCACAAATAGTCAATACTAGGACAGTTTTGTCCAAAACAAACCCTCTATTACCTTTAATTTAACCCACTCTTCGAAGTTACCTATATCCATCCTGAGCCCAAGAGCCCACTTAGGGCACATATTCCCCATAATACAAGTGGTGGGGTATTTTCCTTCCACGTCATTTGTGTAGATTTTTCACCCATAGTCCAAGTCAAGCCCAGTGCGCAAACAATAACGAACCAAACCCAAATTGGGCCAGCTATCACAAGAGCCATTCTTGCCTGCTCTTCACCATCCATCATGAATGCCGCATACAACATAGTTACCGTTGTGAGTAACATGAAGCCACCTGTCATTTTGTATGTGTCATCAGACCAAACGCCTGGTAAAATAACTCCCACTACTGCATGAATTAGACCGACTAATATTAACCATATTTGCGGATCAAGAATATCCATTTTATTAACCATCCTTGTGCATATATCCTGCAATACCAGTTAACACGGTTGCAAGTAGCATTAAAATTGGGATAAGCATACCAATCCCTTCTGGGGTTCCTCCATAGCCATTTTCACTGGTCAAAACTCCCATGCCACCTAATATAATTACGAGAACGACTGGAGAATACAAGGCCATTCTTGCCAACTCCTTTCCTGTAACTGTTATTCCAGTCAATATGGCCATGACGCCCAATGGCATGATATGCAAAGCCCACATTTCCTCATAAGCCGCATCGTGTGCAAGCACGTTATCTGCGCCCCATCCTGTCTCTGCCCATTCCTCGCCATTCATCATTCCATAAATTGAACCTAATATTACTATTATTCCCAATGCAATCATCATAATTTTCGGTTGTAAAATTTCACGTACTTCCATATGCTTTCCTCTATGAACATCAAAAATAATACAGGCATATAGATATTTTCTAAATATATATTGAACATCGATAAATTTGAATGCTTTGGACGACTCCCAAAAAACCATGTCTGAGCCAAGCATCACCTTGGACCAAGAGGCAACAGTTATTGAAACACTGATGACACTGTATCCTAATGCGAAAAAAAACTCTCTCAGGAGGATGGTAGATTACGGAAGAGTCATGGCCGATGGCGTGAGATTGAATAAAGCAAATACAATGGTATCATCAGGTACCACGATTAAAGTGCTTTCTAAAGCAGACGGAGATCAGAAAATAAGACATAACAAAAATACCCTAGAAGAGCCAGACATATTATTTTCAGATAATGAAATAATAGTGGCGAATAAACCCGAAGGACTTCTAAGCGTCGCAACAGACAGAGGAGAATCGGATACGATGTATGATAGAGTATCTAACTGGGCTTCCAAAAAACTAAAAAAACAAATATTTCTAGTACACCGACTCGATAGAGAAACATCCGGTTGTATGATTTTTACAACTTCCCAAGAGAGTAAAGATATACTACAATCACAATTCAAAAAACGTACAATTGGGCGAATTTATCACGCAGTTGTATTTGGCAAGCCACAGACTAGGTCTGGAAAAGAATCTATAAGAATCCAGGAAACAAAAGATAAACGAGTTCGTCTAGTGATTGGAAATAAAAGAGCAGGCAAAGAAGCGATAACACACTGGAAAATAGAAAAAATAGGACCTGTAAATAGTCTATTAAGGATACAAATAGACACAGGTAGAAGAGCCCAAATAAGATTACATATGGCAAATATCAATTGTCCAGTATTAGGAGATACAAGATATGGACGAGGCAAAACAAGCGTAAACCGATTATGCCTTCATGCTTCAGAATTAATATTTCAACATCCAAGTGGAGAAAAAATGCATATTACAAGCCCCATCCCTAAAAAATTAATTTCTGAATTGAATAGGAAATCGCTATAACTCTTCATCACTAATCAGATAAGCAGGCATTTTCTGTACTATTTTACTACCATCTGGAGCATCTATTAATTCTTCCATTATTATAGAATTATCATTTAATAGAGATTCATCCAAGGCAACCAATCTTAAAGAAAGACGCCATCTTTTGACAACCTCATAAATTACAGTTATTATCAATAGAGAAATTACAATAAATGAACAGATCCAACCAATAGTATCTTGTTCAACCATTCTTATCTCTCTCAATTAGTGCTTTCCAACTTTCCATTGCATACATTTTTGCACAAGAGACAGGATCATCCGCGCCATGTATTCCTGAGCCAACAATAATGCCATCAGAGCCGCTCATGACGGCATCATATGGATGCCCATATCGCTGTCCTAATTCTCCATCTCCGATTGCTAAATTAACACCAGGAGTCCATATTAATTGATTATCTCCGACTTCCCCTCTGAGTAAACTTATTTCTTCTGGAGAACTACCGTTACCAATGTATCCAACAACGTGGGGAGAACCTCTGCCAGTTTCTATCGTCTCTTCAGTATATTTTTTGGTAAGCAAATTACCTCTACTGGACATCTGAGCTAGTAAAAATACGCCCCCAACTCTTTGTACATCTCTCCATCCTGCACCAATACCATCTACAACATCTGGGCCTGAGATACGATGTGCGGTAACTAAATCTGCCCACGATCTAATATCATAAACGCCCCCCATTTGTGTTTGTGTTATTTTCCCAATATCGGCAAATTTCCTATCTTCAAACAGTAATAAATCATATTTTTTAGCACATCTGACAACTTTCTCCCATTCCTTGATATCAAAATCTTCCACCATGTCGACATGTGTTTTCAGAGCAGATATATATGGACCAACCAATTCAATTAGCTCGACAAGGGAATTAATAGTTTTCAAATCCGCAGCCAAAATAACTAATGATTGTTTCTTTGTAGCAATTTCCATGAAACGGTGTGAAAGAGGATTGGCACAGTTTTTCCATCTAGCGCCCCACAACTCCTCTCCGCTCATCATATTGACTAATTAACGATTATACATCAAGTCTTTCATCATTCTTATCTCAAATAAAGACAATATTATCAATCCATTGATTAATAAGATATATTTTCGCTTAATCCATGGTTCTCTACACTCCCGGAAATACATCCGGCTATCCCAGTGAAAAAGTTAAGTCAGGCATCCGATTCTATTTTTTGGGAGGAGCGGAAGAAGTAGGAAATGTAGGTTGTATAATAGAAGATAATACCGGTACAAGACTATTAATCGATTATGGTATGGCACCAACTAGGCCTCCAAGATATCCATCAGAAAGCCCTCCGGTATCCGATGCCATAATTACTCATAGCCATATAGACCATATTGGAATGGCGCCTTGGCTTGTTGGAGCACACGGGACTAAATTACATGGCACAGAGTTGACTGCAAAAGTTTCAGAAATAATGTGGAGAGATACTTACAAAGTTTCTTCAATAGAAAAATATCCTCTTTCCTGGGATAAAAGGGATTTAGACTTAGCCCTAGACTCATGGGAAACACATAAAATTGGCGAATCATTTAACATAGGAGAATGGAATTGTAAATTCCACTTAGCAGGACATATGCCAGGAGCGGTTATGGTAGAAATCAATACCCCTTCCGCAAGAATACTTTGGACAGGAGATATCGATACGCGTAATAGTCCAAATGTAATAGGGGCAAGTCCAATTAGTTGTGACATATTGTGTTTAGAAGGAACTTATGGAGCACGAATACATCCTAATAGATCTGATGAAGAACAAAGATTCGTTGAGAGAATAAAAGAAGTTGTTAATAGAGGAGGAGTTGCATTGGTACCTGCCTTCGCGTCTGGTAGAGGCCAAGACATCCTTCGCATACTGAAACGAGACGCTCCGCATCTTAACGTCCATTTTGATGGTATGGGGACAAGACTAACCAAAGATTGGTTATTATTCCCTGAATATAATAATAATTTTAAGGAACTTATGAAAACTTGGAAATGGGTGAAGAGAGTTTATGGAAAAAGTGATAGGAAAAAAGCCCTTAATGCCGATGTAATTGTTACCACCAGTGGGATGTTAGACGGAGGCCCAGCTCTGTGGTACCTTAATCGGTTAAATTCTAACAAATCCAATGCGATTTTACTAACTGGTTATCAGGCAGAAGGATCAGGAGGTAGATTATTACTTGATAAAGGACAACTTTCTATATATGGACAAATGACAAAAATTAATCTGGAAGTGAATCAATATGCTCTCTCTAATCATGCAGATGGACCCTCTTTGGTTAAATTTGCAAAGGATTGTTCGCCTAAAGAAATAATACTATTTCATGCGCCCGTTGAGGGAATTTCCTCCCTTAAAGACCGATTAGATGGTGAATTTAAAGTATTTTTACCAGAAAATAATAAACCTCTATTTTTGAACCTATGACCCTTTAAAATTACATTTTAGTAGGGAAGTTCATATGCCGTCTGTCATAGCAGATACACTAGGTGAGTCTGGACTCACCAATATATTTGGATTAAGGTGAAATAATGAGTGAATTAGAAAAAATGATGGATGAAAGATTTGGACTAACTGATGCCGGAGTGACGTGGCAAAGTGAAATGAGAGCGGGATTGACTACTTTCATGACTATGGCGTATATTCTACTGGTTAACCCTGCCATGTTAAGTGGAACTGGAATGCCTTTTGATGACGTGTTGTTTGCAACAGCAATGGCAGCCTTTATTGGCTGTACAGTCATGGGTCTTTGGGCCAATTTGCCATTTGCTTTAGCACCAGGAATGGGTCTTAATGCATATTTTGCATTCACCGTTGTAATGGAAATGGGGATTCCATGGGAAGTAGCCCTAGCAGCCGTATTTGTGGAAGGATTACTTTTCTTAGTAATCTCTCTTCCTCAAGTAGGTTGGAGAACCAAAATGATAAATTCAATACCTCAAGATTTGAAAATAGCAACTGGCGCCGGAATTGGAATGTTCTTAGCTATCATAGGTCTAGAAGAGACTGGAATAATAGTAAATAATGGTGTAACATTGGTAGGATTAGATGATACAGCTTCCTGGACGCACACATCAGGAGAGCTTTGGGCTCTTGTTGGAATAGTGGCTATAGCAGCAATGATGGCCAAGAAAATCCCAGGATCTATAGTTTGGGGTATTCTTGGTATATCTGTAATTGGCTGGGCTCTAGGAGTTTCAGATCCTTACAATATGCTAGGTAATGCAGACCCAACATACACATTCTATGAAGGAGCCTTGTTTGCATCAGCCGTTGATACTACTCCGGTGGAGACAATTGGATTTGCTACATACACTGGCGTAGACTTCACCGTTTTCCATGCACCAGCAGGCTGGGGCAGTCCAGAGGCCGCAGCACCAAAGCTTGGTGATATCATCGGTTTTACTGGATTACCTGAAGAGACATTATTTGGTTTTATAGATGGATTTGGAGATATAGATGCTATAGGTGTCGAAGGCGAAGATGGATATAGAGCCGCATATACATGGTCTCTAGGTGATTTCTTACTGGTAATGATAACTTTCTTGTTTGTAGATATATTCGATACAGCAGGAACTCTTTACTCTGTTGGGAGAGCTGCTGGATACGTTGATGATAATGATGAACTGCAAAATTCTGATGAAGCATTCATATCAGATGCTGCAGCAACTTTAGTGGGTGCTATGACCGGAACTAGTACAACAACAACATACATTGAATCTGCAGCAGGTGTAGAAGAAGGAGGAAAAACCGGCTTAGTTGCGTTAACATGTGGTGTATTATTCCTTTCTGGACTATTCCTTTCTGGACTATTCCAAGCTATACCAACATATGCAGCCGCATGTGCTTTAATAATCGTAGGATCATTGATGATGCGTCAGGCTGCAGATATTGACTGGTCTGATCTTGAAGTAGCCATTCCAGCATTTATAACAATGATTTTGATGCCTTTTGCTTATTCAATAGCAGCCGGAATTGCATGGGGAATAATAGCATATGTTCTGGTAAAAGTAGTTGCAGGCAAATATGAAGAAGTAAACGCAGTAATGGGAGTTTTATTCGTATTAATGATAATGTTTTATTTAGGACCAGGAGATCAAACCACGTTTGAATATCTATTCAGCAACCTTTGATTCTGATAATACAAATAGAGTACCACAGTGTATCTAATATAGACTGTGGTACTCTCTACATTATGGTGTGGTTTTTTGACAGATAATCTCTTACAGGAATTGAAAGATACAATAAGAACCGTACCAGATTTCCCGATGGAAGGGATTTTATTTAGAGACATTACTCCTGTACTATCCAACAGTTCACTTCTCACAGAACTGATGAATAGGATTGTAAAAGACATTGAAAATTTAAATTGGGCTCCAGATGTTATAGTTGGACCAGAAGCTAGAGGCTTTATCTTCGGTCCATTATTATCAACTAGGCTGAAAAATAGTTTTGTACCTGTTAGAAAACCAGGAAAACTACCTTTTGAGACCATTAAAATAGATTATACACTTGAATACGGAAACGACAGCTTAGAAATCCATAAAGATGCAGTATCTCCTGGGCAAAAGGTCTTGATTATTGACGATCTTCTGGCTACGGGAGGTACTGTATCTGCATGCATTGAACTATGCCAAAAAATGGGTGCCGATGTTATTGGTGTAGTTTTCATAATAGAATTAGAAGGCTTAGGTGCACGAGAACTCTTAGGCGATATTCCAATACACTCGCTTTTGAAATACCCAGCATGAATATTTTATCGAATACCCGATTTATTCAAAGGTAGCATGCCTTTCCATGGGGCGTTAAGATGGCTGACAATTCAACACCCCCTCCGCCACCGCCACCACCTTCTCCACCGAAAGCAACCCCACCACCGCCACCACCTTCTCCACCGAAAGCAACCCCACCACCGCCA
>PBHZ01000012.1 GCA_002719615.1 Methanobacteriota archaeon
TTGCTTTATTTGTTGCACATCGTTCGTATTCTTGTTGATGTTTTGAATTCCCTTCGGGAAACAAATTGCATGGACAATTACAGCAACTATGTGATTACTTCATTGCAGAGGGTTTGTGTTATGATGTAGGGTATATTGAGGACACTAATTAACACATAGTGCATACACAGTTATTAACACTTAGGACAGTTAATTTGCGTTAGTTGTTGATGGTTATTAAAAAAGTACCGTCTATCTAAGCTATAAACGTATCCCAGAGGGGTCGTTATATTATGTTATATTAAAAATATTTTTCGTATATAAAAATTTCTCATATGGATGAGACTCAGAGAAAGTCGGATAGGAAATCCGCAAAGAAAATCATCAAACTTGCCAAAGAGCATAAAGGGTGGTATACTAAGGAAGATGTTAAGTATGCTAAATTAATAAAGAAGCGTACTAAGAAACCTAAGAAATCTGACAATGAGCATACATGAAATCAAACAGGACTTCAGTGAACACGTTCGCCTAGACAAGGAGACGTATGGACTCTTTATGACTCCTGTGAGTAAGTTTAACATCGAGGAGTTCGTAGACCCTGTACTGAAATGGATGAAGAATCAGGATTTCGTTGAGATAAACGAGAGACAAGTTCTGTGTCATAACGTACAACAGGTAGGTAAGACAAATCAGATCCTTAAGGATATGCCTGATTTGGAAAAACAACTGATGGAATGTGTACACTTTCATAACAATGAAGGATTAAACTATGCATCAGAGTTTCGTATCAGTGACGTATATGTAGAGGTTGCACATCAAGGTGCTATCTATGCACCACATGAACATGCTAACTGTGTGTTTAGTGGTACGTTCTTTATTAACTATGTGGAAGAACAGCATAGTTTTTTAAAGTTTAAACGTCAGGTACAGTCTCAGATGTTCCCTGTTATGATGCTACCATTTAAACAGATGACTGCATTTAACTTACAGGAGGCAACTGTACCATTTAAGAGTGGAGATGTTGTTATATACCCTAGCAATCTAACACATGGGTATGAGAGTAATATGACAGACAATCGTATATCATTAACATTTAATGTGGTACCTGCATAATGCAAGAGACTAGGTGGACAGCACAGGTACTCTATGGATCTAATAGACTCGTGAAGGTGGAATTCTTTTGCGAGTCTAATTTACGTCAGGATGCTTTACAGAAATGTAAGGCACTCTACGGTACAGATGATGTGAGACAATTAAAAAGAGAATGGTAAGACCGACTTATTCAGACACATGGCAGAAGTGGGAGTCTTATATGGACTTACCGTGGTGGAATAATAAACAGGCAATCGGAGGTTGCTATAATATTATCCTAAAGTTCTATGAGGAACAGTATGGGATACCTCTGTATGACTATCCCTCAGAGAAGAAGTACTTCTTTAAAACAGATTACATACAGAATGCTGCACCTGTCGGTAACACAGAGGTTTATAAGGGTAACAACATGGAACCTTTTGACCATACCATTATGCAGGAAGGTGATGTCATGATCATGAGACTATACATAGACCCTCTCAGAGGTGGGTATAGGAACGCTGAGGGGCATCGTTTATGTAATCATATCGGAATATACCTAGAGGGAGGATATATGCTACACCATCCATACCAAGGGTATTCGAGAATTGAGGACTTAGAGGGAGAAGGTAGTATGTACCTAAGTTACACAGAGTTGGTACTTCGAAAAAAATCTTAAACTATATAAGATGTCGAGCAATAATACAACAATATGGAACATAGATATGCCATGAAACTAGAATTAGATGACGAAGGTGATTTCTTTATGAGAATCCCAGAGAACCTAGTCGATGATCTAGGGTGGGTAGAAGGCACGTTACTGGACTTTGAGGAAGATGTTGACGGGTCTGTTATACTTAATAAGGTAGAGACCGAAACACCTAAGCAGGTCTAAGAAAAAAAATACCGTCGTTTCATTATGGATGAATCTTTTTTAAATCAGTATCAAGAGCATATGGAGATGATAGGTAAATCACTCCAAAACCTTGCTGAACGCTCTAAGCATATGGAAGAAGCATTTAGTAAGATGCCTCCGCCTGGTGCTGATATGGTGAAATATAAACCTGAGGGGTATGAAGACTACCTTAATCTAGGTCAACTCTTTGACGATCTGTATACGAGACTAAATATGTTGGAGGGTCGTATCAAAGAATTAGAATAGATGCCAGCTTATATCATAGAAACTGGTCGTAGTTATCCCAACGTTGTTTCGGAAGCTGTTTTTGGACAAACATTCCAGCGTCCTGCTTTTGGTGGGTATCAATCCCACGATAATCATAGCGGACCAGGTACCAATTACCAGATAACCTTTAACAACTTCGGTCCAGGATCGATGATAGGTGGTAAGGACGTAGTTTTATATCTTGGAGATGATGATGAGACCTGTGTAGGTAACTGTGATGGGTTTAGGAGACCCGTTTATAGGTGGTATCGTAGTAAATATCAAGATCATACCTATACTAATAAGAAAGTATTAGATCATCAGACTGATTTTCCCAATGATCCTAATGCAAAACAAGTCATGGAGGGGTATAACCGTGAACCTCGTGACGGAAGAGCAGTATTTCATATAGCAAGAGAGCAAGCAGCAGGTTCTACAGCGTTGTATAGGCATTATAATGCAACTCTGAACGACACAATGCTCTCTACTACACAGTCTCCACCTTCGGGGTACGCTAATGTAGAGACTATAGGGTATATTTGGACAAGTCAAGCGAACGCAGACGTATATAAAGCAGCAGGAGAGTCAGTAAGACCTCTCTATGAGTATTATTACAACACCAATACGTCTAAGAGAGACCATTTTTACACCATCAACCCTGCACAAGAGGTAGGATTGCAGAATCCTGGTGGTGGGGTACCTGATTGTAAGGACACAAGAGACGGATTATGGGGATATGTAGGTATAGTTGGTTACTGTTTTGAGTTAGACAAGAGTTCTAGTGCTGTAACCACCTATGCTGACATCGGATCTATAGGTCCAACAGGGGAATGTAACGTAAATAGATCGAATTGGTACCAATGGAATAACGAGTGGACGCTCTTAAAGTATCTTCGAGAGCAAAATGGCGTACCTGCGATCCAAGGTTGGGGTAATCCAGACAATGTAGCTGGTGTTAATACCACAGATGCACTGTTTGAGTGGTTCTATGGTAGGAATGGTGCAGTAAAAGCAGCACTTCCCCGCTATCTTTCATTCGAGCAGTCGTATGATTCGCAGTTTATATACTATTTGTATGATACAACGTACCCATGGAACGGTCCTGTCTACGGAATTAACTTCAGTTTGAGTGATGCAGCGTGTTGTCCTAACTCAACTGACGCTGAAGGGTGTCCTTCTTGCGTACCAGTACCTATAGAATACAGTAGATTCTACGAAGTGAGGTCAGATTGTTGGGAGACACTTAAAACTAAGATGACTTTATCTGACATGAAGTCTAAAAATGTCAATGAATCGTTCTTAGTTGCGGATACAACCAGTACAAGAATACTATTTCGGTACACAACTGCTACAGGATCCTTCTTTATTGGTGAAAAGATCAACGGATGGAACATTACACAGGTTAGATATTTCGGTGATGAACTAAAAGTAGGGTATATGGAGCTTAGTTGGGATGCTTCTGATGACAATAAGTGGTATGTTAACCCTGCTTGCGTAGCTTGGCGTATTACTAATAGTAGTGGTGGGGAGATTACTAACTCAGTTACAGAGAAAGGGTCATGGATTGCTATAGGTGCACCTACTAATGCTGCTGTTCCATGGACAGCACACATGGATGCATACGGTATATACCCTGTAAAACCAGCAGATGATGCAGTAGATCCTAATATTGGTGTATGGCAAGTGCATACTGCGACGTTTACTATCCCTAGTGCAGGTACTTACTCCTTAAGAATCGAGTCTGACAACTACGGTTACATGAAAATCACTGACTCTGGTAGTACTGTCCTTGTGGATAGGGAGATTAATTACTCTAATGGTATGGGTAATGAGACTTTCCCTATGACATTAGGTGCAGGTACTTACACTTTAGAGACTAGAGTTAAGAATATTAGTAGAGATATAGCAGGTGCACCCTTTACATACAACGGTTCATACACTTCTACAGACGGTGGAGTAGCACAAGTGCTTGCTGGATATGGTATTAGGGACAAAGGTGCGTTCTTTGGGGTGTATGAGTTCCCTAAAAAGATCACTTACTACCGTGTAGAGATAGATCCACAACAATTAATAGCAAATCGTACCCTAGACTCAGCAGAATTAAGAGCAAATATCAATTCTGAGGGGCAAGTACAGAGTGTAGATATCATTAATGGTGGATTTGGGTATGCTCAACCGAAGATTGAGATAGAACAACCTGCAGTTTTGACTGAAAGATCCGCTAATGACAATGCAAGGAAGGTATTTCACAACATGGGCGGTTGGGATCAGCAATTTGTGAACTCTCCGAACGACCCAGTTAACAATCCAGACGGTACTAAGAACAATTTTGGTATGAAAGATATCAAAAAGAAGCAGTCTGCGGTGCTAGAAGAGGATATGAGTGAGTCATATCAGGAAAGAGAGAACTTAATGCCCTATGGTAAGGGTGCTTCACAGGGTGATGTGCAAATAAAAGGTACAAATACTGTAGTAAACACAGGATCGAAGCAATTACGGAGAGCAAGTGGTGAAGGAAAAGGTAAAACTCCGCTAAAGAAAGCAGTTTTAGAGATAGCAAATATTAATGAGGACGGATCTATAGTAGAAATACTGATTAAAGACCGTGGATCAGGGTATGATCCCGATCCAAACAACAAACCGAACATCTATATCGTTGATACTGAGAAGGAAGAGTATAAAATGCGTGGTCCTAACGTAAATTTATCAACAAAAACCTTTAAAGACAACATTAGAGCAGAGAATGGACTAAAAGATGCGATCAAAAGTGGGTCTGATGCTGAAGAAGAGGAGATAAACCAGATGGATGACGGTATCATAGGTGGTTTTAACACTATGATGAACGGATTTACTACAAAGTACCCTACTGGTTACCTTAGAATCAAGGATTATGATGATGAGAGTACGGATTTATGCTCTAATTTCCCTGCAACCTGTATAGGAATCGANTTTCCTAACATTTTTGAGGATGCATTGTTCACTGCAGACGATTTAACAGGTCCAATTAAGGCATCTCCACGGTTTAGAGAGATGATGAACAACCAATACCCCGATATGTTGAGTGCGGTACGACTTACAGACGATAGAAGTGACGGATTCTCTGATTTATGGGGTTGGAATAACAGAAAGAACTGTATTAAACTCCCTCAACCTAAACTTTACACCGCTACTCGCTTCTTTGACATACCTTGTCCTTATATTGAGTTAAATGAAGAGAAGAAACAGAGGGCATATGGGTACATGGTGTACAAATATTGTGCATCAAAGGCAGAGAAGGCTAGTTTTAGGGTTTCTATGGCATTAGAGGGGCATACAACTGGTCCTCAGGGGCAAGATTTCATGAACTTCCTAAGAAATATGCCAGAACCCAGTTTAACCTTCACTAGAGACTCAGGTCCAGGTGGAAATAGCAAGTGTTGGCCATGTAAACGAGGTGATATCGAAGGAAGATGTTATCGTGACCCAAGTAATGCATCTGATATAGTATTTGTACCTGTTGGTAGTGATGAAAATACCTATGATTANAACAGANNNGGNTTTTCGGAGTATGAACAGTTNNAAACTTGGTTAGGNGNNAATTTAACAAACCATTCACCAGGAACTTCNTATACATGGATTGCTCATGAGGAGGATCCTGAGACTGGGCAGGAACTTGATGTACGACAATGGAGTTATACGGATATAACTGTAGCCATGCCCGTAAATGGAGTGCCTCCTAATGAATGTTGGGATACCTATCTCCGTCATGCTAGTAACCCTAATGGATGCTTAGATGTGTATTGCGGATATAACCCTGCAAACCCAGGTACCAATAAAACTGCATCTACGGGTTATTGGGGAGTTGGGTATATTGCCAATCCTCCTTGTGCGGGACATTTAGCACTTGATTTCGTATCTGACGCAGCAATTGCTATAAATCCGAGACTCGTGAGTGAGTTTGAGATCCTTCTTGGACCATTTAACGGAACAATGACGGTACTGAACTACAATACGGGATCTACTATCACCTATGGTGAGTCTATTAAGAACTTTGGTAACCCATACTTTAGTGAATGTGACCTAGTATTCGGAAATATGACTAATTTGACTAATCCTGGTACTCTAATAGATAATACTAAGAGGATAAGTCCAGCATCCTATGACCCATCCGATTCGGATAGGGACGAATTTGATAAAGAATTTATCATACCTGAGAATCATTTTAGTGAAACTTAAATTATGGCATACGGATTTCTCTTACCAGTAGCACCAATTACGGGATTGCCTTGTTCTGGGCACGGGATATGTATTCCGTCCACAGTTCATTGTGTCATGGGATGTGCAGGACCACCTCCTATGTACCCTATCAAGATTAAACAGTGGACATGTTGGTGGCCACCTTTAGCATTGATACCCTTTGGTCCGCTACATCCACTTAAGGCAACGGTACTAACGAACTTCTTACCAACTATGACGTTTGGTGACAGGTTCATTAATCACCCATCACCGTGTACTAATATAGTAATACACATGTGCCCGTGTGGAAAATCCGTGTGTCCGAAACCAGTTCCTTATCCATGCTCTATGTTGACCATAGAAGACGGAGGAATAGGTCACACAAGACTTCTCATTGCACAATCGAAAACCGTATTCTGCTACAAGTTACCTATAGGTAGGATCTTAGATCCTCTAGGTATCGGATTTCCTGGCTTTTCTTGGCCATGCTCATCAGTGGTTGCATATGGTAGTCCGAATGTGCTATCATCTTAGAAACACTTACAGGAGATTATGGCAATTTACGTCGCAGGGAAACAGGTAGTAGAAGCTAAGCCCAAGAAGACCCGTCAGGGACAGTCTATGCATACTAAGTTTTCAGCTACTTCCCGTAACCATGCTAAGAAGAAGTATAGAGGACAAGGACGGTGACCTATAAAGCACTACCTGACTGTTTGCATGTGAAAGACAGCCCTGTCGCAGGACAGGGCATCTTTGCTACTAAGGATATACCAGATGATGTTTATCTTGGTATATCACATGTTGTTGTGGATGAAGAGATTATGAGAACTCCTCTTGGAGGGTTTGTAAATCATAGTGAAGATCCTAATTGTGTCAAAGTATATGAAGAAGAGGAGTGGGGTAAAATATATCATATGAGGACTATAAAACCCATCAAGAAAGGTGAAGAATTATTCCTTAAGTATACTTTCTACAAAGTGCTATAAATAATCCAGATAACTGTTGTAAAAACTAAATAATGGCAGCCTACAAGTTTAGATCTGAGAAGTTCTTTAGTAGGGGATTTAAAGACTTAGCAGTCGCTTTTAAAAGGAATCCCAACACTAAGGACTTCAGTGCTGTCAAAAATGAGAATGCAATTAAGCAATCTGTTCGTAATTTGATCTTGACCCAATTTGGCGAGAGACCCTATCAGTATGATATTGGATCAAGAGTAAGTGCATTACTATTCGAACCATATGATGTCTTTCTTGCAGAAGATCTTCGAGATGAAATATTTAATACAATTGCTAGGCTAGAACCTAGGGTTGAGGTGAATAATGTAGTGGTAAAACCTACAGAAGATGAGAATACCCTTGATGTTGGAATCGCCTATACTATAGTCGGTCAACAGGTTACACAAACAGTAGAGTTCATCCTAGAGAGAACCTAAAATGCCAGCTACCCCATCAGAATTAACCAGTCTGGATTTCTTTGAGATAAAGGAGTCCATTAAGTCCTATTTGCGTACTCGTGATGAGTTTTCAGATTATGACTTTGAGGGATCAGCTGCTTCGTACTTAATAGACATACTTGCCTATAATACTTTCTACACTTCATTTAATGCTAACATGAGCATGAATGAAGCGTTCCTTGAGTCAGCAACGGTAAGGGATAATATTGTAAGAATAGCAAAGCAGCTTGGTTATACCCCTCGTTCCATTAAAGCATCGAAAGCATGTGTACGAATGGCAGTTCAGACTGCGTTAGTGCCAGGAGGACAATCATATCCAGACTCAGTAACTATTAAGAAAGGAGACGTGTTCATCTCCAGTAACACAAATGACACATTCACCTATTGTTTGCTGAAAGACACTACAGTAACAGTCGATCAGAACACTGGTATAGCAAACTTTAGTAAAGTAATTATCCATCAAGGCAATTTACTTAAATTTACCTATACTGTTGATGATACTAAGAAGCAGCAGTATGTAATACCTGCGGAATCAGTAGATACAGAAATTTTGACTGTTTCTGTTAAACCTTCAGAGCAGTCTGTAGAGGTCGATGAGTATTCATTATCCACTAACGTGGTAGATTTGACATCTACATCAAGAAATTACTTCCTAGAGGAGACTGAAGACCTTAGATACAAGGTAATCTTCGGTGATGGAGTTCTAGGACGTAAATTGATTGATAATGAGTTCATTATATTAGAGTATGTAAGCACAGCAGGTACCGAAGCGAACGGATGTACTAAGTTTGCCTTTATTGGTCAAGCAATAGACTCCTCTGGTCGTGCTATACCTCCCTCTAGCATGTCTCTAGCGACCATAGACAGCAGTCAAGATGGTACTGAGAGGGAATCAGCGTTAGCAGTCAAATTCCGTGCTCCTAGGCAGTTCTCAACGCAGTCTAGAGCAGTTACAGAAGATGATTATGCTTATATCGTTTCTACTCTATATCCCCAAGCAGCAGCAGTTACCGCATATGGTGGTGAGAAGTTAAATCCTCCTATTTACGGTAAAGTTTATATTGCTGTTAGGTCAAAATCAGGTGTTAACCTTAATACCACTACAAAGGTTCGTATTAAGAATCAATTACTGAAGTATTCGATGGCATCTATCGAACCAGTGATCGTTGACCCAAGAATATTCTATATTACACCTAAAGTTTATCCTTTCTATAACGGTAACGAGACTTCTAGATCGGCAAATGAATTAGGTACTGAAATTCTCAAATCTATTGACCAATTTAACGGTCAGAACCGTGAAGGTAGGTTTAACAATAGATTGGAGAAATCTAAATTTAACTCAATGGTTGATGCTTCAGATGATGCTATCTCTGGAACCAGTACACAACTTACTATGGGTCAGAATTTAGACCAATTTACATTTGGAAACGTATTTACCCAATGTTTAGACTACGGTAACCCAATTACGAACCCAAGTGACTTAGGTGGAAACGACGCAGGAGACGGTAATTGCCCACCTAAATATTCATCAGTTAAATCTGGTAAGTTCTATGCTACAGGGTACACAGAGAACCTTGCAGACCTCTTAGCAGATGGATCTACTGCTGGTGGTGGTACTGCCAGTTCAGACGCATCAGATGCTATCTATGCCTCTGGGAATAGAACCACTGAGGTGCTAGTACCAGTAAATATTCGTGATGATGGTAAAGGAAGTCTTCTTTTGGTTACGACTCGTAATGAGAAAGAAGTTATTCTTAACAATAGTATAGGTACCGTTGATTATCAAAATGGTGTAGTTTGTGTAGGACCATTAGATGTAGCTGATACATCGGATGGCACTCAAAGAATTCCCGTTGTTGTATATCCAGATTCAGATTCGATTACAATTCCACCAGGAGTTGATCCTACGATCTTTAACCCTGAAGTATATCCAATTGATTTTGTTACTAACCCAACAACTGTTCCAAGTTTTGATCCCAACAACTTTGGTGGTTGGAACTACGGTGGAACCCCAATAAATATCATTAGTTACCCAATTGATGCTTTCGAGTATCCAGAAGTCGAATCCTGTTTCTAAAAATAGATGCAAACCTTAAGTTCTGTTAATATCTCTGATAGAGTTGAGGGTCAGTTACCTGACTTTATCAAAAACGAAGACGAGCAATTTGTCAATTTTCTCTTTGAGTATTATAAATCTCAAGAGAAAACTGGTCGTCCCTTCGATCTTTTAAACAATATTCTAGAGTATCTTGATATTGATGCTTATGATCAGAAAGTGCTCGCATCTAGCACTACTCTGATTAAAGACGTTGATACAACGAATACTTTAATTGAGGTTGAGTCCATCGATGGATTCATGCCTAAAGACGGATCTGTCATGATTGACAATGAAGTCATTTATTATGGAGAAACAGTTCGTGGTCCTGATGCTATTCTTACACCAGGATTATCATTAGAAGAATTTAATAAGAAAAGACAAGAATTAGAATCTCCATTTTTCGACTTTGATGGAGCAAGAACAACCTTCCCACTTAAGTTCCTAGGAACACCAGTCTCACCTGTCTCAGCAGAGCACTTAGCAGTCATAGTCTACAATCAGAGTATGATTCCTAATGTGGATTATACTATTAGTGGAACTAACATTACTTTCACTACTGCTCCTAGAACTAGAATAGGTACTGATATAGTTGGTTCTACTAGAATCCTCTATTACATTGGTTTTGCTGATTCTGTAATTAAAGAATTAGTCTTCCCTTCAGTTTCTACACTGTCAGGAACAGATTCTATGACATTGGAGTACGATCTTCTTCCTTATTCTCCAATTTCAGAGATCGGTCTTATTATTAACCGTAATGGTGTTCTGTTAAGACCATATCTTGATTATGTGTTGACTGATAACAACACTAGGGTCAAATATTTCGTTAATATCACTGAACAAGACGTTTTCCATATTCGTTCTATCGAATATGTGTCACCTTCTGTTGGTATAGGTGCTAAAGCGGTTACTCGTGTTGGTTTAAATGGTGAAATCGAAGAAATTCAGGTAAAAGAGGGTGGTAAGAAATATGAACTAAACTTTGCACCGAAAGTTACTGTTACTGCTTCAGGAACAGGCGAAGGTGCTGCAGCAAGAACTCTAGTTGCTGGTATTAAGGACATTCAGTTAATCAACGGTGGTCAAGGTTACACTTCTTACAACCCACCTAAGGTTAAGATCACTGAACCTAGTGATATGATCAACGGTTCAGGTGCAAAAGCAGCAATCACTGTTGATGATACTACTGGTCAAGTTGATTCTATTAGAATTACAAACTCTGGATCAGGATATGACTTCATACCTGCTATAAGTTTTGTTAATCCTAGTGGTGCTATAATATCAGATCCAACAATCGACTCGGAGGGTAGATTAAATGGTGGAAGTATTACAATCACTGATGGCGGGATCGGCTATAGTAACCCTCCTACGATCTACATCGAAAAAGCCCCTACTGATGGCGTTGACGCTGTTGCTGAGTGTACTGTTTCTCCAGATGGTGAAATTGTTGCTGTTACTATCACCAACAGAGGTCGTGGATATCTTACACCACCAAGAGCAAGAGTTGTACAACCTATTGGTGCACAGGTATTAGATGTAACTGTTGCTAATGGTAGTGTTACTAACATCAATCTATTAACTGGTGGTACTGGTTATACTGATGCACCTTCTGTATACATTGTAGATGACCGTAAAGGATCACTAGGAGAGTCAATTGGTGGTACTGGTGCAGAAGCTGCTGCAACCGTCTTTAACGGTGTTATCACAGACATTAATATTATAAACTTTGGTACAGGTTACTCTACAACTGAACCTCCCACAGTTTACATCGCAGAACCCTTGGCAGCACAGGCTTCTTGTGACGTTGGATTTGGAGAAGTTACTGGATTTACTATTTTATCCTCTGGTAAGGAATATCAACCATCTTCATTACAAGGATGTGCTAGAGGTGTATCTGAAGTTGTTAGTTTTGATAAATTTGGTAATCAAGTCTTTGCAAAAGAGAGTCAATTAAGGCAAAGTGACCATGCTACTGGTGCAGTTGTCAAAAACCTTGATTCACAGATCATTTCACAGGTATTTGACAAGTTCCGTCGTCAATATATGCCTACAATCAATATTGACTACACCCAAGTCAATCCGATTCAGGTTATTAAGACAATTAAGGACTTCTACCTTTCCAAAGGTACGAAAACTGCTGCTCAATACCTCTTTAAGATTTTATTTGGTGAAGAAGTTGATATATTCTACCCTAGAGACGAATTACTCAAACCTTCTGATGCCTCTTGGGTTGTTGACACCATTTTGCGTGCAAAACTGATTTCTGGTGATCCTGCAGATTTGGAAAATGCTCAATTAGTCCAAGAAGCAGATCCTGTTGACCAGAATATCAAAGATGCTACTGTTTTGATCGAAAACGTCATTTCTATCATAGAAGGAACTGACACAATCTATGAATTGGCGATTTCTGAAGAAACTTTAACAGGTGTCTTTAAGATTCCTTATAGAACCAACCTTGTAGAACCATTAACAACTGATGGTAACATAATTACGGTTGATAGTACTATTGGATGGCCAGAAAAGAACGGAACCATTATTATTGATGATAGTGAGACTGTACAGTACAAGGAAAAGTCACTAAACCAGTTTATTGAGTGTACTAGATCTAAAAATGGAGTTGTAGAGGATTGGGATCCTGGTACAATCATCTATTCAGACATTTTCGTCTATGTAAACAAAGGATTATCAAATGAAGTCAAATTAAGAGTCCTTGGTATTGCTGAAGCGGGTACTACAGTTCTAGAAGACAGTGGTTCTTACTATTTGCCTGGAGATAAGTTAAATGTTGCTGCTCTAGGTTCATCTGATGAAGATGAGAGGTTACAATCATGGTTATACAACGTTAAGAAGTTAATTAGCGTTACTAGCATCACTCCTGGTGGTCTTAACAACCAAACTGCAACTGTTGTTTGTGCTAACCCACACGGTTTGCTTGTAGAAGACCAAGTTACCATTTATGGTGCAAACCCTGCTGTTTATAATGGTTCTTTTGAGGTTACTGCTCGTCTAGATGACTTTACCTTCTCATATAGCATTCCTACCCCAATGGATATCATTCCACAGGGTAATATACTTCTTTCCGTTGACCTTAACAGAGGAAAGTCAACTGAAAGTACTATTGATGAAGTAATTTCGCTATTTACTTCTAATATACAGAACGCATTCTTTAATACTGATTACGTTTACATTGCAGCGTCTGGATTGCCCAACTATAAGGTTGGACCTTTCCAAGGGTCAGCAATGATTCCAGGAAACCAAAGAAAACTACTTCGTTTCCCTAGAGTCGTCGAAACTATCTCTACAAGAACAGAAGTTGGTGCAAACTATCCAATTGGTGCTTGGGTTAACGGTGTTTCTGCTTGGTCTTACAAATCTAGTGAATTTGTTACCTTTGGTCCTTTAACTACTATTAATATCACTAATGAAGGTGTAGATTATGATGCAGGATCAAGACCTGCTCTAGAAATCACTGGTGGTGGCGGTGTAGGTGCTGCAGCAACTGTAACTGTTAATGGAGCATTAGATACTGTAGATGTTACTGCACAAGGTAGTGGATATACAACTCAACCTCTAATTTCTATCGTTGGAGGTGGTGGTAGTGGTGCAACTGCTCAAGCGGTTGTTACTAACGGTAGAGTAACAAGAATTCTTGTAGAAAACCCAGGAACTGGATATACTTCACAACCTACTATCTCAATTACTGGTGGAAACGGTGCTGGTGCACTTGCAATCGCTTCTGTAAGAGGTCCAATCAGTGCAGTTACATTATCTAACCCAGGTGTCGGATATACCTCTACACCGACCATAAAACTTAATTCTGGTGAAGGTGCACTAGCACAACCTATCGTTATTAACGGTAGAATCGTATCTATCGCTATTATTAACTCTGGTGATGCTTATACATCAGCACCTAAGGTCTTTATCAATGGTGATGGATTTGGTGCTCAAGCAACTGCTGTTATTGGTACTTTAGGAGAAGATAAGGGTAAAGTTATCTCAATATCCATTACTAACAAGGGTGTTGGATATACACAAGGTTTAACAACAGTTAGATTGGAAGCAGTTGGTCAATTAGCAACATTTACTGCTGATGTCTTCCAGTGGAATAAAAATATAGAATATCAGTTAGATCCTGATCCTGCTAACCCTACAGCACAAAATACTGACGGATCTCTTAAGAGAAAGTATGATGTTGCTCGTGGATACGTCTTTACTGGTTTTAATAACCAATATGGTGGTGAATATGCTCACGTTTCCGATCCTAAGGAATTACGTTATGTAATTGGTGATAATGTCTTCTTAAATCCAGAAACTAATCGTTTCCAAGAAGTTCCTTCTAATATTGGTCACTCTCCTATCATTGGATGGGCATTTGATGGTAACCCCATCTATGGTCCTTATGGATACATCGATCCTACTGATCAGAACAGTGGTATGAGAAGAATGCGTTCTTCTTACACTTTAAAGACAGAAATTGTTTATGATATCGATACAAACCCAACTCCTGCTCGTATTGATGGTCCTTCACTAGCAACATATCCACCAGGATACTTTGTGAACGATTATAAGTACACATTCCAGCAAGGTGACCTAGATGCTTACAATGGACGTTTCTGTAAGACTCCAGACTATCCTGCAGGTACATATGCATACTTTATAACCATTGATGAGTCAGATGCTGGTTTACCAGTCTTCCCATACATCATTGGACCTAGTTTTAACTCAGTTGTTGATCTTTGGAACCTATCACTAACTGCTACACAAGAAAATATCCCTACAGACGTTGCACGTTTCAGAGATCCATATGTTAACGTTGATATTGATATTGAGCGTCAACCAAACCAACAAGCAGACTCATTTGTTACTGAAAGAGAAGGCGATCTAATTATCTTCGAAATTGAGGACTTAGATGGTGATGCAATTATATCTCCTGCTGAAATTGCAACAGAACAAGCAATAACAGAAGAAGCAGCACTACAGATCTATGATTACTTCCCTAGAGTATCAGCAGAGTCAAGAGTTGACATTGAGGTTGATACAACCACTAAATTCGAGTCTGCACAGATTGATGGATTCGTTGTTGAGAACGCAGGTATATCTTATCAGGTTGATGACACTTTATTCTTCGATAACACAGGTACAGACGGGTTCGGGGCTTCTGCCATTATTGAGTCGGTCCAGGGCCGAGACATTGCTGCATATACAAAGGAAATTATTAACGATATTCCATATGGTAAAATAACTACTGCAACTGATCACGAACTGATCGCACAAGATGAAATTATTGTTAATAGCAAAGTTATTACTGACAATACTAATAAGCGTTATTATATGTCAGTTGTTACTGGTATTGAGACTATTACAGTAACACAAAGTGGTATAGGTTATAATACTCAACTTCCACCAACATATGAGATCATTACCGAGTCTGGACAAGACGTTAACTTTAATATTGTTCTAGATGAGACAACTGGTAAGGTTGGAAGCGTTAATATCATTAATAGTGGTTTTGGATACGATGTAGACGCTCCTCCACAGATTAGAGTCTCTCATCCACAACAATACAAGAAAACTTACTATTGGTTATCTGAATATTACGAAGATACCGATAAAATCCAAATATTCGATTCTCAGATCACCTCAGATCGTTATATCTACATTTGTGGTGAATTAACTCAAGTTAATGGTGATTCTTCTGCATTCCTTGCTAAATTCACTGATTTGGGTGTTTTAGTTTGGGATAGGACACTTTTACCTTCTGCATCTAATAAAGTTGCTCGTTGGAAGTCAATGTACCTCGATGAGACTTCTGAAGAGAATGAATTGATATATTTGATTGGTGAAACTGAATCTCAATCAACTGCGACTTATAATCCCGATATTTTAGTTGCTAAGTATCAATCTGGGTTTAATAACGCAAATGCACCTGAAGGTATCGTAAGATGGCAAAAAGAGATTGCAGGTGTCTCTGGAAACGCTAGAAGAGACTATGCAGGTGATATTCACTTAGATGATGAGCAAAGAGTCTATATTTGCGGTTGGACTGATACTAACTCTCCAGATCCTAACGATATCTGGATTATGCAACTTAATAACCTAGGTGACGTTGTAGAGAAGCGTAAATTTGCTTCTGATGATGAAGGTGAGACAATGAACCAGTTATTCTTCATTGGAAACAATAAGATCCTTTGGACTGGTGTTGATGCTGATAATAATGACATATTATTCGGTGAGATGGAATATGATGGTGCAAATATCGAACTTAATTACACAAAGAGACTTGCTGTAACTGGTGGTAGTGTACAGAGACCACAATTCATTTTGGATGAATGGAACGATCTATTCTTCATATGTGATATGTGGAATGGAACTAAGAATTATGGTATAGCATTCTTTAAGATTCCTCAAGACCAACTTTCTGCAACAACTGCTGGTACTCCAGTATATGAGTTCTCTAATATTATTGCTCCTAGTGGTAATTTCGAAGCAGTTAAACATGCAGGTATCAATTTAGATGTATTTGGTAATGTAAGTATCGTTGCTGATCTGAAGTATTGGGATAATGATCGTCAGATCGTTGCAATGAACTTTAAGTATGATGGAACTCTTCTTAAGAGTACTAATATCGAAGATACAGATGATATTGGTATGTCAGCATGGACTCACCAAGTAGATAACTCTGGTGACGTTATTATTCCATGTAATAAGCAACTTCCAGTACAGACATATGTTGCTCGTTTCGAGAATGCTGATGATTTAGATGAAGATAGCACAAAACAAGCACTTGTAACTACAACTTTCTCAAACCCTGCTGTTTGTATTCATAATACATCAGAATTTAAGTTTGGTGCAGGTTCTCTGAAGTTCTCTGGTGGTCCTGCTTATATGAAGATAGCAGGTGCAGGTTTAACTAATAAGTGGACAGTATC
>PBHZ01000013.1 GCA_002719615.1 Methanobacteriota archaeon
ACAAAGGCGGGCTTACCTTCTTTCTCAGACTCTGCTATCAATTCTGCAGCCTTCATGATTTGATCTTTTCTTCGTAAGTTTTCTCCACCTTTTATGTCCATTCCTGGTAATTTGACTATATTTACTTCTTTCGGCCATAAATTATAGGCTGGCCTGAATGAATCATAACATGGTGCAAAAGCTGTAATTTTACCATTTGTGGTTGTTGGTCCTTTGGCTTTATTTTCTACTAAGACCATAAAGGTATTAAATCCCTTTTTGATGAAATCATCGAATACAGATTCTTGCTTAGGTAAAAAATTAAGATAATTCCTATCTCTAAATTCTTCTTCTCCATGTAAATCTGCAGTATATTTCCCCGTCCATTCGCTCGAATGCGTCATAATTGTCGAACCAGCAGTTGCAGTAGCATTGTTATATTTCGTACCAAATTTAACCAATTTTTCTATATTTGGCAAATAATTATATCCGCCGTAGACTCTCATTCTTCCTGCATAGAGCCTGTCAGTCGCTATGTACACTATGCTCTCATTCACGTGCTTCTTCACAATTACTTTCTTTTAAGTGGTGCTACTTCATCGGACTCTTTTCTACCATAATAAACATCCACCACATCTTGTGGGTCGCCAATTGCTTTGATCTTACCTTTTTCTAAGAAAATTATTCTATCACATATATCTATCAGCAAATTAAAACTATGAGATGCCATTACTACCGTTGATGCCTCTTCTACCATTTCCATGATTTTTTCTTTTGATTTTTCTTTGAATGTAGGATCTCCTACTCCAAGAACTTCATCAATTAATAAAACATCAGGCCTGAAATAGGCTATCCCAGCCATTCCAAGTCGCGCATTCATTCCCGATGAATAAGTCCTTAGTGGCTCATCAATCCATTCTTCTAGTTCAGCAAATTCTACTAGCTCAGGTATTTTCTGAGCTATTTCCTTTTTCTTAATACCTAAAATACTTCCAAGTAGTAATATATTCTCTCTCCCAGTTAATCTACTGGAATAACCCATCCCCACTCCTGCTAATAAAAATGGTTTTTCCTTTGAGTATACTGTACCTTTATTTGGCCTGTAAATACCAGCCATACATTGCAATAGAGTACTTTTTCCTGAACCATTATTACCAATTAGGCCTAAAACTTCACCTTTTCGTAACTCAAAGTCAATATCTCTAAGTGCAGTAAAAGATCTTCCATTACCAAATATTTTCTTCCCTAATGGGCCAAAAAAGGTTCTAAATATCTGTTTTGGTCCAGAATCAGATAATGAGAAAATTAGACTAACATTGTCCACTTTTATTGCAATTTCTTTCATATGTGTCTAATCACACTCCCTTCAAATTTCTTGAATACTGATATTCCTATAATTAAAATTAGTATTGATGTAACAAATGCTCTGGCCATTATTACTGCACCTATAGGAAGAGCGGTACCATCTAGTCCATATCTGAACATAGTAAGAAAAACTGCAACGGGATTAATGGCTAAGTACAACTCCAACCATTCTTCTGGAATATTATCTAAAGTCCATAATATCGGAGATAAAAAGAAAAGGAATGTGAGTACGTATTTCATCAGTAAACCAACATCTGCATAAGTTGTATGCGCGCAGGACAACAAAAAACCCATACCTAGGGCTAAGATACTCAAACCAAATATAGCTGGAATAACGTATAATTGATTGTAATTAATTTCAAAACCATAATAATAAAGTAAAGGAAACAGAGGAACTGTTGCAAACATCAGAAAGATCAATTTAGATATCATATTGGAGGTTGCGAAAATCTCACGAGGAAAATAAATTCTTTTTATTAGTCCTTGGTTACTAATTAAAGATCTCATCCCTCCTTCCAATGTCTCTCTGAAGAATTGAAATAGAATTATTCCTCCAAATAGCCACAATGGCTGTCTTGCATAACCTCCTCCACGTATTAAGACAATCAATGTGTAGTAGACCATACAGTGTAATATCGGGCCTAAAAGTGACCATAGATAACCTAGTACCGAACCTCGATATTTTATTTTAAAATCTCTTTTAACAAATTGCATCATCATCTCTTTACTATACATGATATTTCTGAAATACTCTATCAGTCCGTACTGGAATTTTACTGGGGGATTTAGGACAACATATGATTTTTCAGATTTCCCTTCCATTTATATGCCTACTGTGTTCATCTATGTTATTTTTAATTTGGAAATTATTTCCGAATCTAGCCTTTCCCAACTAAAGCTGCCATCATTTTCATATTTCCTACCAAAATGTCCCCCTGAGGAGGTCTTTGAATATATTGGATTTCTCAAACCAAGTTTGTCTATTATTCCCATGGGACGAAAATCAAATACAGATTGAACTTTATTCGTTATTTCTTCATCTGAAATTATTCCAGTACCCATTGTATTGACATTAATACTGACTGGTTCAGAAACTCCAATAGCATAAGCCACCTGAATTTCACATTTTTTTGCGAGCCCACTGGCTACTACATGTTTAGCTGCCCATCTCGCTGCATATGCAGCTGATCTATCCACTTTACTAGGGTCTTTTCCACTGAATGCACCTCCTCCATGTCTCCCCATTCCTCCGTATGTATCAACAATTATTTTCCTTCCTGTAAGTCCTGCATCTGCATAAGGTCCACCTTTGACAAATCGCCCTGTTCCATTGACAATTATTTTCGTTTTATCAGATAATAATCGAGAAGGGATGACCTTTGAAATTATTTTTTCTCCAATTTCAGAATTAATATATTCCCATTCTTTCTGAATGTCCCCATTAAATTTAGTCCCAGCTATATCATCATGTTGTATTGCAATTACTACAGTGTCGATTTTTATTGGCTCATCATCATCTCCATATTCTACAGTCACTTGACTTTTTGAATCGGGTCTTGCCCATTCTAGGACGCCACTCTTCATTGCATTTGTCATCTCTAAAGTTAATTTGTGAGATAATAATATTGGAAGTGGCATGTAACTTCCTTCAAGTATCTCATATGATTCAGATTCATCTGTTGCAAATCCGAACATAAGTCCTTGATCACCTGCTCCCTGCTCCAAATGTAAACCATACCCTTCGTCTACTCCTTGTGCAATTTCCGATGATTGTTGAGTTATTATTATTTTGACTTCGCAAATTTCTTTATCATTAGCATTCATTCCAACTGCATGATCATTGTAACCAATAGATGTAGCTGTTTCTCTTACTATCTTTTCATAGTCCAAATATGCATCTGAGGGTAATGTAATCTCTCCTCCAACAATTATGTAACTTTTTTGATCAGTTCCTTTTACCATAGTTTCTATTGCTACTCTAGCATTTTCATCAATTTCAAGGCAAGCATCCAAAATCGAATCAGATATATTATCACATAATTTATCAGGGTGTCCGGCGGCCACTGACTCTGAAGTAAATAGGTATGTCATATACGTCCGTTGAGAGATATATATTTCAAATTATATGCAAACTAATATTTTTAATATAATTGTATAATTGTTATTTGCTAAATACATAAGGTCAAATATACCAGTTGTCACCGATTTAGCATGACAATACTCCTTGATTCCGATGATTATCAAATTGCAGACATTTCTCTTGCAGAATTTGGTAGAAAAGAAATAGAAATCGCTGAGCACGAAATGCCAGGACTTTTAGCCATAAGAACAAAGTATTCCAGTAAAAAGCCATTGAAAGGAGTGAGAGTAACTGGTTCTCTTCACATGACAATCCAAACCGCAGTTCTAATAGAAACTTTAGTCGAACTAGGAGCTTCAGTGAGATGGGCTAGTTGTAATATTTTTTCAACTCAGGACCATGCAGCGGCTGCTATTGCTGCTTCAGGAACTCCTGTATTTGCATGGAAAGGTGAAACCCTAGAAGAATATTGGGACTGTACCCTGAAAGCAATACAACATCCAAACGGCCAAGGACCTCAACTCATTGTTGATGATGGTGGTGATGCTACATTGTTGATACACAAAGGGTACGAATTGGAACATGGTAGCCAATGGGTATACTCAGAATCTTCTAATCATGAAGAACAGATAATAAAGGATTTATTAATAAAAGTCCATTCAGAAAATAAATCCTTCTGGACTGGAGTTTCGAAAGAATGTAGAGGAGTTTCTGAGGAAACAACTACTGGCGTACACAGATTGTATCAGATGGTTGCTGATGGTAGTCTTTTATTCCCTGCTATTAACGTAAATGATTCTGTTACAAAATCAAAATTTGATAATCTATATGGTTGTCGAGAATCATTAGTTGATGCTCTAAAAAGAGCAACAGACGTAATGATAGCCGGTAAAACTGCAGTCGTATGCGGTTATGGGGACGTCGGCAAAGGATCTGCTCAAGCTTTGAAGTTAATGGGGGCGAAAGTGATTGTTACAGAAGTAGATCCAATATGCGCATTGCAAGCCGCAATGGAAGGATTTAATGTTCTGACCGTAGAAGATACGCTTGGTAGTGCAGATATCTATGTGACTGCTACTGGGAATAGAGATATTATAACTACAGAACATATGAGGAAAATGAAAGATCAGGCAATAGTTTGTAATATTGGCCATTTCGATAATGAAATTCAAGTGGATGCATTGGATAATCTAACAGACGTCGAAAAAATAAACATTAAGGATCAAGTCGATAAATATACATTCTCGAATGGAATTAGCATATATCTGTTAGCTTCAGGACGTCTTGTTAATTTAGGATGTGCCACTGGTCACCCAAGTTTTGTTATGTCAAATAGTTTTGCCAATCAAACACTTGCCCAAATAGACCTTTGGAATAATCGTGATAATTATGTAAACAAAGTCTATATTCTTCCAAAATATCTAGATGAAGAAGTTGCCCGCTTACATCTTGAAAAAATTGGTTGTAAACTAACCAGTCTTTCCGAAGAGCAGGCCGATTACATAAATGTACCAGTAAATGGACCATTCAAAAAAGAAGAATATAGATATTAATTATTTTCATCTTTTAAGATATTATTATCATCTATTATTGCTTGAATGAGATTGTATTTTATTTTCATTTTTTCCAGTTGAAATTTTAATGCCAAAGCATCCTTTGGCAAACACTCTCCGCCAAATCCCCTATTTCCTCCTTCTGGAGAATTGAGATGAGACGGACCAATCATTTGTTCTTGGTCAGTGGTTATAATTTCTTTAACGTCTCTCCACTCTTCTCCAAGAGTTTTTGCCAAATCATGGAATTGATTGGCAAATATCACTTTCATTGCATAGAAAGAATTTTTTGCATACTTTACAAGTTCGGCCTGTGTCGGAGTGACATGAAAAAATTGTTTTTTCCTCATAACTCCCGCTTCTAAATGGTGTCTGAAGACTTCTTCTGCCAATTCTTTATCATTGGCCCCAACTACTAATAAATCTTGATTTTTAAAATCGTCTTCAGAAGTTGCTGAGCGAAGGAATTCAGGAGAACATCCTATGATTAATCTTGGATATTTTTCTTGTAAATATTTAGTACTACCAGGTATTACTGTACTTTTGATCATTATTCTTTGACCATCAGGAATCTTATCCAATATAGATTCTATTATGCTTATATCGCATTCACCAGTTTCTGGGTTGCTAGGAGTAGGGACTGCGATGTAGGAGAAATCGGTATTATCCGTAACATCTCGCAATTCTGTTCCCAATTTAGGATCATGTAAAAAAATTTCATGAGAATTTTCAAAACCATTTTTCATGGCTTTGCCCACTACTCCTACTCCAATAATACCAATTTTCATCAAATCTCAGGGAACCCTAAGAAGGCATATGCTTTGACTTCTTTGTATGACTAATTATTTTCTGTAAGCCTGTTTAATATTTTTAATAAACCTCTCAAAGTNACTTCACTAATTCCAGAAGCCTTACAAACTTCATTCTGTGTTCTTTTAGAGGAGCTTTGTTGTGAGGCCTTATACAATATAACGCCGGCAATTCCAGAAGGTTTTTTCCCTTGCCATTCTAAATCATCTTTTACTGTATTCCAAATATCTCTTGCTATACCTAATACATATGGAGGTAGATTCAAATCAGAATGAAACTTTTCTAAATATTCTTCAGGACCTGTGATATGGTGAGTACCTAAATTCCTCGCGACTAGTCTTATGGTACGCTTCAACTCTTTCTGCCCTATTTCAGATTCCATATCAAAAGCTTTTGTTATTTGTTCTAATTGTCTGGGAATTTTTGCTTCTCTGGCTGCTATGTATACACACGCAGCGGTAACGCCTCTAATACTTCTCCCCGTTACCAAACCTCTCTCCACAGAATGCCTGTACAATGATGCTGCTTCTTGCTCAATTTGAGGNGGTAAATCNCCTCTATCTCTAATAAANTGCATTGCAGTTGCTAAATTTCTNGCCCNNGAATCTCTAGTTTTACTNCGCTGATCTAATATTTGTCTTCTTCGCCACTCTTTCAGGCCTTTACTATTCATACCATGTCTTCTTGCTGCACCGGATGTTAAATCCGATCTCCTAATTTCTGTGGATAATCCTTTATCGGAAAGTGTTAGTGTAGTAGGTGCTCCGACTCTACTCCTATCTTCAGCCCCTGAATGATTTACCCATTCGGCTCCTGGATCGATCATATTTTGTTCTGCAACATAACCACATTCAGAACAAATTATTTCCCCTCTAGAATTATCTGTGTCCCACGACACTACTCCACAAATTTTACAACTCCCACTCATGGATTCAGTATTTCTGACCATTGAAGGTCTTGGTACAGGAGATATTGCATTTCTCTTTTTATTATATTTTTTAGGCCTGTCTTGTGGATTGATATTCCTAGCAGTTTGTTCTTTCATCTTATCAACTCCTGGTTGTATAGTAAATGGCATACTATATAAATACTTTTTTCAATTGTTTATACTTTCATCCGTTTTGTTTTTCCACTGTAGCGTTTGCCATGTGGTATGTCCGACACCAGTCCGGTAAGAACTGCTCTTTACCATTCACATCTTGAAAGTAATGCAAAAATAGTTGATTTCCATGGTTTTGAATTACCAATTTGGTATACTTCAATACAAGAAGAGCATCTAGCAACAAGNTCAAATGCAGGTTTATTTGATGTTTCTCATATGGGTTTCTTTCGCTTCNTNGGNGATGATGTTTCTTCATGGCTCAGTTCTCTTGCTACACAAGAATTTAGTAAGTTTAAACCTGGTAGTTGTGGTTACACACATTTTTTAGATGATAACGGATATTTAATTGATGATATGATTTTTGCAATAGTTTCGGAGTCTGAAATTTTAGGTGTCCCAAATGCATCTATGATTTCAACAATGTTGGCCTGGTTTACTAAACATTTGCCAACTGATAAATCAATTATTATTGAAGATATATCTAATGAAACCAGTATTGTAGCTTTACAAGGACCTTCATCTAAAGAAATATTGACTTCTGTTCTAGGCGCTGAAAATGCCGTTAATAGATTTAAATGTCAAAGTATTAAAAAAAATGATTTGGGAATTACAGGTTGGATTCAAGGAACAGGATATACTGGAGAATCAGGAGTTGAAATCTTCGTCTCCAATGAGCAAGCACCATTGTTATGGAAAACTATTCTTAATTGTAAAGAATTAGGAATCATTCCGGTTGGTTTAGGCGCAAGAGATACATTGAGATTAGAAAAAGGATATCTTTTGTCCGGACAAGACTTCCTATGGCCAGGACTTGGTATAAATCCTGATAATGATTTTCCAGAGAATTTTTTGTCAAGAAATACTGCAGAAACTAATGTCCCCTTCGGTCTCGATTTAAACCATGACTTCATAGGTAAAAAATTTGTTGAGAAATCTCTCTCATTGAATAAAAAATGGTCGGGGTTGGTTTGTCAAGATAAAGGGCCATCACCTCGCCCAGGTCATGCAATTTTTTTAGATGAAAATATTGATGAAATAATTGGATATGTCACAAGTGGAGGGCCTTCACCAAGTTTGAATCGTAAAGGTATCGCCCTTGCTTATTTAGATAATGTTAACCTAGGTCAAGAAGTTTGGATACAAGTTAGCTCAAGAAAAAGAATCAGAGCCATAGTTTCTATTACACCTTTCGTATAATTAATTATGCCTGCACAAAACCTATGTCTGAGTCCTCTTTGCATCAATATGATATTATGGCCTTAGATGACAAATTTGTATCCTTAGCACTCAAAAATCTTCAAGATGTACTGGCAAGAAGTGGGATTTCTCCAGAAGCACTTTTTACAAAATATGATTTTGATGGTGACGGCCTTCTTTCTTACGAGGAATTCTCTAATTCCCTTTCCAGTATCACAGGTCAAAGAGCACCCAGAACCGCCTTAGAAGCTATATTCAATGCAATTGACGTAGATAATAGTGGAGGTCTGGAATTAAGGGAAATAATCTCATCTTTTGGTGGCAAAAATTCTCAATCAAATATTCAAATTTCACCAGGCAGTTCTCTAGAAATAACTGATCACGCTAATAATGAATATAATGGAACCTATTTTTTGCAAGACAATCAAATTAATGGTCAACCCTGGTTTAAAAATACAAAAAATCCATCATCGCCTAAAATATTATATTTTTTCAATGCTAATTCAGGTGGAGCTCCTTCTTGGAGTCTAGATGATAGGCTTCAAGACGGTAGTAAAGATTTGTACAGAGGCGGATGGACTCGTGCAATTGCAGATGGCGAACTACCTCTTGGAACCAGAAGATGGGTTGGAATCGGGAAGGTTACTATTTCATTTTCCGATATTCCTGATAAGACAGAAAAAATAATTAATTCAGAAGAAAAAGTAGGTGCTACCAGTGTTAACAATAATGAAATCAAGCCAGCCAATGATGATGATTGGTACAACTCTAAAACTGGAAAGCAACAATTGGAATACTTAAGGGATAATAATACTAAACCATCGAATATGGAAGAATTGGTATCTGAATTAGATATGATTAAGGATGCATTAGTCAAGGGTGTGAATGACAACTCAATATCTGTCAAAGAAGGGAGAATTTATGCTGATTCTGTTTTTGAAAATAAATTAAGAAATATTCCTACACCATTGAAACCTATAGCAAGATCTGCATGGGATTCTCAAGCAGATTCAATCGAAACTACTTTATTAGCTTCAGCAGGTATAGCCACAGTAGGTGCATCTGTTATTGCAGCTAATACAATAGTTGAGGGTACTGAAGATCAAGAATTACAAGTTTCTGAAAATACTGCCAATGAAATAGATATTCCCGATATTACATTAGACAATGTTGAAAATTATTCTGAAAATTCCATATCCCGAGAAGAAGTAGTAAAAACATCAGAGAATATCTCACCTGAGAAAATAAATGTTACTGAAGAATCTATGGAAAAATTGACTAATTTCACTATTGATAAAGTAGTAGAAGACTTCTCGAAAGCCCGATTCTCTCAAGAAAAGAAGGCAGTTGAAGAAAAATATAACGGAGAAAAACTCACGTTAGATATTAAGGTTAAAAATGTACAGAGAACATTTGGTATGAATTTACAAGAAAGATACAAGGGCGGAAATACACTTCTTGCAAAATATGAAAATTACGACTTAGAGATATTATTGCCTAATTCTCCTGAATATGCTGATTACAGTCAAAATAATGAATATAATATTACCACTAGTATTTCTACATGGAATGGCATAAGAAATCGATTAGTTCTACTTGTTTAATTATTAAGTATACTAAAAGCTTCATCTATCATTTGTTCAATATTTGTTTGAGGCCTAAATCCGAATCTATCTTCCATGTCTCTGCCATCGACAACACCAAACACTTCTCCTTCTATTTCTCCTCCGGTTAGGATATCACAATTTACTTTCATACGATATAAATCCGCCAAATCATTCATCATTATTCCCTGACCTGATCCAATTGCCATACTTTCTCTGGTTGGAGGAGGATTTCTTATTGTAGCATCAATTACCCTCAATAGGTCATGTATGTGTATCAAATCTTTTACTAGTGTTCCATCACCAGGAACTGTAACTCCAAATCCAATATTACAATCTTCAGCCCATCTGTGGAGTATGCCATTACCCGGAGGCCCATTCAAGGGTATTCCTTGAACATTTGAAACTCTCAAAATGCTTACTGGGCGTTCTGCTTGTGCCCTCTCCATCGCAGTCTCTTCCATCCATAATTGCCCTCCAGCTGCAGCATCTTGGGGGTCAAGGCTGGAGTTCCAATCATAGAATGGATGTTGTCCATATGCAGGATCCCAATTAGGATAGACTCTCAAAGTTCCAAGAATAATCATATGCAATCCGCCATGCCTGTCCACGGCATCGAGAATAGGTCTCGCTTCTTCTCTCATGGCTCTGTAGGCTACATCATCATCTCTATCTGTCCCTGATGTTGCCCATGAATTGATGTGTATCAATGCACTACAAGGAGTAAGCATTGCATCCAATGCTATTTGATCATTTAATATTTCATTTGGAATTACTACTGCTGCTGGACCTAACATTTCGATAATGTATGGTGCGATAAAAGAATCCGACCAGGTAATTGCGATCTTCATTGTGTAATGGAAAGAGTTCAAGGTAATTAATAATGTGTATAAAATTAGAGAGATGCTTCATGCGAATTATTCAAACACCTTACTACTGTCAACTAACCATAGAGAGTGGTTGCGACTATGGATCAGATGCCAAATTTAGGACGAGAAAAGGAAATGCTCGATGTTTTAGGGTTAAATTCTATGGACGATTTATTCACCAATATTCCAGATGAAATTCGCAGGAAAGAGCCATTGCCATTGCCTGCCCCTCAATCTGAAGAAGAAATATGGTCAGATGCCTTAAAACTACTTGGTACTAATGTGACATTAGATGATAAACCTAACTTTCTTTCTGCCGGACTTGTTAGGAATTTTGTCCCAACTGCTGTTAGTATGTTGGCTACAAGAGGAGAATTTCTAACTTCATACACCCCTTATCAACCTGAAGTAAGCCAAGGAATGCTCCAGGCAATGTGGGAATTTCAAACTTTAATTAGTGAATTAGTTGATTTACCAGTTGCTAATGTTTCTATGTATGATGCTTCAACTGCTGCTGCAGAGGCAATCACATGTGCAGTCAGAGTGCATAACAAAGCCGCAACACAAAAAGACACTGTTTATGTTTCTGAATTCACTCCCCCGCATCGTCTAGCAGTAATAAGAAACTATACACAAGGAAGTGGAATAGAAATAAAATATCTCAAACATCTACCTGATGGGTATATTGATCCTTCTTCAGTTAGAGATTCTGAAGGTTGCTGTGCTATTTATGTTGAACAACCAAATTGTTTTGGTGTATTAGACCCTAGCTTAGTAGACATAAAAGAAGTGGTTGGAAAAGATACCGCATTAATCGTTGGAGTAGATTCTGTTTCTCTAGGCATAATTGAACCTCCAGGTAGTTGGGGTGCAGATATTGTAGTTGGTGAAGGGCAACCTTTTGGAATAGGGCCAACAGCAGGCGGGCCAATCTATGGAATTTTTGCATGCGGAAATAAATATACTAGACAGATGCCAGGTAGAATAGTCGGCTTAACAAAAGATACTGAAGAAAAAAGAGCTTTCACTCTCACTCTTTCCACGCGTGAGCAACACATTAGGAGGCATAGGGCGACTTCTAATATATGTTCAAATGAAACTCTTATTGCACTAATGGGAGCAATTCATATGTCTTTACTAGGCCCGGAAGGACTCGAAAGACTAGCACTAAGAGTAGCAGCAAATACTGAATTAACAAAGGCATCAATTTCTTCTATAGAAGGTCTAGAACTAGTTGACACAAACTCATCTAATTTTAGGGAATTTAGAATCAAACTACCCGATAAAGCCTCATCGGCTTTATCATTTTTAGATGATCACGGAGTGATTGCAGGCCTTGATTTAGGAATCTGGTGGGATTCACTCGACTGTTGCTTACTTATCGGAGTAGATGAGAGAACCTCAAAGTCAGATATAAAGCAACTTCATGACGGCCTTTCTCTGTGGTTAAAGGAGGTTCTAAAATGAGCGATCTCTTTTCTTTTAAGGGTGCCAAAGGGGCGGGATGGTCTCAACCAGCACCACCTCTAGATAATGAGCTCTTAATCAATTCAATACCAGAAAAACTCAGAAGAAAATCACTACCTAATTGGCCAAGAGCTAGCGAGCCCGAGATAGTCAGGCATTATACTTGGTTGTCACAACGTAATTTTGGTATCGATAACGGTTTCTATCCATTAGGATCTTGTACTATGAAACACAATCCAAGAGTAAATGAAAAAATAGTTCAATTACCCGGAATGGATAGAATTCATCCCCTCCAGCCCGAACATCATGTCCAGGGTCTACTTGCAATTTATTTTGAGATGCAAGAAATGCTTGCAACCTGCTCCGGGATGGATCAAGTTACTCTTCAGCCTGTTGCTGGCGCACAGGGCGAATTTACAGCAATGCGTTGTATACAAGAGTATCACAAGAGCATTGGACAACAACATCGTTCGAAAGTAATAGTGCCTGACTCAGCCCATGGCACTAATCCCGCTTCGGCTTCTATGTGTGGTTATGAGATCATAGAAATCCCTAGTGGTTTAGATGGATGTTTGGATTTAGATGCATTAAAATCTGCTGTTGGTGAAGATACAGCGGCAATGATGATTACTAATCCTTCGACGCTAGGAATTTTTGAACACCAAATAGCTGAGGCTGCAAAGATAGTTCACTCAGCAGGTGGCCAGATGTATTATGATGGGGCTAATTTCAATGCAATTATTGGTAAAACTGATCCTGGTAGAATGGGTTTTGATGCAGTGCACTATAATCTCCACAAAACATTCAGTCAACCACATGGCGGAGGGGGGCCTGGTAGTGGGCCGATAGGTGTTAAACAACATCTCAGACAATTTCTACCTACTCCATTGGCCGGAAGAAGAAAAATTAACGATTCAGACAGAGAAGGTGTTGGAGATGGGTATTGGTATTTTTGGGAAGATCTTGGTGAAGATAGCATTGGTAAAGTACAACAATGGAATGGCAATGCTGGAGCTGTTGTAAGGTCCTGGGCGTTTTACAGAAGATACGGCAGAGAATTAGAAAAGATGAGTGAACATGCCGTACTCAACTCTAACTATCTCAGGTACAAGATAATGAATCCAGACAAAGAAGTAATGGAAAAGATACACACTATGCCTGCTGATGGCGCTCCTTCTAAGTTAGTAATGCATGAATTCACTCTTTCGCTGTCGCCATTAAAGGACTTACATGGAGTCACAGGAAAAGATGTAGCCAAGCGATTATTAGACTATGGAGTGATGGCGCCTACACTGTATTTCCCGATGATAATTCCAGAATGTCTAATGATAGAACCAACTGAAACAGAATCAAAAGAGGTTTTAGATCGTTTTGCTGAAGACTTCCACACTATACTTTCTGAAGATCCTAATATTGTTAAAACTGCACCTCATACCACTGATGTCAAAAGAGTTGATGAAGTTTGGGCAGCTAGAAACTTAATACTCAAACATCCGGGTGAAGATGAAATTTAGTTACCAAAATAACAATAATAATGCCTCCTCCGGGTTATTATGGATGCTTTACGAGATAGTCACTGGCTACTCGGTAATCCAATCTGGTGGGGGCTCGAGGATAATTTACCTCCGGATTTAAGAAATGGCGAAATAAAACCTCCAAAATCTTGGAATTATTCTTCTCCTAGAGAAGATGACGAAGGATGGAAAAGACAAAGACTAAAACCATTGGCTTATGCTTTACTAAAGCCAATTTCATGGTCTCTTTTTTTCTTAATTATAGTACCTTTACCTTTAGTTTTCAATGGCCAAACTCCTAATGATCAATTATTTGCATTACTTTTTTTTATTATTTCTTGGTCTCTAGTTATCTATCCTTTGGAAAATTCTCGTTCAAATCAATTATCTCCTACTACTGGATTTTTTTCATTACCTATCGATTGGGTTTCATTATTTATTGGATTATTTTTATTCCCTTTCCACATACTCCTAGATCCCAGAATAGGTTGGATTTCATATGTTATTTTCTGGTTTGCAATGTTTAGAACCATAAAAAAAATCCAATTAATGATGAACATCCCTCCTGCCCGAGTCTTACTACCAATTCTAATTGAAGAATGGGATAGTAGTGTACTGGATAACAAATGGTCAATTAAGAGTAATAAATGGAAGCAAGGATTGATTGCCAATTATCTGCTAAATAATGGACATTTGACTATCTCTGGAATATCTAGAGGCAAAGATAAATTTCTCTCTGTTTCTTTTCTCCATAAATCTGGTTTTCTTAATGATCCATTTTTTGAGACAAACTTAGATNATGAAGAATTAGNAAAAATTTTACAAAAACCTCCTAAAATAGANGGAATAAAATGGCCAGATAAATTCTTGATTNCTTTAGAAGAGGAATAATTTTCTAATCATCCTTACGGTAAACATTTGAACCGTACTCCTTTCGGGAACATATGGATGTATGTATAATATTAGGTTCAAAGTCAGATATGCCGGTTTGTGATAAATGTACTTCGGTTTTAACCGATCTTAGTATTTCTCACTCTGTTCATGTAGCNTCTGCTCATAGGACTCCTAAACATTTAGAATCTGTAATTGAAAATGCTTTAGAAAATGGTTGTAAGGTTTTCATAGGCATGGCTGGAATGGCTGCCGCCCTGCCTGGTGTTATAGCCTCCATGACTCCTCTGCCAGTAATCGGAGTGCCAGTTGGTGGTACAGTTCCATACGATAGTTTGCTTTCAATAGTTCAAATGCCACCAGGTATGCCTGTTGCAACAGTGGGTGTGGGTAGAGGGGACAATGCTGCTATATTGGCAGGCCAAATGTTATCTCTTGCAAATGAAGATATAGCATCTAGAATTTCACAATACAGAGATAAAAGAGCTAAACAAGTACTATTAGATGACGCTGAATTAAGGAAGTGAAGGACTTTGCGAACTGAAGACCTTGTCGATGAAGCAATAGAGTCTCTCCAATCAAGAATTGATGATACAGCAATAATTGCTTGTTCGGGAGGAATAGACAGTACAGTGGCAGCTGTATTGGCTCACAAAGCTATTGGTAATCTATTACATTGCGTATATGTCGACACAGGATTCATGAGAAAAAATGAATCAAAAGAAGTTTCTGAGATGTTCGCAAATTTAGGCATTAATCTAAAAATAGTCGATGCAAATAAAAGATTTTTTAATAAACTAAGAGGAGTAAAAGACCCAGAAAACAAACGTAAGATTATAGGTGAACAATTTATACGAGTTTTTGAAGAAGAACAAACCATTTGTGGTGCTAAATATCTGGTTCAAGGCACAATAGCTCCGGACTGGATAGAATCCGGAGGAGGAGAAAGAGACATAATCAAGTCACATCATAATGTGGGTGGTTTACCCGAAGACGTAGATTTGATTATTGTCGAACCTTTAAGAGAATTTTACAAAGATGAAGTACGTAGAATAGCTAGACAACTAGGCATACCCTCCAGTGAAAGACAACCTTTCCCAGGGCCAGGATTGGCCGTTCGCGTTTTGGGTGATTTNACTGTTGACAGAGTTGAGGCTTGTCGTGAAGCTTGTCATATAGTTGAAACTAAATTACAATCAGCCGCTGCAGCGGGAAGGTGTGATTTGCCATGGCAATATTTTGCCGCTCTATTACCGGTAAGTAGTGTTGGAGTTCATGGTGATGTCAGAGTTTATGGAGAAACAATAGTGGTGCGTGCCGTTTCAAGTTTAGATGGAATGAGTGCTAGATATTCTCAAATACCTCATGATGTTTTATCAGAAATTAGTACTGAAATAACTAATACTTTGAAGGGACAAGTAAATCGTGTTGTTTATGACATAACTCACAAGCCACCTGGCACAATTGAATGGGAATGATTCCGATTAATTCATGAATACATTAGCAAGCGCAGAGTCTGGGCCGACATAGCTTAGTTGGTGGAGCGGTGGACTGTTAATCCACAGGTCGCAGGTTCGAGTCCTGCTGTCGGCGCCACACAAACTCGTATATTGACGTTTTATTGCGGTTTTTTGAATTTTTTAAAAAATTTTATTGATTTACAAATGTAATTACATGATTACATTCACTACAAATGTATCCATTAACAGATCTTAAATTTTCTTCAATGCCTACTAAATTAGCAATAGTGGTATTCAATGTAATATTTTTTTTAAAGAACTTATTACATTTACATACTGGGCACAATAGTTCTTTATTGGCAATTGTATAACCCCTTGATTCTACGTTCATANTGTTAGCCATGNAACACTACTTTTCAATATGGNCTATAGTCAATATAATTTACTGACTTTCGATGGCACATCATGCAGACGGATGATGCCGCATCTAAAATATTAGAAGCAACAAAGAATTCGGGACTACATTACAAAAATAGTATCCCTATGATTGCCAGTGAAAACATATTAAGTCCTTTAGTTAGAGAGGCTTGTAATTCAGATTTACATGGAAGATATGCAGAAGGACTTCCTGGAAAGAGATATTATCAAGGCTGCGAGGATTTTGATACCATCGAAGAAATAGGCATTGAACTTGCAAAATCAGTATTCAATTGTAACTTTGCCAATATACAATCTACTTCAGGAACAAACTCAAATTTGGGTGTTTTAAAGGCACTCACAAAGCCAGGGGAGACAATTACTGCAGTCTCTACTGCAGATGGAGGGCACATATCTCATGCTAGAATGGGCGCAGTTGGAATGAGGGGACTTAATTTAGTCACTTATCCTTGGAATGAAGAAAGAATGGAGCCAGACATAGATGCTTCTGCCAAACTAATAAGAGAAATAAAACCAAATTTAGTCTTATTTGGTCAATCAGTTTTCCTATTTCCTACTCCTCTGAAAGAACTTTCAGATGCAGCTCATGAAGTTGGTGCTAAGGTAATGTATGATGGAGCACATGTAATGGGATTAATTGCAGGTAATCAATTCCAAAATCCCCTATCTGAAGGTGCAGATGTGATGACAGGAAGTAGTCATAAGACATTCCCTGGCCCGCAAGGAGGTTTTGTTTTATCCAATTCTGATGATCCAAAATTTATCAAAAGACTCAACAATGGAATATTTCCTGGAGTTTGCTCTTCCTATCACTTACATCATGTAGCAGGTAAAGCGATAGCGCTATCAGAATTTGAGAAATTTGGCGAAGATTATGCAAAAGATATAATTTCCAACGCAAAAGCATTAGCCAATGCTCTCGCAGAACTGGGTTTCGATGTTCTAGCGGAGGAAAGAGGCTACACTGCTAGCCATCAAGTATTGACTAGGCATGGTTCAGTAGATTCTGGAGCAGGAAAAGAAGCTGCTTCAATACTGGAAAAATCTGGAATAATTACGAATATGAACATGCTCCCCGGAGATACCAAGGCCATGAAACCTAGTGGTTTGAGATTAGGAACTCCCGAACTAACTCGTGTAGGGATGGGAGTTAGTGAGATGGAAGACGTAGCTAAATTCTTTTCTAGAGCGCTAATAGATAAAGAAAATCCTCAAACCATCAAAAACGATGTAAAGGAGTTCAAATCAAATTATCAAACCGTTCATTATTGTTTTGAGCCAGGGCCAGCATATCCTGGATTATGAATAAAGTTAGATATGATTTTATCCAATAGCACTTAGGGAGAAATATGGACTCTCAAGTTAAGTCGACATTACTTGTTACATTCCTGATGCTTTCATCCGGTTGTACTGGTCTTCTTGACACAGATACGAACTCTCAAATTCCAATAATTGATTGCTCTTTAGAACCTTCACACCCGGACTGTTTTGAAAAAATAATTATTGAAGAAGATTGTAACAATGATGAAGTCTTTATGGGAGAATCATGTAGGCCGATGTTAAGGCCAGAAAAACTGAATTATGGGGAAAATTCAATTCAGTTATCATTGGGAGAGGAGATGCAACCCCTTACTCCAAACTTTATTGGTGATGGTCCAAAATTGTGGCAAGTAAGCCCTCCATTACCTCAGGGTTTGAATTTAGATGAGGGGACTGGGATGATTTCTGGATCACCAAATAAAACCTTAATCCCTACAATATTTACAATAAAGGGTTCTAATGAGGCCGGATTCTCAAATACTATACTTAAAATTGAAATTTTACCTCCTGAATTAGGAAAATTAGAGTATTCATCAGAAATAATGAATTGCATAATTTCCTTAATCTGTAATTTTCCACAACCATCTATAAATGGAATTCCAGATTCTTGGTCTATAGAACCTCCACTTCCTCATGGTTTGACATTGAATCAAAATGGCTCAATAAATGGAATCATCACAACTCAATTAGATTCTAATCATAGTATTTATGCCTCTAATTTAGCAGGAACAACTGAGGCAAAAATTAGAATAATTTCACTTCATTCTGCTCCTTTCGGCCTCAATTATGAGTTCCATAATTATTCATTGACAAAATATGATTCCGTCGAAATAGAACCGAATATTTCCGGTGGAATAATACAATCTTGGTTAATAACTCCTGAATTGCCTAGGGGTTTAAGATTTACCTCAGATGGAAAAATAGAAGGAAAACCAATGGTTATGCAAGAATTTACCAAATACACAATTACAGCTTCAAATAGCGGAGGTTCTTTGTCGGCTGATATTCTTATTGAAATTAAAGATATACCAGTAGAGAACATTCAGTATCCCGATTATTATTTCAATTTAACAAAAAATACAGCTATAGATACAATCAAACCTAACTGGGAAGGAGGAGAGCCTTTATTTTGGGAAATTTATCCTCTACTTCCAGATGGTCTCCTTTTTAATTTCGAAACCGGAAATATTAGTGGGATGGCCATAACAGAACAAAATTGGCTAATGTATGATATCTGGGCAAATAATACAGGAGGATCTAGTAGTACTCAAATAATGATAAAAATAATCAATCAAGCCCCTAGTAACATATCTTGGCCAAGTGACGAATTAATCTTGGAATCAAACTCTTCTTTCATTATCTCACCGATTAACATCGGTCCAAATATTGATTCATGGGAAGTATATCCTCCACTTCCAGAGGGATTATCGATTACTTCAAATGGTTCAATCCAAGGAGTTCCATTGCTACGTACAGACTGGATTAATTATGAAATTTGGTCAAATAATACAGGCGGCACTTTTATGTCCAATTTATGGATTGTAGTTCATGACATTCAAGCTGATCAAGCAGATCTTTTGTATGGCATGGGAGAAACTGAGTGGAGCGGTTGGCCATCTGCAATTTTACCAATAGGACAATGGTCTTTCCCAATTGGTTTTACTGAAGGAGGATATACGTCTAAAATTCCTGTAATATCTGCAAGTCATGTAGGCAGAGGTAAGATGATTGGCTATGGGCATGAATCATGGGTAACAGGAGGAGGATTTGAGGAGACTGAATTCGCATTACGTGCAGTAGAGTGGGTTTGTGGTGAAAATTCCAAAATAGGGTTGGCCTATGGTGGTGGCTTTGATCATTTCAAAGATGAGCTTGAATTGGAAGGCCATACAGTATATCTTTCTGCTGATACAGGTAATTTATCCCAATTAGATTGCTTATTGGACGAATTCTGGAATGGACATAATGATCAAGACAATAGTAATATTACAGATTTTTTATTATCTGGTGGCGGATTAATTATGGGAGGTCATGCTTGGTATTGGTCATATTCAAATTCTGATCTTTCCAATAATTATCCTGGTAATAAAATTGCAGAAACTACTGGTTTATTTGTTTCTAATGCTTGGGGGTATAATTCAGTAGATCTTTCTGAAATACCTCATGAATTATCTCGCCCTCATACGGCTATTAAGGCAATCAAAGAAGATAGAAATGATGGCGATAAATTATCGGACTATGATGCAAATGTTGTCAAGGAAACTCTTTCTATTTGCACTACAGTAGTTTCATTGGATTTTGATGATTTCTGGAGCCCGTTGAGAGAAACAGTCAATATGACAGGTTGGACTGTAATTCAATATGGGACTTTATGGCAAAATATTGGATATAACTTAGGCGAAGACCCCGTTGCGGATGTTCTACTCAGAGTTGAAGAAGCCCTCACTCAAAATCTTCCTGCTGATGAATTACCTGCTCATCCTAGCCATACTGAATTTCCTGGTTCAGTACCTTCCAATGCATCTAGAATATCTCGTTCCGTAACAATAGATGGCAATCAGAGTGGATTGCCCAGTAATTTTGGTTATTCTCAAGCCAGGGCACCTCTCCGTATGTCTACAGGATTATATGCAGCACCAGGAGAAGTAGTAACTATATCTCTAAACGAAACTTTAGTTAATCAAGGCATATGGATATTAATTGGTGCACATTCAGATAATTTATGGGGTAAAGAACAATTGCATCGCTTCCCAAATATTGTAAGAAATTGGTACGTTGAAAATAGCACTATGGATGTTGGAAATGCTTTTGGTGGAAATATCTATGTAAATATTGAAGCTGGATCAAATTTGGGAATTTTCGAGATTCTTATTTCTAATGCTGTTAAGTCTCCGAGTTATTTTCATGATTCAACTAATATTTCTGACTGGCTTCTAAATCAAAGGAACGCTCCCGCTCCATGGGCAGAAATCGGTAGCGAATTATTTATCTTAACAGTCCCAAGTGATGAAGTAAGAAACCTAGAAAATCCTGATGAATTGATGGATTGGTGGGATCAAGCTTTGTCAATGGAACATTCACTTTACGGATTTACTCCATGGCCTCGCGTCGAAAGAGCAGTATTTGATGCCCAAATATCAGCAGGATGGATGCATTCTGGATATCCTTTCATGGCGCATGATTTGAGTGTTCCAGATGTTCTAGACTTAGAATATATGAGTGAAAACGGAGATTGGGGTATGTTCCATGAATTGGGACATAACCATCAATGGATGCCTTCTACACTTCCTGGAAATACTGAAACTTCTTGTAATTTTGCAAGCGTATATTTGATGGAAGAGTTAGTGGGTACTTCCGGACATGGTGCTACAGATGCAGATCAACGCAGTCAGCGTATGAGAAATTATTTCGATGACGGTTCTAATATTTCTAATTGGTCAGTCTGGGTTGCTTTAGATACACATTTGATAATCAAAGAACAATGGGGTTGGAGTCCATTTACATCTGCTTTATCAGTTTATTATGACTTACCAGATTCTGAAGTTCCAGTTGGAGATACGGAGGAATTTAATTCATGGGTAATGCATTTATCCAATGCAACTGGCTATAATTTAGCACCATATCACGATGCTTGGGGCTTCCCTCTTATCGAAAATACATTTAGTGCATTGGATTCACTACCAGTTTGGATAGATGATCCATTGAGGGGTGAATATTTCGTTTATGAGTCAATACTTAGAAATCTAGGTACGAGCAATATCACATCTAATTCTGCGGAGATTAACTGGGAGACATATGATAATGGAACTAATACGACATTAACTTTGTATTATGGAACTAATGATGCTGGTACCCAATCATCTTCATGGTCAAATTCTATTGATTTAGGCACGCCTTCTGTAGGCTATGAAAATTATCAATTATCTGATTTATCATGTTGCGATACTACTTATTATGCGAGAATAAAGGCAACAAATGATATTGGAAGTATTTGGTTTGGTCCAATAAACTGGAATACTGATGACTGATTTATATTTATTTCCTTAGTAAACTTTCAAAGGAAATATTCGGAATATTTCTTTGATGCCAATTAGATATTGGTATCCATATGATGGTATGACCTATAGTCAAAATAAATGATTCTAAAAAACCTAATCTGGGTCTATTTTCCATTATTATCGCAGCTAAACCAAGGATAGCAAAATGTATTACATATATTGTTAATGTTAACTTTCCAGTAGCTTCCAAGAACCTTAATTTTTCTTCATATCTGGATTCCCCTCCTGATATTTCGTTTCCTTCTAAAATCTTCATTAATAAAATAACCATGGTAGATGAAACAACAATGAATAATGAGTTAGCAGGAAAAAAAGTCAGTAAAGCATCACCAGAAGTCAGTGCCCAATTTTTATTATCCATTATTGCTATGAAAATTGATATTATTGTGATTATTAATCCTGTGATAATCATATTATCTCTGATTTTAACTTTATCTTTAAAATCGTAAATAAGTGTTCCAAGAAATACATAACTTAACCAAGGAATAGCAGGATAAGTTCCATTCCATAGAAGCCTCTCTATCCATTCTAAATAGCCATTAGAACCAACTCTTTGCTCCCAAGACCAATCTAAACCAGTATAGTCTCCAAGTAAAGTAGGCGATGCCATAAGTAGTGAGAATAAGACTAATCTTGTCCTTGTGTTCATTCTAACTAAAAAAGGAGTAATTAAAGATGCAATCGCTAGTAATGTCAAAACACCAGGAGTTTGCCAATAAAATCTGCCTCCTCTTTCTATGTTTAATAATAAATTAATTATTATTTGACACAACGAGAGTACAAAAACCCTCTTAAATATCCATCGAAACCATTTTTTAATTTCTTGATTAATGATTTTTGATTTTTCTATACCACTTTTGTATATTCCCCAACCTGATATTGTGATGAACATAGGGGCAGCCATACCCCCAAATGCTGCTGCAAAAAACGCTGCAGGATGTCCAACCGTAACTCCTTCAGGAGGTATAATAGCGGCAGTGTGAACTTCAACCATGCATAATACTGCGATCGCTTTCATCTGATCTATATGGCGCAGCCTATATCTCATAGGCGTGTCAACATTCGTCGTCTATTCAATATTATTCTTCTTCCGAAGCGACACCATCTTCCATTTTCCTTAGATTATTAGCACCTACTGCTATTAATGCTAAGCCACCTACGTACATGGCAGCAGAAACATATGATATTACTCTAACAGGTTCTAACTCCGTATCTCCAGAGCCTCCGAAATCCGTCCAGAAAAATGGACCCATATGATCGAGAACTTTACCCTTGAATATACGCGCATCATCATCTGAAATTTCACTAAAAGTATGTATCTCAAAAACCGACTTTGTTGTTTCTGCTCCAAAGTCAGGATTCAAACTACCTGGTCCTCTATAGTCGAAATAGAATGTCGATATTCCTTTTCCATACATTGCGACATTTGTAACTGGTTCTACTTTAATATCAACTTCTGAGCCGAAATATACTGGCAAAGCTCCTGGCATTGCATCTACAAAAGTCCCACTTCCAATTAACTTTCCTTGAATCTGGTTTTCTGCAGGATCGAGAGAAATCTTATGTTCTATCATTGGAATTTCTTTGTAAGTAACTTCTTCACCTACTACGGTTTCAGCCACAGAATATCCAGCAAGATTTACACTAAATGGGTCATCAGCATCTGCTATTCCTCCGATTGTTCCTGCCCAAACAGTATTCGAATTTCCAACGTTATCAGTCAATAAACTAAGTGATAATAATTCATTGTGCGGGGCTCTCCATGGCAAGTGTTCTGTCATACCATAGACTTCATTGGGTTCACAAGGTACATCATATGTAGCCACACCATCTGAGTCTAATTTGAAGTCGCACAATCCATCTCCATCTGAGTTAATATATCCTCTTTGTATTCCGTGTTCCATATTGTCGGCATTATTCGATCCCGTTCCAGTGCTAATCATATAGACAGTAAAATCTCCNGTACTGAGTCCCTCAAACATTGGTTCGCAATTTGAATCACTCCAATCTGTTTCCTTTGAGTTTTGATCTTTAGGATTTGAACCACAATGCATCTCTAAATAGTCTGGCAAACCATCTGAGTCTTGATCCATTGAACTTGACCCATAGTATGTAGCATTGGTTTCAAGATTCACCCAACTTTCTTCCGGGCTGAATAGTCCTTCAAGTACACTATCGCTCCATCCATATAGCCAATTATTCATTGGTTGTGTTGTGTATGCACTTGCTCCATATTGAAAACTTAAGAGAGCAGGAACTACTTGTGGGAACATAAAATCTAGAATCCAGCTTTTCAAAGCGGCTGCCTCGCCTTCTGATATTCCATATAATCCAGCAACATACGCATTTGTCCATTCAACTTGNCCGTATCCGTTTGGGGCCGTTGGTAAACTAAGTCCACTCAATTCTCCATATACAAATGCGGTTGAAAAAGATCCTGTTAGCCCATATTCGCTACCGTAAAGTATCTCACTTGCCTTTTCTGGTGACAGATCAACCAATCCCTCATGTATTCCTCTGTTGAGGCCAATAGACAGATATCCACCATTTATTGGCTCTTCTCCTCCAAATGAATGCTGCCACCAATCATCTGAATTCATAGCCCCTGAACCTCCTACTAGAATCATTTCAAAGGATTTACTACCTGATAGACCACTCCATTTACCCGCATAATCTGCCAGGCCTAATAGTTGGGATAAGCCCATTCCATATGATTCCATAGTGCCATAGGCATCTGCTTGTGCGCCAAGTAAGAATAACGCCAAACCGTGCAAAGGGATCCCTCCAAAGTCTTCTTCAGCAATGAGTCCAGCCGCTAAGCCATTCTCATCTATGCCAAATAATGTATAGTCTAAAACTGCTGGATCGGCTGCCGAGAAATCACAATTCTCAGGCTGAACTCCATTTGCAGCACATGATGTCATTAACCTTTCATTTAAATCAGTGGCATTCCTCAAGTCTTCAATACCTCCGCCCATGCTGAGGAACATACTGCCAGCAAGTGAGTAAACTGTCCAATCTATATGGGTTCTTTCTGGTTCAGTTACTGAAGAATAACCATATAATGATGCTCGTAATGGCGTAGTTGTTTCACTTGGCTCACCCATTCCAGATACAAGCATCGGGCCAATGTCACACGTTAGTGCAATACAAATTCCTGTAGGGGAAATCGCATCGTCTAGTATTATTGCAGCAAAAGATGAAAAATCTGGATCGATAGTTCCTAGTGAGTATGTATCATTCCATGTGTTATATGATGCAGTGAGCAATTCCTCAGAACCCAATTCTACAGATTGAGATGCTATTGCTTCAGAAGCCCAGATACTTGGTGCTCTGTTTACTAAATCATTTTTAATCATACTATTTCCAAATCCTGCTTTAGCAAAAATTTCTCCATACTCAATTCCTGTCCCTACTCCTGCAATTTTTTGAGTATTCCAAAGTATATTTATTTGTGAAATATCAGTATTTCCATCCATCGAAGCATGTTCCACGCCATCTTCATCTACCCATGTACAAGTGGAGCACCAATCAAATACATCATATTCTGAATATGTGATAGTACCATTTTCTCCATCAAAATCTATTATATTTCTCGTCGTAGTAACATTATAAACAAATGGCCCCATCTTTTCTAGAACAGGCATGGTATCAGTACCATCTTCTAAACTCTCAAGGTTGGTTATACTATTGGCAAAGTATGTTCTTTCACTTGTAGAAACAAGCCAATCTGGATCTTCCCAGTCACTTAATTCATCNCTATCATCTGCTAATATATCTTGTACTCCCTCGGCAACGCCATCTGAAACTATCCCTGATACTATTGTTAAATTTAACACAGGAAGTAATAATCCTATTACTACACAACCAATCGCTATATTTTTTGCATTTAATGCTCCTTCTCTTTCACTCATATGCGCACCTTCTATGTAAGTTCGCGTATTACTACTATGCATAAATATTGGTGTTGTTAATAACACCTAATGTTACATTTGGAATCTTATTGAAAAAGATAAAGTTCATTTCGTTTGGTATTGGGCGACTACTCAGGACCCGTAGCTCAGTTGGTTAGAGCGCTCGGCTCATAACCGAGTGGCCATCGGTTCAAATCCGGTCGGGTCCACCAAACATAATTATCAAATATTGTCATTTTTTTGTGCATCTGATAAGAAGTATAAAATAAGATTTAGGAAAGCCAANGGTCGATGAGTTCTTCATTTAGAACAGCCTTGATGTTAATTGGTGTATATTTCATTAGCACATGGACGGGCGTTGCCATGGTACAGGCNCAGACNTCTCCTGAGATTTCTCTAGACTGTCAACAACCACAGGCTATTGATGTGTTCCCTGGGGCGACAAGGACCAGTATAGTCTATTGTACCCTCTCCAATCCAACAGCATTTTCCGAGACTGTGAAATTAACTTACTCAGGAGGAATTTTAGGAGTTGCAGGACCAGGTTCTAAATCTGTTTCAGGGCAAGGTAGTGCTAGTTTCGAAGTCGCTCTAAGAGCCGAACTAAGGGCCCCTGAAGGCCAACAAGTTGTAACTATTGAAGCAGAGGTTATTACATGGGGAGGAGGGCCAGTTAGCGGTGTTTCAGAACCGGTAGAAAGTAAAGTTCTCGCCGTCTATAAACAATTTAGTAGACTCAGAGTAGGGGCTGATTTAGCATTCCTACAACTTAGGCCAAAGGTTGATTATATGCTTCAATTTGATGTTTACAACGATGGTAATGCAAGAGATAAATTTAATGTTGAAGTAGCAAATTTCGATGAATTAAATGATGCAGGTTTCCAATTAAGTATTCCATTGTTGACTGATGAAATAGATTCATTAGCCCCTCCTACNAAATTTAGGGTTCAAATGAGGACTCCAAAAAATCAAGGATGGACTGATAAGTACTATAATTTACAATTTAAAGCGACATCAGACTTCTCAATTAGAACTGAAGGAATACCTAACTATCAAATTCAGTCTATGACAATTTACATTAGAGGAATATATCTTCCAGGCTTTGAAATAGCTGGTACAATGATGATTACGGCATTGGCTGCAGTGGCCCTAGCAGGTAGACACCGCAATGAAATTAGACATACAGACGAAGAGGATAAAGAAATAATTCCTTTTGATGCTCGGTTATTCTGAATTTATTGGTAATTCAATATTTTATTGATGTTTTATGGCAACGGGTTGATAACCAGTTGACAGTCTGAACTAAAATACGAGGCATATTAGATGAGTAACGGTGGACTTCTTCAAAAGGCATTGGAACAACAAGAATCACAGGTAAATGAAGATGGTAGCGATTTGNTNGATAAAATTGCTATGAGAGAAGGANNTNNAGGNGAAATNCCNNATNCNGCANGGTCGNNTCGAATTCNGTATCATTNATNNCCNCATCTCCAAAAANACCNTCATCTCCAAANNATATCAANATNAAGNAAATTTTCNTGGCTCTTGNAATAGGNGGTTTNTTGCCTACTNTTGTNATNATGTGGTTNGGANTTTANNTAATNCCAGATGCNATNCCNNTAACNATAGTCACTCCTTTAGTTACTCTGGCATCATTGGTTGGAGTGTGGATTTATCTTGGTATAGGTCTACCAGTACAATTTAAAATTGGCAAAATTGCCGGAAAGGGAGTTGCAACTACTCCAGCAATAATTGTTGCAATTTCTTATTTATCTATGTTACTATTGCCTATCATACTTGGATTTCTATTTGTTGGTGATATGTCTTTAGGGGAGGTTGAGATGAATGAAGATGGAACTGAATTAGAGATAAAAATTCGACAAAATGGTGGATCTTCTTCCGCCGTAGATGCTATTGTAGAGGTTGGTTCATGGACTCAAACAATGCCATTAAAAATCGATAAGAGTGATGGCCTAGGAGATTATGGGAAATTATTTATAAAAATTTCAGATATCTATACAGGAAATTCTTTACCTAATTCGGATTATTTACTAAGAATAACGGTTGATGGTACTACTATGTCAACTATACTGAATGGTAACTATTTGTCTAGGACAATTAATGATGTGCAATCATTGGCCACTGCTGTTTTAAGTGACAGTGATGATAATTGTGGCTCTACTAACGATTGTGTAATCGGCGTATCTCTTATTGCATGGGCAGGATTGAATTCTAATAGCCGTCCTGGAAGTCTTCCATTATCTGAATATAATCTTTCAGCTACATTATATTTTGAAAATGGAAATGTAGCTATAGATTATCCAGATGTTTACGTGAATAAAACAATTGCGACATGGGACTCTAATTCAGGAGACTACGGATCAGGGCAATACGATATAGGAGATGTTGGTAGCGAATTACCTCTTGAAGGGTCTGTTGTTGATCCTGGGCTAGGAGAATTCAAGTATATTCCTAAGGATCAGTGGGAAGAATCTGAGTATGGATGCTATTATTTTGTCGTGGATGTATCTCAATCAGAACCATGGTCGGTAGGAAATCAAATAGTTTCTCACACTTCTTATTATATTTACGCGGAAGAAGTAGTTGAAGGAGACGGGCCAAATCAAGGCGGAGGCGGTTCTCAAGAGACATGGACAGCTACTGAGAGTTGTTAATCAATCCCAAGTAGAAAGGAATTTTTGCATCCTTTCAGTTTTTGGTTCATCAATAATTGACGAGAATCCTTCTTCAGCTATCTCTCCTTGATCCATATATATCACTCTATCAGCAACATCTCTGGCAAAGCCAATTTCATGAGTAACGATGACCATTGTCATCCCCTCGTCCGCCAAAGAACGAATATTTTCAAGTACAGAACCTATTAGTTCTGGATCTAGTGCACTTGTTGGCTCATCGAAAAGAAGTATCTCGGGTTTCATAGCTAATGATCTAGCAATTGCTACTCTTTGTTTCTGACCGCCTGATAGATTTCCGGGATATGCATCCTTTCGATCTAACATATCTACTCTTTCTAATACTTCCAATGCAATTACTTCTGCTTCATCACTACTCATTCCTCTGACATGAATTAATCCAAGAGTGACATTCTGTAATACTTTGAGATGTGCGAATAATTCAAATGACTGAAATACCATCCCAATCCTCGATCTGATTTCATTTATATCTGCAATAGGAGTATTTATTTTCTTACCCTTCAATAATACATCTCCGGATGTGGGCTCTATCAATCTATTAATACACCTTAAAACAGTTGATTTACCGCTTCCAGAAGATCCTATTATTGCTACAGATTCTCCCTCATGAACTTTGAATGAAATTCCTTTAACAGCATGGACTCCTCCAGGGTATATCTTTTGTAAATTATTCACAGTTAATATTTCATCACTCATTTTCCATACCTCATAAAATTCCTAATCCAGGAATTCTTGTCTTTACTTCTATTCTTCTAAGAATTAGTGCTAGCGTCCATGTTACGATGAAATATGATATCATGACCATTCCCCAGGTCCAAGTAATTTGGAAAGTAATGGCATTGATTAGTTTCCCCTGTCTAGTTAACTCAGTATATCCAATAACCATAGCAAGAGATGAATTTAGTACTAGATTTACCATTTCGTTACCAAGAGGTGGTATGCATATTCTAATTGCTTGTGGAATGATAATCAACCTCATAGTTTGCAGATATGTTAGTCCAATACTTCTTCCAGCTTCCATTTGCCCAGAAGGAATAGCAGCAATTGCTCCCCTCAAGGTTTCGCATTGATATGCTCCTGAATTAAATGCAAGAGCGCATATTGCACTCAAATATATTCTATCACTAAAAATATCAATCAAAAATGGTATATTAACAAAAAATTCATTAGCACTTTCTTCTATTCTTTTACCAATTTCAATTCCAAAATGTAGGAATAGGAATTGAACAATGAGAGGAGTATTCCTGAAAATATCAGTGTATATGGTTGCAATAGAATTCAGTGGCCTCAATTTCCATGGTTCAAATTTTATTGTACTTCCATTACGGTATGGTATTTCAACTGCATCATAATTTCCGGTAAATGTAATTAGCATTATACTTGGAACAGTAATCATTATTCCTAATAATAGATTTAAAAATGCTCCTGGATCGCCTATTGGTGCAAATATGTTATCTAAACCATTTAAATTGAGTTCAGAGAGTAATATAATAGATTCTAGAATTAAAAAACCCGATCCTCTTATATTATATTCTCCAATGGGTTGTCCAATTAGTAGTGAAATTCCTAAAAATCGTATAAATAATATTCTATGCTTTTTAGGGACTATTAATCCTATGAATCCTTCTTTTTCTCCTGAATTATTTGATTTTCTGTTTTGAAGTAAATTAATAGTGAACAAAATAAGAGATGTAGAAAAAAATACCAATATCCCTATTGATGAATTATTACTAATCTTTGAGGAAATAATAGATGAGGGAATTACTAGCCAGGTTAGTAATAGCATTTTTTCGAGATTACTTTCAATCATGTCTTTTAATGAAGTAGGTGCGGTTTTGCACATGGCAAGTACGATACCTATTAGAAATCCGATAACTATGCCAAATACGACAATCTTCATGGTCGCAATAAGTCCTTCAAGCATCCATCCGGAATATTTCTCAATAAATTCTCCAAATCTATTAAAATCTTCAATTTCAAATCCTATAGATTGATCTAAACCTTCTGAACAATATCCGTTTTCATCCAAT
>PBHZ01000014.1 GCA_002719615.1 Methanobacteriota archaeon
GAGGAGGATATTATATGTATTATTATAATACACATGAATCGTCTGCTACTACAAAGTGGAGGCGACAACAGCTAAACAAATAAAGATAAAACTAAAGCCCCATATTTTTGGGGTTTTTTAGTGTAAAAAGTTACATTTTGAAAAAAATAAGTTATATATATAAACGTATTAAATGAATAATAAACAATTAAACAAGGAGTAATGATAATGGACTTAGATGTCATAAAATCCAGGTTATCACAACTACAACAAACAAATCAAAGAACTTCGAACTTATGGAAACCCTCACCGGGGAAGACGCAAGTTCGTATTGTTCCTTATAAATTTAACAAGGACAATCCTTTTATCGAACTGTATTTCCATTATGATATGGGTGAAAAGAACTATCTTTCACCGATTTCATTTGGTAGACCAGATCCGATTGAAGAGTTCGCTACTAAGCTAAAAACTTCTGGTAATAAAGAAGACTACAAGCTTGGTAAGAAAATCGAAGCTAAGATGCGTACTTATGCTCCTGTCATCGTAAGAGGTGAAGAGAATGAAGGCGTAAAATTCTGGGGCTTCGGCAAGATGGTATATCAGGAATTACTATCTGTGATCGCTGATCCTGACTACGGTGATATTACCGATCCAGTAAACGGACGTGATATTGTTGTTGAGTTTAAGACAAGCGAAGAGACAGGTCGTGCTTTCCCAATGACTTCCATCAGGGTTAAACCTAATCAGACACCGTTAACAGAAAATGCTAACGTAATGAAGGTCGTTAAAGATACTCAGAAGAATATTACAGATATTTATTCTGAACTAGAATATGATGATCTACAAAAAGCATTAGAGGCTTGGTTAAGCCAAGAATCTGATTCTGTTGAGGATGAACAGGTTACTGATCCAGCGGCAACAACTTCTGCAAACAAGACAGAAGATGTTTCTGCAGCATTTGACGACTTATTTAATTCATAATATAGGAGAATGCTATGAGCGAGAGACGTGATGTCCTTGCTAGCGAGCTAGCAGATAGTCTAAACTCCAAGATCAAAGGGCAAAAAGTTGCCTTCTTCTTGGACGGTTCTGACGACACACCGACAGACATCAATGACTTTATATCTACAGGATCATCTTTATTAGATGTCGCAATATCAAACAGACCGAACGGCGGAATAGCAGTGGGAAGAATAACTGAAATCAACGGACTTCAGGCTTCCGGAAAATCACTGCTTGGTGCACATATACTTGCAGAGACACAGAAAAAAGGTGGTATTGGCGTTTACATTGACACAGAAACTTCAGTTAGTAAGGAGTTTTTAGATGCAATTGGTGCTGATACAAAGAATATCCTGTATCTTCACATGGAAACTGTTGAAGATATATTTCAAGGCATTGAAGACATAGTAACTAAAGTAAGAGAAACCAATAAAGACAAATACGTTACAATACTTGTTGACAGTCTTGCAGCGGCTTCTACTAAGGTTGAAATGTCGTCTGACTATGATAAAGACGGTTGGGCTACTTCAAAAGCTATTATTATCTCCAAAGCTATGAGAAAGATAACACAGATGATTGGTAGGCATAAAATTACTTTGGTGTTTACTAATCAGCTGCGTCAAAAGATGGGTGTTATGTTTGGTGATCCCTATACAACAAGTGGCGGTTTGGCTTTGCCATTTCACGCCTCTACTAGGGTAAGACTTCAAAATATGGGTATGATTAAAGATAAAGATGGTGAAGTAATCGGACATAAGTGTCGTGCAAAAATAATCAAAAATAGAATCGGGCCACCTCTAAGAACATCTGACTATGAAATGTACTTTGACCGAGGCATTGATGATGAAGGCGGATGGCTGCAAACTTTAAAAAACTTAAAGATTGCACAAACAGCAGGTGCTTGGTATACTATTGATTATAATGGCAAACCTATCAAGTTTTTATCAAAAGACTTTAAAGATAAACTCGCTGACAATGAAGGACTCAAAGATTATCTGTACGATAAAATTTGTGAAGCTAGCATTCTAACTTACGAAGACAAACGAGGCATTGATGATGTCGAGTTTACTGATGAAGTTGTGGATGGTGATCTTGCGTAAAAGATACAAAGAACTACTTTCACAAATTAGCAGCAATAAAAGTAAGGCTAACAGTGTAAATGACCACGTTCTAATAATTGACGGACTAAATCAGTTTATTAGAACGTGGGCTGTATCACCTGCAACAAATTCTGATGGACAGCACATTGGTGGTATTGTTGGCTTTTTACAAACTATTGCACTATCAATCAGAACACTTGCACCAACAAGAGTTATTATTGCTTTTGACGGTAAAGGTGGATCTTCTCGCAGAAAGAAAATATATCCTGAGTACAAAGCAGGACGTAAACCGTTAAAGAGACCGAATAGAATTGAAGGATTGACTGAGGAGAATGAGGCTGAAAACATGCGCAGGCAGTTTAAGCGTTTAATTGAATACTTAGACTGTCTGCCGGTTACAGTTATCTCTATGGAAAATATAGAAGCAGATGATACAATTGCGTATATTGCAAAACAAGTACTTAATGATTCTAGAATAACAATAATGTCAACTGACAAAGATTTTTATCAAATAATAAATGATAGAATATCAGTTTGGTCACCAACAAAAAAAGTTCTTTATGATAGAAAACGACTTGAAGATGAATTTCAAATACTTTCAGAAAACTTTGTATACTATAGAATAGTTGACGGAGATAAATCTGATAATATTCCAGGTGTTAGGGGAGTTGGATTAAAAACGATGTTAAAAAAATTCCCATTTTTAGTAGATAAAGAAATAGTTAATATAGATGAATTCTTAAATGTTACAAACTTATTCGAACACAAAGACTTGCTAGAGAGAAATTTTAGATTAATGCAACTACACAATGTTGACATTCCAGGAAATTCTAAATTATCAATTGTAGACCAAGTTAGAGGTGGTTCTAAAAGATTAGTAAAATATAAAATTCATAAAATGTTTTTAGAAGACACAATTGATCATGCAATTAGAAATCCTGATGTTTGGTTGCAAGACAGTTTTAATAAATTAGACTTAATATTACAAAATGCCTCCAATAAATGATTCACTAACAAAATACGGATCAGTATTTCAGACAAAAATTATAACATGTCTTTTAGCTGACCAACAATTTGCTGTAACAATATATGATATGATACAGCCAGAATTACTAGATACAGAAGCAAAGCAGTGGTTGGTAAAACAAATTAAAGATTATTATTACGAATATAAACTTACACCAACACTAGCTGCACTTAAAGTAAAAATAAATGAAGTAAACACAGAATTATTACGTGATTCTATTGTTGATGAATTACGTGAAGTTACAAAAAATTTAGAATCTCCTGATTTAGAATTTGTAAAAAATGAAACAATTGTTTTTTGTAAAAATCAAATGTTAAAATCTGCAATTGTAAAATCAGTTGATTTGCTGCAAACAGGACAATACGATGAAATAAAACGTGTTGTAGATAATGCAATGCGCGCAGGAACACACAGGGATATTGGATTAGAATACGTAAAGAATTTTGACCAGATATTAGAAGACATAAATAGAGACACAGTTCCAACAAGCTGGGATGCAATAGATTTTATAATGGACGGCGGNTTAGCAGGAGGAGAATTAGGTGTTGTTGTAGCACCTTCAGGTATTGGCAANAGCTGGTTTTTACANGCTTTAGGNGTAAATGCATTAAGGGCAGGTAAGAATGTTGTGCATTACACTCTTGAATTAAATGAAGCTTATGTAGGTTTAAGATATGCAACTATCTTTTCTGAGGTACCTGTTGCAAATATTAAAGACAATAAAGAAGAAGTAAAATCAGTTATAGAAAAACAGTGTAATGGTGAGTTAATTATAAAATACTTTCCAACAAGATCGGCAACAGTACAGACAATACATACACATTTAAAAACAATAGAATTAATGGGCCATAGTCCTGATTTAATATTAGTAGACTATGCCGATTTACTTAGAGATGTAGGATCGCAAGATCAAGCAGTCAGACATGCTTTAGGAAATATTTACGAAGACTTACGAGGACTTAGTGGTGAATTTCAAATACCAGTATGGACTGCATCCCAATCAAATAGGTCCTCATTAGAAGATGAAGTAATAGGTGCAGAAAAGATAGCAGAATCTTATGCAAAGATAATGACAGCAGACTTTGTAATGTCATTATCTAGAAAGATAGAAGATAAGATAGCAAATACAGGTCGTGTTCATGTTATAAAAAATAGATTTGGACCAGATGGAATGACATATCCAACGACTATGAATACATCAATTGGAAAGATAGATGTGTATGATTCAGCGTCATCAAATGGACAAGTAGAACAAAAAAAGCAAGATAATGGTAATGAGTATACAAGAAAGTTATTGGCACAAAAATATGAAAATTTTAAACCAACAAATGCCAGTAGTAAAGAAGAAAATTATAAAAATTTTGAAACAAATTAAGTATATCCCATTAATTATTCCTGCAGCTTAGATTAAGATTATTAAGGAGATGTTATAATGCAACAAAAATTCAAGTTATCACAAGCCTTCATTGCAAAATATAAACGCAAAAAGCCTCCGTTTGGTTTTAACGGATTAGGTGAACTAGTTTATATGAGAACATATTCTCGTTTAAAAGAAAATGGAAAAAATGAAAAGTGGTGGGAGACAGTTCAAAGAGTAGTAGAAGGTGCATACACAATGCAGATGAATTGGATTGAATCACATCAATTAGGATGGAATCCCTGGCGTGCTCAAAAGTCAGCACAAGAAATGTTTGATAGAATTTACAATATGAAATTCTTGCCACCAGGTCGTGGTTTATGGGCTATGGGAACACCCATCACAGAAGAAAGAAATTTATATGCGGCACTAAACAACTGTGCATTTGTATCAACAGAAACTATTAAAGACGACGGATCAAAACCGTTTACTTTTTTAATGGACGCATCAATGCTCGGTGTTGGCGTAGGATTTGACACAAAAGGTGCTGAAAAAATTATGGTCAAAGGTCCTACAACTAAAAGAGAACCTGAAGTTTTTGTAATACCTGATACAAGAGAAGGATGGGTAGAATCAGTAGCAGCATTAATTGATTCTTACTTTCACGGTACACCTGACATAACATTTGATTATTCACAAATAAGAGAGGCAGGTGTTCCTATCAAAGGCTTTGGCGGTCAATCAAGTGGACCAGAACCGTTAAGAGAAGTACATGAAACTATCAGGGGTGTATTAGATGGAAATGCAGGCGCTCCAATAACAATTACAACAATTGTAGATATAATGAACCTCATCGGCAAATGTGTAGTAGCAGGAAACGTACGTAGAACAGCTGAAATTGTATTCGGTGATCCATATTCTGAAGAGTACATGGATTTAAAGAATTACGAAGTTAATCCTCATAGAGACCAATACGGGTGGACTTCAAATAATTCTATATTTGCAGAGCTAGGAATGGATTACTCAGAAGCTTGCAAGAGAATTGTTGGAAATGGTGAACCTGGGTTTGCATGGTTAGAAAATATGCAAGGATACTCTAGAATGAAAAATGGAAAAGATAATAAAGATCACAGAGCTATGGGCGGTAATCCTTGTCTAGAACAAACATTAGAATCTTACGAGTTATGCTGCTTAGTTGAGACATTTCCATATAAACATGAATCTTTAGAAGATTATTTAAAGACATTAAAGTATGCTTATCTATATGCAAAAACAGTAACATTGGGNAAAACACACTGGCCAGAAACAAACAGAGTAATGCTCAGAAACAGAAGAATTGGATGTTCTGTTAGTGGCGTTGCTCAATTTTTAACTTACAGAGGTGTTGGTGAATTAAGAGAATGGTTAGAGACTGGATACGATGAAATACAAAGACTAGATGATGTGTATTCTGATTTCTTAGCAATTCCTAAGTCAATCAAAACAACATCTGTAAAACCAAGTGGTACAGTATCACTACTTGCAGGTTCAACACCAGGTGTTCATTATCCTGAGTCCAGATTTTATATAAGAAGAATGAGGCTTTCAGTTAATTCTGAGTTGCTTCAACCGTTAGAAGCGGCAGGCTATAAAGTAGAACCAGCATTTGGATCAGAAGACTCTACAGTATGTATTGAAGTTCCAATTGATGTTGGTGATGGAATCAGGACTGCAGATCAATTAACAGTATGGGAACAGTTTAGTTTAGCAGCATTCATGCAAAGGCATTGGGCAGATAATCAAGTAAGTTGTACTGTTACATTTGACCCTGACAAAGAAGCTGAACAATTAGAACAGTGTTTAAATTACTTTCAATATCAATTAAAAGGCATAAGTTGTTTACCGCGTTTTGATGCTGGTGCTTATAAACAAATGCCTTATGAAGCAATTGATGAAAAATCGTATAACAAAATGACAAAAAAACTTAAGCCGCTTTCTTTCACAAAAATGAAAGGTGAAGATGCAGAGGCAGAAAAATTTTGTGATGGGGATGTATGTTTAGTTTAAAGTTTCACATAACAAAAAAGCGGACAGGCAGATAGCACACCTGTAGAAAAATGTGCTTTTTCATTAATGAATAANAGAGGAGANNGATTATGAANTATCGTAATCTNATCACNTCTNTNCTACTNACGANNGGNTTGTTTGCTCAAGCCATCGTAGGTGTAGTGACAGATGTAAACTCAGATCCATTGGTGGGAGCAAATGTTGTTGTCGAAGGTACTGATAAAGGTGGTGTAACAGATGATTCTGGTAAATACACTATTGATGTTGGTGCTCCAGGCGACTACACAGTAACAGCTTCCTACATTGGATATTCACCTTCTACACTTAGTGTTAAGGTGGGTGACATAGTTGGAACGGTCAATTTCGCATTAGAAATTGATGCAGTTTCAATGTCAGCATTAGAAGTCTTGGCTTCGCGTGCTGATGAAAATACACCTGTTGCTTATACTACGGTTGATAAGGCTGAAATGGAAATACGTCTTGGATCTCAAGACATTCCTATGGCACTTAATATGACACCGTCGGTATATGCTACACAGCAAGGTGGTGGTGCTGGTGATGCACGTATTAACGTACGTGGATTTAATCAGAGAAATGTTGCAGTAATGATCAATGGTGTTCCACAGAATGATATGGAAAACGGTTGGGTATACTGGTCGAATTGGGATGGAGTAGGTGATGCTACTTCTTCAATTCAGATGCAGAGAGGTTTATCTGCTGTCAACTTAGCCACACCTTCAATTGGTGGAACAATGAATATTATCACAGATCCTGCTGCGCATGAGAGAGGTGGTAAGTTCAAACAAGAAGCTGGAGCTGGTGGATTTTTAAAATCTACTCTTAACTATAATTCTGGTTTAATGCTAGATGATAAGTTAGCTCTAAGTGGTACAATTGTACGTAAGACTGGTGATGGTATTATTGATGGTACTTGGACAGATGCATGGGCATACTACGTTGGTGGTAGCTATGCAGTAAATGATGCACATCGCTTAGAATTATATGGAATTGGTGCACCACAAAGACATGGACAAAACCTATACAAGCAAAATATAGCAACTTACTCACAAGATTTGGCAAAAGACATCGGATACGATGATGAAGGTAATGGATATGATCCAACTGCTTTTGCTGAAGGTGAGAAGTTCGAACATGAAGCTGGTAGGTTATTTAACCAAAACTGGGCTCCTATCGATCCATCGTACAAAGGCCAACAATATTGGTATATGTATGGTGCACGNACTACAGATAGACATGATCCTAATTTGTTNAATGAGAGGGAAAACTTTTTTCACAAACCTCTTGTTAATTTNAACCATTTTTGGACAATTAGCGACAAATTAAGACTAAGTTCAGTAGCATACTGGAGCGGTGGTTCTGGTGGTGGTACAGGAACTTATGGTAGCGTAAAAAGGAAACCCGCGATAGAAGGAAATAACTGGTGGGCAAGTTCACCGTGGATGTGGGATTGGAATGCTGAGATTGCAGAAAACTCTGCTAATATTGATTCCGCTTTCTCAACTACTGAGAATCGTTCAACTGGTATTCTTCGAAACTCAATCAACCGCCAAAACACTTATGGTTTGATTTCTAAATTAAATGTTGATGTTAACGACAATTTAGAAGTACAAGTTGGCCTTGATTGGAGAACCGCCGGAATAGAACACGCACGTGAAGTACGCGATCTATTAGGTGGGGATTATTATGTAAACTATGCAGATGATGCCACACCAGATGGTAACGTTGTTCGTTTAGGTGATGAAATTGCTTATCATAACGAAACTACTGTTGATTGGTTAGGAACATTTGCGCAAGGTAAATACACAACTGATAAATTTAATATTTACGGTATGGGTGGTTTATCGACAATCAAGTACACTTACTTAGATCACTTTGCTGGAACATGGGATGAAGATGGTGTTTATACAAAAGCTGAAAAAGTAGAGGCTAAGCCTATTACTACTTTTCAGATGAAAGGTGGAGCAGTCTATAATTTGGATGATCGTATGTCAGCATTTGTTAATGGTGGCTATGTTCAAAAACCGCCAATTATGGATAATGTGATTTATTATGACGGAACAGTAGCATCTGACCCAGATAATGAGAAGTTTCAAAGCTTCGAATTTGGTGGTAAGTATAATAGCGATAAAGTTGCTGTTAAACTAAGTCAGTACAACACTAAGTGGATTGATAGGAACATCACAAAAGCTGTATCAACAGGTCAAGGTGACTCAGGCGATACAGACGTTATCTTCTTAAAAGGAGTTCAACAAAATCATTCTGGATGGGAAATTGAAAGTAAGATTGCCGTTCATGAAATGGTTGAAATTGACTTAGCATTAAGTAAAGGTAACTGGAAGTTTGTAGGTGATGCAGATGGTAAGTATCAAGAACAAGAGTTTAANGANAATGGTGAGGTCATTGGTNTGACNTCNACNGATTATGTATATGCTCTTGACAACTTGATGGTTGGNGATATGCCACAAACAGCATACGTTGGAGGATTAACTCTTAAGCCGATTAAGGGATTATCACTTCAAGGGCTGTACAGAATGTACGATGATAACTACGCAGATTGGAGTCCTGACTCACGTGAGGTTTCTGATCCAGTAATTATCGACGGTGTGTTAACTAATGAAGCTGACAGAGCACAAGTTTGGAAAGCACCAGGGTATGGAAGATTGGATTTACACCTTTCTTATGCATTACCTAAAGTTGCTGGTCTAGATATGACTGTACACGCTCATGTTTTTAACGCACTTGATGCAGTTTATGTACAAGATGCAACTGACAATAGTCAGTATAACGGCTATGGTGATAAAATGCACTTAGCTCATAATGCAGAAGTATTTCTTGGAACACCAAGATATGCTAATCTAGGAATTTCGGTTAATTTCTAAACAAATAAAACTTGGGGGCTATTTTTTAGCCCCCTTTTTTATTGAAAAAAGTAAAAAAATATATATTTTTGATAAATAAACACCATATATATAAACAAATGGTTATAAGGAGTTATAAATGTACGATTGTTATATTGCTAGCGGTTGGTTTAATGAAAACCAAGCACGCGACTTAGAAAATATAAAACAAACTTTAGATGAATTAGGTGTAAAGTATTTTTCACCTAAGGATGAAATTGTTGCAAAACCTGACGCATCACCTGAAGAACAAGAAATGATATTCAAAGGTAATGTTGATGCAATTACTAGCGGAAAATTTGTTGTATGCAATACACGTGATAAAGATCTTGGCACAATATTTGAAGCAGGATTCTCATACGCTTCAGGTGTTCCTATTGTTTATTATGCTGAAGGATTAACAGGTAATTTTAATCTTATGCTTTCACGCAGTGGTAGAGCAGTTGCAACAAATGTCAGTGAGTTAAAAGAACACGTTAAAGGAATAATGGAAAATCCAGAATATGAAAAAGAATATGTCGGTTTCGTTGAGTGATTTTGTAGATAATATCTACACCTTAAAAGCACTCACAAGGTACAATAATAAATTTAAAATAATAAGCGAATCTGTCGCTGAGCATTCTTATTTTGTTGCAGTATTAACACTTAAACTGCATGATGATTATGAATTTAATTTGGAAAAAGCACTAAAAATGGCACTAGTTCATGATATACCAGAGCTACATCTTTCAGACGTGACTCACGATGTTAAACGTAATTTTCCAAAGCTTGCAGAAGAAGTAACAAAAGCAGAGTATATTATAATGCGTGATAAATATCCGTCATGGTATTCAGCTTTTAAAAACTTCGAAGATCAAGATTCACCAGAAGCACTAGCTGTAAAGTTGGCTGATAATCTTAGTTGTGTTCAATATGCACATGCAGAAATTGAGTTAGGCAACAAAGGTTATATGAAAGAAGTGGCAACAAACGCAGGAAAACGTGTAAAAGAATGCACAGAAAATTTACAAAAATACAGGAGAATAAAAAATGCCAATTAATAATGACCTACCAGTAGTTAAGCTACCTACTGGGTTAGGATTTAATGAACCAATAAAAACAGAGTTTCATGATCACTTAGACTCTATTAAAACAAAACTTGTAAGTAGTCCGTCTATTGAAGAATTAAGAAACTATATACCAGATTTCTGCACAGCTACGTGGGCAGAGCAGCCATTCAACAAAGGATCACTATCAGACTATGAAAAAGATAAAATGATCTGGATGCTTTTTAATGGTAAATTACTGCCAACAGCATTCGAAACAATTAATTGTACTTTTACAATTGAAGGTGTTGATACACAATTTGTTACACACTTAATTAGACATCGTGCATTTAGTTTTTCAGCACAGTGTACAGGTGATAGATCACAAAGAAATGATGATGCTGTAGTTCCGCACGCAATCATAAACTCACCTGAAATGTATGAAAGGTATAAGCAATTAGTTAATGATTCTAAACAGCTTTATGCTGATATGGTTGATACTAAAGATATTTCTGTTATGGACGCAAGACATATCTTACCTAAGTGCTTAAGTACATTTTACTGGGCAAGAGGCAATATAAGAGATGTAATGGCTTTTATCAAGACTCGCATTGATAAACAAATACAACCAACAGAAGATAATGTCGTTGCATATTATATGTGGCTAGAACTTGTAAGAGCTTATCCAATGATCGTTGACTGTATTGATATTCACACACCTGCTAGATACTATATTTCTACAGCAAGGACTGGAACAGGTACAAATCTCTATTGGCCAGATGAAGACTCTGATCTATTTGATTATAATGAAGATGATTTCTTATATCAGTCTACACGTGAGAATCTTAACGGCACAGAAGGCGGAAGAAATACATTTATTGAGATTATAAAGTCTGTTGATGAAGAGCTTGCACAACTTAGACGTGAAGCACATGAAAGATACGACTTCTTAAGAGATAAGTAGTGGATAAATTAGAAGAAATATACGAACTTCAGAAAAAGTTTACTGAAAGATTTTTTAAAGAAAAACAAAATCTTACTTTATCTGAAGTTCGTAATTCCAAAGAAGACTTGGTCAAATGGAATAAAGAATACATACTTGCTCTTATAGCAGAGGCAACAGAAGTTCTTAATGAAGTTGACTGGAAGATGCACAAAAAGATGGATCTTCCAACAGATGCTCGTCATAGGCTTTTAGAAGAGAGTATTGACGTGATGAAATTTTTATTAGGACTAATGATTGTAAACGGATTTAGTCTTGAAGATATTTATAGTATGTTTAAGAACAAATCAAAAATTGTCGAAAAAAGATTATAAAAAGCCTTTACTCGTATAGTCTTTTATTGTTAGATTCTAACATAATAAAACAGGGATTTTATGTCATTAGACAAGATAACACCTCCAGATAGGTTTACTGGACTTCATTCACACACAACATTTAGTACATTTGACGCAATAGGCTATCCGTCAGACCATATTGATTTTATTACAAGCGATCCACAAGGTGGTGATTCGTGGGCAATAACAGATCATGGAAATGGTAACGGATTAGGTCACGCAAATGCACATTCAAATATAATAAAAAAATCAGGAAGAAAATATAGGCAGCTGTATGGTGTAGAGTTTTATTTTGTTCCCTCACTAAAAACGTGGCAAGAGCAATACACAGCACACAGAGAGGCAGTTCAAGCTGAAAAAGATGCGAAGAAGAAAGAGAAGATGGCAAATGCTCCTGTTATCGTTGATGCTGAAAAAGAAATTGAAGCAGGCGGTCACATTATAGAAGATGAAAATGAAACAAAAGAATCATCAAAAGGAAAACCTGCTTGGAAGCGATATTATCATTTAGTTGTAATTGCAAAAAACAGAACAGGATTAACAAATCTTTTTACGCTTGTTAAAAAGTCTTACAAACATGGATTTTATAGATTTCCTAGAATTGACTTTGAGATGTTAAAAGAACATGGTGAAGGCTTAGTGGTATCTACAGCATGTGTTGGTGGACTTGCATCAGGTATAATTTATAATGAATTTCAAGATTATACATTTGATCAATTTCATCCTGATCTGTTAAATGATCCTACAAAATATAATACAGTCATGAAGAGATTAACAAACATGACAGACTATTTTGTTGATTGTGTTGGACAAGAAAACTTCTTCTTAGAATTGCAGTTTAATAAATTAACAGCTCAGCAAATGACAAATAGAATGTTGCTAGACTTATCTAAAAACACAGGCATCAAATTGGTCGCAACTGCTGATTCACACTATCCAAATCCTAACGTATGGGAAGCACGTGAATTATATAAGAAGTTAGGTTGGTTTAGTAATGACCCTAAAAAGATGATATTGCCAAAAGAAGAAGATCTAAAATGTTTGCTATATCCTAAAAATGCACAGCAAATGTGGTCAGAGTTTACAGAAAATTATAATGAATACGACTTTTACAAAGGTTATGAGACAGATGTTCGTGATGCAATAAACAGAACAAATGACATTGCATGGCAATTATGTGAAGACACCTGGATCGATCAATCTGCAAAGTTACCATTACACGGAACAACAGATAAGCCTGCTTTTAATATACTAGTTGATCTTGTAAAAGATGGACTAATAAGAGAAGGACTAGATAAAAATCAAGAATACATTGACAGGGCAAAACAAGAATTAGCAGATATAAAGACACTAGGTCATGAATCATATTTTATAACAATGTATCAAATCTTTGAAAAATCATCTAAGAAAACATTGTTAGGTCCTGGTCGTGGTTCTGGTGCTGGAAGCCTTGTAAACTTCTTGCTAGGTATTACACAGCTTGATCCAATCGAATATGGTTTACTATGGGCAAGGTTTTTAGGACCTCATAAGGTTTCCTGGCCGGATATTGATACAGATGCAGGTGATAGAGATGTGCTGATTGAAGCATCAAAAGAATTATATGGTGAAGAATCTGTAATACCTGTATCGAACTTTAATACACTTAAGCTGAAATCATTATTAAAAGATGTTTGTAAATTTTATAATGTTCCTTTTATGGATGTAAATAAATTGACTGCTGGTTTACAAGAAGAAGTTATGCCTTTTGCACGTGGTGACAATGAAGAAAAATCAATGTTTATGCTTAAGCATGAAGACTGTATGCAATATTCAAAACGCTATAAAACATTTATGGAAAAATATCCAGATGTTGAAAGACAGATTAGTTCTCTATTTTTACAAAACAGAAGTATTGGTAGGCATGCAGGCGGTGTTATCATAGCACCTGAAAAAGATCTGACTAGTTGTATGCCAATAATATCTGTAAGGGGTGAGTTACAAACACCGTGGTCAGAAGGTATGAATGTTAGAAATCTAGAACCTAATGGTTTTCTTAAATTTGATTTCTTAGGTTTGACACTATTACGAGATGTAGAAAATTGTATTAGAAGAATTCTTAAAAAACAAGGCAATGAAGATCCAACATTCTTAGATGTTAAAGCGTTTTTTGACAAACACTTAAACTGTCGAAACGTAAAGATGGATGATCCAAAAGTATGGAAACACGTGTACGAAGACGGAAGGTTAACAGCAATATTTCAATTTACAGCTGATGGTGCAAGAAGATTTTGCTTAGAGGCAAAGCCAACAGATATTGAAACACTTGGCGCGCTAACTGCAATTTACAGACCTGGACCATTAAAGGCAAATGTTCATCAAAAATTTGTACAGGCTAAAAGAGATAAAGACAGTGTTGTATATGCACATCCAGAAATTAAAAAAGTATTATCTCCAACATTTAATCATATTGTTTTCCAAGAACAGTTTATGATGCTGGCACAAAATCTTGCTGGATTTACACCAGGTGAATCTGATAAGCTTAGAAAAACATTAGTTAAGATGTCACATGACTCACTCGGCGGTAAAAAGAATGAAAGACAAATCGCTAAAGAAAAGTTTATCAAAGGTGCAAAAGATATACACAGCATAGATGAAAAAGTAACAACAGACTTATGGGAAAGAATTGAGGCATTCTCAACTTATGGCTTTAATAAATCACATGCGATTGCTTATGCAATAGATTCTTATTATGGTGCTTGGTTACATACACATCATGAAACAGAATGGTTAGCAACAATACTAGATTCTGAAAATAATAATCCAAACGGACTAACAAAGACAATATCAGAGATAAAATCATACGGATATAAAATCGTTGATGCAGATATTAACTATTCTGGCACACAATGGGAATATTCAGAAGAAGTAAATGCATTTGTTCCTCCGTTATCATCTATAAAAGGTGTAGGAGATGCAGCTATGAATGAAGTAATGGAGTCTAGACCGTTTAGGAATATTAAAGAATTATTGTATGACAATGAAGGAAACTGGAAATGGTCAAAGTTTAATAAGTCAGCAATAAAGTCATTATGCACTGTTGAAGCTTTAGGTTCACTAGAAGAATTTACAGATGGAACGCTAAACAATCATCATCAACTATTGCAAGTATTGACAGATGATAAAAATTATGATGTGTTAAGAAAACACAAATCAGGACTAACAAAAACGCAACGTAAAAAGTTAGAAAAGCAAGGTGAGTTCCCATCAGATCATATTGATAGTTTATTTGAAAAATACAAAGATGTTGTTGACTGGACTAGAATGGAAAAAATAGAAAACTATGCTACTATGACTTCAACTATAAAAAATAATCTTGTTTTTCCAGATGAAATTATGGATCAAATAAGACTTCATAATGTTCCTTGCGCATTTGACATACCAGAAGGTGCTAGAAAACAAGGCTGGTTCTCTGTTATTGATAAGACAAAGAAGAAATCCAAAAACAATAGAGTATTCTGGAGCCTAAAGATAATCGACAATCAGAACAATACTAAATGGTTGCGTGTTTGGGGTGACTTTCATGAAGGTAAAGAACCAGAAAAATATACATTCTGTCTCGCAGATATTCATAATGATGCTCAGTGGGGCATGTCAACAAATGCTGCAAAATTTAAAATAATACCTTTACAATAACAGAAAAAAGTGTTAGATTCTACTATGCTAAATCTTAAAAATATTACACTTGAAGGTCCTGACTTATCTGGTAAAACAACACTCATGAGCCAGATACATAAAGAGACAAATAACAAATACAATATTATAGATAGATCTACGATGAGTGCTATGGTCTATTCAACATATTATGATAGACCTAACGTTAAGCTGCTAGAAAGACAACTTAGAAATGAGTTAAATAATCTTAACAATAGAACGATAATTTTGATGCCTGATATAAAGGTACTTAATAATCGTTATAATGACAGGGGTGATGAGATACAAAACTGGGAAGACATCATCGCGATTAATAATCTGTATGAACAAATAATAAAAAAGTTTGGAAAATTCTCAACACTAAAAGTTATCAGATCAGATCAGCCGCTACAAGAAGCTTTGGACTATTTAGAAACATCAGGTGAAAATATACCACAAGAAGTATTATTAAATGCAATTGCTTCTGATGATGAAGCTTATCCTGTCAAATTAGAAGTCGATCTTGGTGATGGATTTATGACAGCAATAAATGATGCATTTGACTTTGAATCTGAAAAAGAATATTATACAAAAATATTATCAAAGATGTTAACAACTATAACAAAAGAAAATATTGGTGATAATCCGTACGGAACTAGACAAGACCCAAAGAAGACAAGGCGATATATTTATGCAGATGATTCTTGTATAGCACTATTTCACATGATGTACAGAGAAGATAGACTAAACTTTTATGCAACACTAAGATCTTCAGACGTTGTCAATATATTCGAACATGATTATAAATTTTTAAAATATCTTTGTGGTGAATGTGCAAAAGCTGTTGGAATAAAAGATTATGAAATACCAAAAGAAACTACGCTTTCTGTAATAATACATTCTGCACATATAATATAATGCCAGACTACAAAAATTATTTTATCGATATACTAAAGCGCACAGAAAAAATGTCTACTTGTGAGTCAACACAGGTGAGCTGTGTAATTGTAAGAGATGGAAGAATAATATCAACCGGCTGGAATGGTGTTCCTGCAGGACAAAAACACTGTAATGAAATTTATGCCTGGGGATCTTTACCTACAAACAATAAAGATCATCAAAAGTGGTCGCCACTTAATGAATTACATGCAGAGACAAATGCAATAGGTTATGCAGCACAAAATGGTGTATCAACAAAAGATGCAACACTGTATACATCAGTTTCACCGTGTATAGATTGCGCAAAATTAATTGTAGCCTCTGGGATAAAAGAAGTATGGTATATTAATGAATATCGAATTACAGACGGAATAAAATTTTTAAAAAATAATAAAATGAAATGTGAACAATTATGAAAACTATAAATAAAAATCTATATAAAATACAAGACAGTGACAGAAAAAATGCTCAAGATAAGAATTGGAATAATACAAAAAATACTTACATAGGCAATCTTTCTGAAATAGCTGCATGCAATTATTTAAATATAAAGTGGCCAGCATCAGACGGCCCAACAGATATAACTGATGATTATGGGACAAGGTATCAAGTAAAGTCAACTCAAGAAGGCTTCAAGAAAAAAAGATATTGGCTTGAACAAAAAGCAGCTAAACAATTTGATAGATACATATTTGTTGTAATTGATGAAGAGGAAAGATTTGCAAAAATAGAAATGGATACAATAAAACAAATACCACATTTAAATTCACATTCTCATAAACAGCTTGAAGCTATTGTTAGAAAATAGGAGATAAAAAATTATGAAAGTAATAAAAGAATCCAGTGGTTCAACACATAAGTTGAATCTTAATAAACATCCAGTTGATATACTTGAATCAGAGTATCCACATATGACAGAAGAGTTTAAGCGATTACAAAGAATACAGTATGAGACATTTTGTAGAAAGCAATTAGATTATGGCCCTGGTAATATTTCTGTAGGAACTGATTTAAAAACAAAAGCAGATGTTAAATTGTCTCTTACAGGTTTATGGTTTCGTATGAATGACAAGATACAAAGGCTGAAGACGCTATTGATGAGTGAAAGGCCAGCTTTTGTTAAAGATGAGCCAATTGAAGATGCTTACATGGATGTTTCTAATTATGGAATTATGGCAACTATAGTTAAGAATGGAAAATGGGGAAAATGAGAAGTCTGTCTATAATATTGCTATTGTTGACAATATTCGGATGTGCAAATTCACCAAGTGGCGCAATTGAATACAATACAACAGTATATTATATAGATGGAAAATTTCACGAAGAGATACCTGAAGAATATATTTTTAAAACTTGGGGATATAGAATTACAGACGCATTAGGGACAGAACACACATATAAAAATAAAGTAGAGATTCCTCATCAAAGAACAGAAACAAAATTTTGTACAATCCACAAGGGTTGGGAAAATATAAAAGCGATGTGGGCACCAAACGATAACGGATATTGGTACTACGTTTCAAGAAATAAAAGATTTTAAAAGGAGATAAAATGGGAAGACCAAGAAAATACAAAAGACCAGTCATAGAATGTGAGTGCGAAACATGTGGAAAACAAATAGACAGACCGTATATTTACACAAAAATGCCTTCAGCAACATCTTTTACATACACAAAGGGTGGAGAAAAAACTGCAAGAAGTCAGATAGACGGCGCAGAAATAACTTTTCATTGTAATACAGAGTGCTATAAAGAATATCTATATTCTAAATAAAGTCCTTTTATTTTATAGAAAAAAGTGTTAGATTCTAATATAAAAAACAGGCTATAAATTATGAATAAAATAAGTTGGTCTCAAGTACAAACTTATGTCCAGTGCCCTTACAAGTGGAAGTTAAATTATATAGATAAAAATAGAAAGTTTACAGATTCTATTTATACAGTTTACGGTAAAGCAGTGCATGAAGTTATACAGCACTATCTTACAGTCATGTATGATAAGTCGATAAAAGAAGCAGATGAAATAGATATGCCAAATATGCTTGTTGATAAAGTAAAATATTTCTATTCAGAAGGTGTTAAAAATGCAGACGGCGAACATTTTTCTAAGCAATCAGAATTAACTGAATTCTGTGTGCAAGGCGCAAAAGCACTTGACTGGTTTAAACGACACAGAGGTGAATACTTTACAAAAAAGAACTGGGAACTATTAGGTATTGAGGTACCGATAGAAGACAAATATAAAAGTGTTGGCGTATTAGGTTATATTGACGTCTTAATGAGAAATACAAAGACAGGTAAAATCAAAATTATTGACCTAAAGACCTCTACAATGGGCTGGAAAAAAGAAAAAACAGATCCAATGAAGCGAGGTCAATTATTGTTTTACAAAAAGTTTATTGCAGACAAATACGATGTAGATATTTCAATGGTTGATGTTGAGTTTATTATTATAAAAAGAATTGTATGGGACAAAGGTGACTGGCCTGTTAAGTGGATTCAAAGATTTGAGCCGCCTTCTGCAAACGTATCTATTAATAGAGTTTTTAAGCAAGTCGACCTATTTATAAATGAAGGTTTTAATAAAGACGGAAGTTACAATACAGAAGCTACATATGAAAAACTTGGTGTTAATACAAAATGTAAATGGTGTGAGTTTGCTAAATCACCAGAAATATGTGATAAGGGAAAGAAATGATAAATACTGTTAGAATTCCAGGCGATTTTCTTTTGACTGACTATAAAGACGTTGTTTGGGATGTAATTGAAAATACTGTTGTAAAGTCTAGAGAATTTATTTTATGTTTTTACAGTAAAGAGTCTAATAATTTAGGTGAGATTGCAAATTATGTAAATGCACATTCTGATAAGCTAAAGATAAAAACAACAATAAAGTTATGGGATTTATGTAAGTCTGAAAGAGTATTTCTTGATGTATCATTAGACAAAGATACAGACTATAGATTTCACATAACGTCAGAAGATGTAGAGGGAATAATACAATCAATGAATTTTATTGAACATTATTCTGGATTTATAAATTCAAACTGGAAAGAACCGAAGCAAAAGCAACATCAAAAAAGAAACGATTCTGACAGTTTCAATTATAATAAAAAATAGAACTTTTCTATTATTAAGTGATATATATTATTAAATATATATTAAGGATGTTATATCATGTCACAAACACAAGATTATTGGAAATTGACATCTATTAAAGTACTTTCTGAATTGTATAAGAATTTTAGAAATACTAGTAAGATTGATAATATGACGTTACAAAAACTCGTTAACAGATCAATGTACTTATTTTTAAATGATGATGAATTTAAAAGTACTATAACAGGTGTAAAAGAACTAAAAGAAAATTATAAAAAAGGTTATTAAATGTTAGAAATTGGAGATATTCGTAATGGATACGAAGTAATCCCAAGAGACAAACGAAAAACGGTTTTATTACTAAGTGATGATTTAAGGATGACCTCAGGTGTTGGTAATATGTCTCGTGAGTTTGTAGTGGGAACAGTACACAGGTTTAATTGGATACAAATTGGCGGTGCAATAAATCATCCGGATGCAGATAAAGCAATTGATATGGATGAAGATTTTCAAAAGAGAACAGGAGTTCCAGGTGCTTTTTGTAAGATTCATCCTGTTAATGGATACGGCGATCAAAATATTGTAAGACAATGTATAAATTATTATAAGCCAAACGCAATTATGATCTATACAGACCCAAGATTCTGGGGATGGTTGTTTCAAATGGAGCAAGAGATAAGACAACATATACCAATTATGTATTATAATATTTGGGATGATTTACCTTATCCAATGTGGAATCAGAAATATTATGATTCTGTTGACGCTTTGTTTAACATATCAAAGCAAACATGCAATATTGTAAGAAACGTTAGGTCATCTTATGAAGACTGGCAAGTTACTTATATTCCTCACGGAATAAATGAGGAAGATTATTATCCAATTGGTGAAGACTATGATAAGAAAAAAGAATATTCTGAATTTAAAAAAGCTGCTTTACAAAATAAAGAAAAAGATTTTGTAATATTCTATAATGCAAGAAATATTAGAAGAAAATTACCTGCTGATATTGTTTATTCATACAGGGCATTTTGTGATTCTATACCAAAAGAAGACGCAGACAAATGTTTATTAATGATGCATACAGCACCTATTGATGAAAATGGAACTGACTTACCAGAAGTTGTAAGAAACTTGTGTCCTGATTATGATGTCGCATTCTCAAGCGGAAAGTTAGAAAGAGAGCAAATGAACTGGCTGTATAATATAGCAGATGTAAGCATACTAATAAGTTCAAATGAAGGTTTTGGTTTAATGGGAACAGAATCATTGATAACAGGAACACCCTTAATTGTAAATGTTTCAGGCGGTATGCAAGACTATTGTGGTTTTAAGAAAGAAGACGGCACATATTTGACACACGAAGATTATACAACAGAGTGGGGATCAAATCACGATGGACGTTATAAAGATCATGGTGAATGGGCATTTCCAGTATTTCCGTCATCTAGGTCAATACAGGGATCAATACAAACTCCTTATATTTCTGATGACAGACCCGCGATAGAAGATGTAGCAATACAAATCAGATCTGCTTGGAAACAAAGAGACAGCTTAAAAGACTTAGGCGCAAAAGGAAGAGAATTTGTTCTTAATCCAGAGTTCGGATTTACAGCTTCTGAAATGAACAGAAGATTTGTACAAGATATGGAGAATACTTGGAAAAATTTTAAGCCACGTTCTAGAATGACAATTGATAATGCAACAAAATGGGATTATAAAATACCTAAATTTAACGGATTAACATTAAGTAAGGAGATTGCATGAAACGGCCAGTAGTATTAGTCACGGCACCAGTCGCAACAAGGTCAGGTTATGGAGCACGTTCAAGAGATGTTGTAAGTGCACTTTTAAAATTAGACAAATATGATGTAAAAATATTTACTGTACCTTGGGGGAGCACGCCACAAAATGCTTTAGTTATTGATAACCCAAGAGACAAAGCAATTTTTGATTGTATTATAAAAGATCAAAAAGATATGCCACAAAATCCGGATGTTCATATTCATATTGTAGTTCCAAATGAATTTACGCCAGTAGGAAAATACAATATAGGAATTACAGCTGGACTAGAGGCATCAGCAATACCACAAAGCTGGATCGAAGGTTGTAATAGGATGGACTTGGTTCTTGCAAGCTCAAAGTTCAGTGTAGATGTAATGAAGCAAACAATATTTTCTGATAAAGAAAGTGGTAATGAATTAAAAATTGTAAAGCCTGTTGATGTATTATTTGAAGGTGCAGATACTGATATATTTTTTAAGAAGCAGTCAGGATCAGAATATTCAAAAGATTTACATGATGTAATGTCACAAATAAAAGAAAATTGGAATTTTCTCTTTGTTGGACATTGGCTGCAAGGTAATGAGCCTCACGATAGAAAAGATGTCTCATCACTTATAAGGACATTTTTTGCAACTTTTAAAGGAAAGAAAAATACAGGACTAATATTAAAAACATCAGGTGCATCAACATCAGTAATGGATAGAGAAGAAATATTGGCAAAAATAAGAGATATAAAGCTGTCCACAGGAGTACCAGAAGATAAATTACCAAATGTGTATTTACTGCATGCAGATCTATATGATGATGAGGTCAATGATCTTTATAACCATCCAAAAGTAAAAGCACACATTTCTTTTACACACGGCGAAGGTTACGGAAGACCTTTGCTTGAAGCTTCTTTAAGTGGTAAGCCAGTAATTGCTCCAAATTGGAGTGGACATGTAGACTTTATAAAGAGCCCTAACTCTATTTTACTTCCTGGAAAAATGACAAAGATAGATAAACAGTCTCTACCAGAAGGCATATACTTAGACGGTCAACAATGGTTTACAGTAAATTATCAAGCTGCTGCACAAGTTATGCTAGAAGTTAGAAAAAATTATAAAAAGCATAAATTAAATGCAATGAAACAGTCAATGTATAGTAGGGGACATTATAGCTTTAATAAGATGGTAACAAGGCTAGGAAAAATATTAGATGATAATCTACCTAAATTTACAGAAACTGTTATACCAAAAATTAATCTACCTAAATTGGAGAAAGTATGATACTCACGATAATACCTTCATTTATGCAAAACTTTGAAATGGTTTACATGTGTTTATTTTGCCTATTTATGATAGAATTGACAGAGTGGATAGACAATAAATGGAAAAAGTAATACAGTGCCCGATATGCGGTGATATAGATCATTGTTTTGAAGACAATCAAGGTGATTATAGCAGCTTTATGTGTTTTAAATGTGGTTATATGAGTGATACAAGGTTTAACAAAGAACACGACAAAGAAGCAAATCAAAATACAGCTGTATTAATAAATCAAATAAAAAAGTGGGATAATGACAGAGAGATTTATTGGTATCCGTCAGTTGTAAATATGGGAAAGCTTGGAATGATTTTTCCAAATGGTGATCAGAATGATTGGAAATGGAATTTTGCAAAAGTAAAGCCAGTAAAAGAACACACAGAAGCAACAAAAGGTTATGACAATTTCTTAGATATTGATAATGCAGATGAATATGAAAAAGACGATTTTATCTCAGCGATAAAAGATATGGGAATAACAAAAGATCTTAACAATGCAAAGAATTAGTTGGGGAAAAGTAGAGACAGGACAAATAGTAACTTTTCGTTACAAAGGCAAGAAAGAAGGTGCTGTCAGCAGAAAACGTGAATGTATAATATTAAATACAAATCATAGATATAAAAGAAAGTCAGATGGAAAATTTGTTAGACTAGTTCATGCAATACAGCTATCAGCAGTACCAAAAGTACCAAACGGTCAATTATCTGCTGTACAAAAGAATAAATTTTTTGAGTCAGTTGCAGAAGCAAGAAATCAGTCTGGACGCGGTGTTTACAAGATAGTGAGAAGTTTGTTGACAAGAACACAAAAGCCAATATATAGAACATTTGCATGGTATATCTTAAATAGGAATGGTGTTTTTATAACAAAGGTTTTGGACTTAACAAATGAAAATAAAGAACAACTTTACCAAATCACAAAAGATGCAGGAATTAATATAGACGAATCGGATTTTTAATGAAAATAAGTTACGCGGTTACAACACACAATGAGCACAAAGAAATTGCAGAGCTCATACCTTTTATACTAAAACATAAAGACAAAGAAGACGAATTAGTTATAATAGATGATCATTCTGATTATAAAACGTGGTATGTTTTTGACGAATACATACATGATTTAGATAGCGGAATAAAGTTTGTAGAACACGGATTTGGAGGAGATTTTAGCATACACAAAAACTTTATGAACAGTCAGTGTAGTGGAGAGTGGATTGTTAATATCGATGCAGATGAGATGCCAAATGAGTTTTTAATGAAAAATATAAAAGGCTTATTAGAAATGAATCCAGAAGTAGACTTATTTTGGGTGCCAAGAGTTAACACGGTAAATGGAATAACACCAGAGCACGCTAGAATGTGGGGCTATCAACTAAACAAAGAAGGTTGGGTAAACTGGCCAGATCCACAACAAAGAATTTATAGAAATAGAGAAGATATTAAATGGACAAGAAGAGTTCATGAAAGATTGGTTGGTGCAGATAAAGACGCATTTTTACCATTTGAAGAGCAGTGGTGTTTTTATCATCACAAGACTTTAGAAAAACAAGCATCACAAAATAAGTTATATGGAAACATACAAAATAATTGAATTTAATGTTCCTGAGCCGCATAGGTTTGGAAACAGATTAGATACAACAAAATCAGATTTACAAGCAGTAAGAAATGATGTTAAAATATCATCAAAATTTAATCAGTTTGTAAAAGACAAATCTGTAATTGTTATTGGACCTTCACCGTATTTGAAAGGATTGGGCAGAGGAAAAATAATAGATGAATATGATATTGTTGTAAGATTAAATAAAGGCTGGAATGTTTCAGAAGAATTACAGAAAGATTATGGTAAAAAGACAACAATCAGGTATCACTGTATGATGGAACATGAAAGCAATGGCGGTAAATATGAAATTGAAAATATGCAATCAAAAGGTGTTGAATGGTTAGCATCACAGTTTCCGTACAATTTAGATTATTTTCATAATGACAATAAAAAATTTAGAGATCTAAATAAAGATAGAATTAATTTTCATGTGCCTGCTGATATTTTGTATCACTTAAATTTACATGAGATGATGCAAACAAGAGCAAATGTTGCAACCTCTGCAGTTTTCGATCTTATAAATTATGATGTTAAAAATCTGCATCTATCAGGCATATCATTTTATAGAGACGGATGGGTTGGAGATTATAAGTCTGGTGCAGAAAATGTTGATAAAGACGGCAAATATTCAATGGATATGAAAGACATGCAAAAAGAAGGACATGCGCAAGAAGCACAAATGCATCTTATTAATTTACTATTACAATCAGAAACAAAGTTTACTGTTGATAAAGAAATACAAAAAATATTGGAGTCAGTATGAAAAAAGTTTTAATCACAGGTGGCGCAGGATATATTGGAACAGAATTGACATCTTTGCTTTTAGAAAGTGGACATGAAGTAACTGTTTATGATACATTAATGTATGACGGTGCTATTTTAATTCCATTTTTTAAAGATAATAATTTTAAATTTATCAAAGGTGATATATTAGATACAGAAAAATTATCAGAAGCGATAAAAGGTCAAGATGTCGTAATACATTTAGCAGCTGTTGTAGGATATTTTGCATGTGATAAAAATAAGAGGTTGTCTGTAGACATAAATGTCAAAGGTACAAAAAACGTAATCGATTGTATGACAGAAGATCAGCTGTTATTGTTCGGATCTACAGGTTCTAATTACGGAAAAGTTGACGGCATATGCCTAGAAACAACACCTTTAAATCCATCAACACTTTATGGTGAGACAAAAACAGAGGCTGAAGAAATTGTGATGGCAGAACATAAAAATTCAATAGCTTATAGATTTGCAACTGCGTTCGGAGTATCACCAAGACTTCGTATGGACCTTCTAATTAACGATCTAGCGTACAAAGCAGTTACAGATGGGTGTTTGGTTATCTACCAATCTACAGCAATGAGAACTTTTATACATGTAAGAGATATGGCAATGTCATTTTTATTTGCAATCCATAATGCAGACAAAATGAAAGGTGAAGTTTATAATTGTGGATCGAACAGTTTAAATTATTCTAAACGTGATATATGCGAAATGATAAAAGAAAAGACAGACTGTTACATTCACTACAACGATTTTGATTATGATAAAGATAATAGAGACTATGAAGTTTCTTACGACAAATTACAATCTTTAGGGTTTGATGTCTCTGTTTCTGTCGAAGAAGGAATAGATGAGCTATTAAGTGTTTATAAAGTATTAAATTTTGTAGATCAAAGATATTTGAATACAGGATTTCCAGAAATTAATTAGGAGTTACTATGAGTGAAATGTATTGGCCGCTAATGAAAGACTGCATAACAGATGAAGATAAAAAAGCAATGTCTGATTTTGTGATGACTGCAGGTAGATTTACAAATGGTCCGAGAGTAAAACAATTTGAAGAAGAATGGTCAAAATGGCTAGGTGTAAAAAGATCTTTATTTGTATCTTCAGGAAGCACAGCAAATTTTTTATTAGTTGCAGCAATAAAAGAATTATATGGATTAAAAGACGGTGATAAAG
>PBHZ01000015.1 GCA_002719615.1 Methanobacteriota archaeon
CCTCAACCTCTGAACTAGGTTTACTTACCAATTCAGATATTTCAGTGACAGACAATGATTTACCTGCACTAAAAACTATGGCTTCTAAAATAGTGTTTAAATTCGGTTCAGACAATTTTATTATCCTCCAGAATTAATTCGGGATGTAGGCGTTTAGTCAGAGTAGTGAAATCATCAGCATCCTTCCATAAATTTTCAAGAATTATTTTTCCATTACTTCCCTCTTCTTGAGATATGTCGACATAACCCCTATTGGTCAAGAATAAGGCTGAAACTAATGCAGTTACTTGGGCTTCTGCTTTTGCTTCTTCTTCATTCATTCCCGATTTTAATGAATTTTTGTTTAGAGTAGAGACTATATCGCCAAGTTCAACAGATGGTATGGTTTCACTTGTATTATTTTTTAGAGCATTCCATGTGCGTTTTAAATCGTTTTCTAAGTTTTCTACATGCAAGCTACCACTAAACCTTGCTCTTGCACGTTCATTAGATTCTCTACGTTCTTTGGCAATAGTTTCTCTTAATCTTTGTTCTTCTGCTAATTTTCCTGCAGATTGTAAGCCCATTAGTAACTCAACAAGAGTAACCGGCCTACTTTCATCACGGTGTATACGACCTTCAAACATAGATGGTAATTTTTCATCTGCAGCACCGGACAAAACTCCTAAAGAAAAATTATAATCTTCATCATCGAATTCAGTTTCCCAGCCACCTTCAAAATCCCATACTTCTTCTTCTTCGTAATGAAGTGATTTTTCTTGTCTATCTATTAGTGAAGATGCTTGATTTCTTAGGATTGACCAAGCCATTCGCACTAACTTACCACATGTTGGTAAATCGATATTTTCGGTTTTTTCAATCCTTTCATTGAACATCTCCAAAAATATAGTAAGATCTACGTCCCATGGATCTAAATCTGAGGAATTGAATAATTGAAACACTAAGGCAACTGAACGATCAAATGGATCTATCAAGAACTGGTGTTCAGCTTCTTCAAGAGATGCCAATTCGAGTAATCTATCCAGATAACGACTCGTTTCTAAATCGATGGCCCCCCCAAGTAATTTTGCAACAATATCTTCACGCATATCAGTCTCGAAAATAGACAAAATTAATCCTCCTCAGGGCTTATTATTAGTTCTTCTATTTCTTCTTNTATAACTTTGATATTTGCATTTTGTTGTATCTCATCAGTCAATTCATCAGTTCTATCTCTTAGAGAATGTAAACTTTTACCAACTATTTTTTCATCTTTATTTTCTGTCCCAGCCCTACTTACCAATCCACCAAGACTCTTTGGAGTACCTAATGGTTCGGGGGTACGTGGCATCTTTTCCGCTTTAGGCAATTCAGGCATCGCTGCCTTTTCTGCTTCCGAAGCGGCTCTAGCTTTTTCTTCAGCTTCTAAATCTTCTCCAAGTTGTAAAGCGGCAGCTCTATCAAAATCTGTTATTCTTCTACTACATCCATCGCCTGCATGGGTGATTCCAATATGATGATCTGCTAAAGTCAAACTCACTTTCCTCAAAGTTACCATAATGAATTGCGCTCTTTGACTACGCATTCTACAAAGTGTTGCGATTCGTTCAGAATTAAATGGGTCAAGATTTTGATCTACCTCATCGAAATAATAAAACGGAGATGGTTCATAATCTTGAATTGCAAATATTAAGGCAAGAGCGGCCATGGATTTTTCTCCACCAGATAAAGCAGTTCTTCTTGTATTATGGCTCTTACCAGGTGGAACACATGCCATTTCTAAACCTCCTTCAAATGGATTCTGCATATTTTCAAGTTTCAAAGAACCTGAACCTGATGGTTGTAATATCTCATAAACCCTACTAAAATTATTATTTACATGAGAAAATACGGAAAGTAGACGTGTTTTACGTTCATTTTCTAATTTTTCTGCAATCATTATTAGATGTTCCCTTCTTTCTCTCAATAATTTCCCATCAGAAATTAAATCTGCTATACGTTCAACAGCAATATCATATTGCTCTATTGCCAACATATTCACATCTCCAAGATGACTGAGGCGGCGTTCAAGTCCCTGCACACTTTTTTCCGCCTCAGACATGGTTGGAAGTTGAATATCCCTAGAAGGTAAGGAAATTTGTGAATTTTTCAATTCTTCAGCCATTTGGTTGACATTAATACCCTTTTGTTTAATTTGGGAATTTAATTCATCTACTCTTGAAGACAATGTCTGTCTATCTTGAGATAATTTTGCAACATATGCCCTCAGACTGGCACGTTCCTCTAAAATAACATCTCTGCGATCATGGAGTATTTGCTGCTCTTCATCAAATTGAGAGGATTTTACTTTTAATTCAATTAATTTTGAGTCAGCATTTTTTATAGAATGAGTAAGATTATCTATTTCTATTTCAGAAGATTTAATTATTTCTTCCTGTAATAAAATTTGACGNGAAATTTCATCTACTCTGGTTTTTAATAATTCTAATGTATGTTTACCAGTGTGTATTTCAGCATCATAAGCAATTCTTGATCTTTCGGCTTCAGTTCTTGTAATTTCTGCGTTCCTTAATACCTCGGATAAATGATCTGGGGTGTGATTTTGGAGATTTTCTGCACAATTTACACGCTCTTTCTTACATTGTTCTAATAAAATAAGATTATCTTCACATGCCTTGAAAAATATTTGCCTTTTTTTATCAAGATTGTCGTATTCCTTTTTGGCTTGCTTAAGCTTATCGCTCACATCTTTAACCAGCCTTTGTGACCTTTCCATATCGGCTTTCCAATTACGAATTTTTACAGAATGGTCACTGTCATCTAATCCATGAATCTGGGCTCTCAGCAACTGCTCATTTGTTCTCAATTCCCTTAGAGCAGCATCCACAGTAGAATAAATCAAACTTGCTTCGTCTACCGCACGCTCATATTTGTCCAAGTTAGAAATGGAACCATCCCCCCCGAAGGAGAGTTTATCATTTCTAATTTTAGATCCTCCTGTCATGGCTCCTGAGCTTTCTATAACAGAACCGTCTAAAGTCACCATACGTACTCCTCCCATATTTGTCCTAGCAATATTCATATTTTCTACAATCAATGTATTTCTTCCAGCATATTTTATCGCTATTTCAATTTCCTCATCATAATCNAGCAAGTCATGAATAAAACCGATTATACCAGGATTTCTGGCCACCAACAGAGTTCTGCCTTGTGGCCTATTGACTATGAGTTTGTTTAGAGGAAGGAAAGTGGCCCTTCCTCCTCCATTTTTACTTAACCAAGATATGCACTGCGATGCAACATTATCATCTTTCACTACAATACTTCGCAATCCGTTACCTAATGCATGAGCCAAAGCACTTTCATGAGATGGATTTTTTGGTGTTGCCAATTCACCAAGTGTCCCTAAAATACCACTAATCTCGCCACTCTGCCTTAGTTTTGATAATGCTGCAATTGTCGATGCAGAACCTGGACGAGAAGATTTTGCCTCTTGTCTTGCACGTGCCTTTTCTAATTCACGTTCTGCATTTCTTAATTTAGCCTCTGACCTATCTCTGTCTCCACATAAAAGATTATCTTGTTTTTGGATTTTTCTTAATTCTTCGGCTAGGGAAGCCCTATCAACAGAAGGCAATGTGTTATGGAGATCTTCTCCTAATAATTCTTGATCATCTCTATCCAATGTAGCTGATTCATATTCTGATTCCAAATCTGCTAATTTATCTGAGGCTATTTGGCATAATTGTTCTGCTCTATCATAATCTAATTGAGATTTAGCATATTTTGATTGAGCTACGTTTTCAGATTCTGTGGCCTGTCCTAATTTCCTATTCAAATCGCGGCCATGTTTATCTCCAGACTGTATGGCTCTTCTAGCTTCTTTTTCTTTAATATCAGCATTTTTTAAGCATTCTTTAGCATCGGAAACGGCTTTTTTCGCCTTGATTAGATTATTTTCTGCATCTTCACGTGCTTTTTCTGCTTTGATTAATTCTTTTTTAGAAATTGTTATTTCCTGCTTTGCAAGGATTATTTTTTTCTCTTGATCACCTATTCTATCGGCGCCTGATTCTATTAATATTTCAAACTCTTTTATGCTATCTAAAATATCTTTTGCGTCTCCACCTAACATTTCTTCAAGACTATTAGAAACTTTAACCATTTCTTCATCGAATTCATTTACCTTTTTTGCACTGATAGAAAGTTCGGAAGAAATTATTTCCTTTTCATTGATATATCTAGATCTTTCATCCCCCAGAAGTTTTAATTCATCAACCTTATTTTTAAATCTAGATTGTTGTAGAATTATTTTTGATTTATCTAAATCATCCTTTAAATCTTTGAATTTTAATGCTTGTTCCCTCTCCTTACCCAAATCTTTGAGTCTTTTCTTTTGATCTTCCTCAAATATATCGATTGTCTCTATACTATTTTCTACTTTCTTTTTTTGATTATTTGCCTTTCGAATTTCTTCATCGTAAGCAGTAACACCTGCTACTTCTTCTAAAATTCCTCTTCTTTTATGTGGAGTCATAGTTGCAAGATTGGTGACGTCTCCTTGGAGGACGATATTGTATCCATCACCTCTCAAACCTGCTTCGGCCAATATTCTGCGCATTTCTGTAGCAGTACAAGGATTTTGATTTATNGAGTATGATGAAATAGGATCTCCTTTTCTATTCAAGCGTACGGATCTAGTAAATGATACTTCTCCAGTTTCTATTCTGAGCCGTCTTCTTCCATCTGCCTCTGGAATATTTGAAAAAACTAATGTTGCACTCATATTTTTGGCTGGTTTTCCAGTTCCTCCTCCATTAAATATCAATTCTGTAACATTAGATGCCCTCAAAGCCCTAGTAGATTTAGGACCTAAAACAAATTGTATTGCATCTCCGCAGTTACTCTTTCCTGAACCATTAGGGCCTGTTATACCGGTAAATCCCTCTTCCAAAGGAATGTTAACAATTCCTCCAAATGATTTGAAATTTTCTAACTCTATTCTAGTGAGATGCATCCCATCACCTTATTCATCTACGAAAAATCGCTGACGACATTTATCGTCTCGTGCCCTTGAGGATTATGAAGGTTGAGGAGGACTTTGTTTACTCAATGCGATTATTGGACAATTGGAAAAATGCCAGAAGTATTCAGATTTGGCAGTACGAAGATTCTTGATTGGATGCCATTAGGGGCATTTATGGAAACGCCTCAACCATTATTGATGGATCCTGTAGATGTAGCAGTCATAGGTTCAGGAATTGCGGGTTTATTTCTCGCAGTAAAATGTGCAAAGGCCGGACTAAAGGTCGCTGTAATCACAAAAAAGGAAATTTCTACATCTTCAACAAATTGGGCGCAAGGAGGGATTGCAGGAGTATTAGATACCGACAATAAAGAAGCTCTAGAAATGCATGTCAGGGATACTTTGGAATGTGGAGGAGGATATTGTAATGAAGAAGTAGTACGTTCAGTTGTTAATGAGGCTGCAGATAGAATAAATGACTTAATCAAACATGGCGTTAGATTTGATATTGGAGCTGAAGGAGAATATGATTTGAATAAAGAGGGTGGGCATTCTGATTATAGAATACTTCATTCAAAAGACCGTACAGGTGCGGAAATTGAGAGAGCATTGACAAAAGATGCACATGGNGAAATTGATGATAATTTTAAGATTCTCGAGAACTGGATGGCCGTTGATTTGATCCAGAAAGAATATGGTGATGTCAGAAAAGGAGTCTCTGGAGTTTGGTGTCTAGACCCAAAGGGACTAGTGCACACCCTTCCTGCAACAAATATTGTTTTGGCNACAGGCGGAGCGGGAATATTGTATAAAAAAACTACTAATCCAATTGTAGCTACTGGAGACGGGGTTGCTATGGCCAATAGAACTGGAGCGGACATTGGAGATATGGAGTTTTTTCAGTTTCATCCAACCGCAATAGGATTAGATTCAGGCGATACTTTTCTTATAACTGAAGCATTAAGGGGAAATGGGGCTATACTGATGACTATTACGGAGTACAGAGAATGGAAAAATCAAGATAATAATAATCCCGATAATTTCTCATATATGCATAATTATTCCTCACGGGGTAGTTTAGGTACCAGAGATGTCGTAGCAAGGGCGACCGATTCAGAGATGAAGAAGAGTGGCGATAAGCACGTTTTACTCGTAACTGAGCATTTAGATGCTAAAAAATTAGTAATTAAATTTCCGACTATAACACAAAAATTAGAAACTTATGGAATAAAAATAGGGTTTGATGCGATACCAGTAACGCCTGCTGCCCACTACATGGTCGGAGGAATTATAGTTAACTATGAAGGACAGGCAAAATCTAATGGCCATATTATCACTAATTTATATGCAATAGGTGAAGTATCATGCACCGGACTCCATGGTGCAAATAGACTTGCTTCAAATAGCCTTTTGGAAGCAGTAGTTTATTCAAATAGAGCCGCCGAGAGTATNATTAATAATATTGATTTAGATTATAAAAATAATATTAATGACGTCCCTATGTGGAGAGCAGAAGATTTGGATATTTTAGTTGAGCATGCTCCTTTGAGAACTGATTTAGAGGCCCTTAGAGTTACTATGAGTTCAGATGTAGGAATCGTCAAAAGCCATTCGAGATTACAAAGAGCGAAAAGAAGAATACAACATATCTCAGATGAGGTTGAGATGATTTGGAAAACCTGTAAGCCTACACAAGATTTGGTAGAGTTACGAAATCTTATTGACGTGGCTAAATTAGTAGTTAAGGCATCTATTTCCCGGGATGATAATATTGGCTTACACTACAATAAAGATTTAGAAAACTAAGCAAATTATTCTAAAAAAGGAATTACAGGGAAAGAAAATATGACGTAAAAATCAAATTCCTGATAATTTTTGCATTCGTGTATACCATGGCTGAACTAAATCATGACTCTCTAATATATCAAAGCCATAAAGCCCTTGCATTGATCTTAGTATACCATAATTTGCAAAGTCTGCACCGTTAGGAATTTTGCCCCCAAAAAATTCTCCTTCAAATCCTTTAGCCAAATTATCTAATTGGAATTTTAGATTATCACGTGGCTTTAATGGAAATTTTTTTGCCCGACTCCGGCCAACAAAAAACATTATTATTGCACCTAACCACTTATTTATTATGCGGCTANNGAATGAAAAATTATCAACCTTAGTAACATAATCAAGTGCTTTAAGAGATGTGAAATATGAAGAATAAATGACGGCAACTATGGATTTTCCTAATATAGAATTAGAAAAATCCATCCATTCATCTTGTTTTTCATCTACTCCATATCTAGGAAATTTATCATCTCCCTTCTCATCTATATAATGTAAGATGAAGTTTGAGTCATTTACTTGAGTCCCATCTGAATCAACAAAAATAGGAACTTTTTTCCAATTGGACCACTGTAATTCAGTGTGTTTCATAGGATTTACTTCAACCTTAGAATATTTTATTCCTCTTGAACCAAGCAGTGCTTTGACCTTGAAGCAAAATGGGCATGTTTCATAACAATACAAGGTAGGCAAGTTATCTACTAATTTNTCCGGAACTTTCTTGTCCTGTATCCCTGAGGTCGGTTCTTCCGTGATTGAGTCTGACATAATACTNGGAAGTATCATTACTTAGTGAAATATTCGGTTAAAAAATCTTAAAAAAAATAATAATTTTATGGTACATTTAATTCCCATTTCTTGGGTAATTTTTCTCCTGAAGTGATAATCATATCCATCCTTTCTTTTAATGCAGGAGTTTTGATATCCATCATTGAAGCATATAATTTAGACTCCCTAATTTCATCTGGTATGCAGATTTTCCCAGAAGTAGATTCAAAGTCTATTGCCCGATCTAAGTCTAATGCATGACGATTTAGATTATTCAATAAACTATTTGATAGTCTAGTTATTGTAGCAAATAAAAACAGAATTATCAAGAAAACTGCAATAGTACCAAATGCCGTATCTCCCAGAGCATCCATAACAAGTATGCCTAAAAGGAATACAATTGGTGCAGTAAAGGTGAATAAGAAGCGATTTTCAGTTATTGGCTTTTTATTTTTCATTCTCTTCATTATTTCCCATCTAGAATCCAATTTGTCCCTAGGGTTAAAAATTTCAGAGTTTTCCATGCTTGCAGCCTTTTCAACCATCTGCCTTACTGATTGCATACGCAATAGTTGTTGATTAGCAGGAGCATCCATTTCTTCGCCGAATAATTCATCAAGTTTTATCGCACAATCTTCATAATAACCCATTCTGGCCAATATCCCAATTTGCTCAACTAATGGAGTTACTTGATGTGGTTCGTTTTTTCTACGATTCTCCCACCATTCTAAACCATGCTCCAACATGCCAAGATGATCTATAAGAAGGGCGCCTCCAAGTTCCCACGCAAGATCATTATCAGGATCAAACTGGATAACTTTTTTCAATGCAGTCATCGCCTTTGAACATTGTTTTAAATCTGGCATTAATGGTTTACCTCTAGTTAGTGGAGGGAGATTAAGTCGAGCAATTGCCATCCATGCGTCTGCATGTTTTTCATCCATTTCCACAACTGATTTGGCTTGTAATAATGCATTTTCTCTATCTCCTTTTTCTTCTAAGTCCAAAACATCTAACCAAACCATCTCAGGACTCTTGGCCATGTTTCAACGGAGACGCTATTCAAAGAAGAATGCTGGGGTCATTAACGATTTGAATGGCGTCTAGAGTTCGATTTTTTTGATTTTTTTGGAGACCAATTTGCTCTTGGATTTTTAGAACGAGGTCTCTTTTTAGTTGTTTTTGGACCAACTCCTTGCCTCGGTTTCCTGTTATCGCAACTGGAGCGATTACATATCTCCTTACTTGCAAAATTATGATTTTTGCACTTTGGACATATCCAATCGCCAGGCCTTATTTTTGTATCGCGGGTATGTTTGTCATTTTTCTTTTGATTACTACGACGGTTAATGNTTCGTCCTTTATTCTTTTTGGACTTAGGAGTTCTATCCCTTGGTGCAATTTCTATACTAGCACCTACTGTACTTTCAGCAATGATACCACGAGATAATGGAAGGATATGAATCATGGGATGATGAACACTGCCAATTACACTTTTGACCCTTCCAATATTTTTACCACCTCTNATTCTTATATTTGTACCAAGACTAGGAGGTTTACCCTCGAATGATGCTAAAATACCGCCCTCATGAGATGTTTTGGAGACTGTCCCCGTGAAACTCATGTTTTAATCGCGGCGTATTGTGTACATGAGAGCACCGGCTACAGAGATAAAAATCAGATATAAATTAGTAAAGGGAATGAATCTTTCTTCATTGGAGTCTTGAGAAATTGGTTGTACTAATTCTTCGACATATAAGTGGCTATTATTTACTTCAAATAAGATTATTGCGCATATTCCCGATTCATCACAACCCTCTAGTTTAATTTCATATTCACCTTCTGGCCATAAATTAAAGTTTATTTCCGGTATTTCCCAAGTATTTCCCGATGGTTCTAATGTACCCATCAAAGAATCATCAATAAAGAATGAAAAGGAAACTTCCTCTCCATCGGGATCACTAAATTGACCTCTGGCAGACCAGTGAGAAGGTTCGGAAATTGAGAATCCAGTTGAAGATGCCACGAAGAATGGAGGTGAGCTTTCTTTAATTATTCCTAAATCATAAATACTCATCGACTGGTAAATATTTTCTCCAGCGATTATCATTTTGACTTTTACAGCTCCTGGGGTTAATCCAATTGAAGTAACATTAACATAGGTTGAAGATTCAATTAAAAATTCCGAAAATATCGGCTCAACGTCTTGGTACAAAGCTATCGAGATTGCCAAAGGAGGCCAATTATCAGATACTTCGATATATATTGGATGAGGGTTTTGAAGTGATTGAGAAGTAGTAGATAATAAAATTGGCTTACCAATATGCCATGTCCTGTTACCTGAAGTTTGTCCTGATGAGTCTCTTGCTTCACAAGTAATTTCTTGTAAATATTCAATATTTGCATATAAGGAACCATTAATATTTTGTCTGATACTCGAATTTAAATCACCAAAGCATGAAATATCAAGGTTTGAAACTCCCAATTCATCATTGAACCATGTTGAAATTTGTTCCCAATCTGCCCAAATTACTTCTCCTGTTTCATGTAGGGGAAACCAGGTTCCATCAATAGGTGCAGCCTCAGTCCAAACGGGAGGATTATCAATTGGTACTGGGAGAGTGGTGAAATCTGCAAAAATATCTTCACCACTAGGCCAGTTAATTTTATCTGAATTTGGAAATATAGTGTAATTCAAAATATCATTGTTTGAATCTAAAGAATAATTAGAAGATTGATCGCCAATACAACTACCCCTCAGAGGCGTTACATAATCATCTCCTAAATCTATATCTAGACCTACATACCTGCCTTCACACTCTTCCCACATGTCTAATCTTAAATCATTAGTTAAAGGAAAAGAAAATTTTAATTCAGCATTACTCATATTTGATGCATTCAGTGCTATGGTAAATGATTCCGGATCACTAATTCCAGATAATTCCAAAGTCGAATTTAAATATAAAATAAATCTACATTCATCCAAACCAAGAGTATTGTCTATATCAGTATCACAATCTCTGTTTTCCGATGGGATAACAGGTATTTCATAACAAGGAGTGTTTAGATTATAAGATTCACAAGTTCTAATTTCAGAATGTCTAGAGGGTACACCGTTTACTTCATTCACGATTATACTATCTCCTTCCCATGAGGTATTTTTCCAATCAACACCTACTCCTCCTCTGTGAGGCGGGCCGTCTCTAATTCCAATTCTAGTTATTGTGTGCTCTATACAATCAGCAGCAATTGACATCACTGCATCTCTCTCGTCAGTAGATAACCAACCATCTCCCCCACTTGGTAAAAATCCTTCCAGATAACTATCCAGTCTTTCTCTAACGACATCAGCCATTGACCAATTTATCCATGCTTTTGCAAATACTTCCGCAGATTGCCAGTCTTGATCAATTTGAAAATGATACTCTGCCTTCGTATATTCAAATATATCTTCAAAAGTTATTCGACTACAACGCTCTTCGAAACTACCTTCACTACTCCCTCCTCCAAATTGCTCCATCCGAATTGATTTATTTCCTAAATAAGAATCATTAGATAAAAGCGGCATGAAAGTAATAAAAATAAAAATAAAACAAACACAGACCACAGACAGGGTAGAGTTATCTCTTTGCACATACCTTACAAGAATCAATAGGTCATTACTATATCGTTCAAATGATCACAATTGCGTTGGGTAATTATAACAAATTTAGGGCACCCTAAATTTGATATACTCACCTATTCTGCGAAAGTTTAGGACATCCTAAAAATGTCCCATTAGGAGAATGTAAAAATGCTAAAAAATGCTAAAAATAAGACTATAACGATAATGGCCGTACTTCTTTTTGCTACGTCTGCTTTTGCAGGATGTACTGGAGATGATGGCCCAGAATTAGATGCTGAAGATGGAGGATATACATATGTTACAGATGTCGATGTTTATCGATTAATGACTGAAGATGTTTGCGAGATAAAAACGCTTGCAGAGGAACATAATTGGGCTGCGATAAAAGACATTTATCAAAATGGCAAGAATGTAGAAAAAAGTGATGGATCAATGAAGACAATAGAACAACATGCTTCTGCATCAGGAAAGAAACATGGATTGTCGGAATATTATGGCGTTGATGCCCCATTAGATGATTATATTATGGCCGCCATAGATGGTACAGGTATGTTTGCTGGTGCTTCTGACAGTGTTAGGGAACAAGCTGTAGAAAAAGGAGTTCAAAATCAATATTTAGTTGCATATGCGATCCATGAATGGAATGCTGCAATAGTAAAAGCAGAGGCAGGAAACTTTGGAGCAGACGATGCACAACATGCTTGGGACGAAGGATGGGGATTGTATCATGGAACTGATGAGTCCGTGTCATGTTCAGCTTATGCTACTGGAGATAAAAGAGCAGGAAACTTCGCTACTGCTAATTCAGATGGTACAGCACAAGCAAATGCTGCAATACTAGAAGCACAGCTTGAAGGATTGGCGGCTCTACAGGCTGAAGATTTGGCTGGAGCAACAGCTGCAAGAGATAAAATAGTAAAGAACTTAGTAATAATATACTCGCAAGCAACAATTCGCTATGCACACAAGATGAATACTGACGATACAGTTGAAGCAGCACAGACTCATCAATCTGAAGGTTATTCGTTTTGGAGAGTTATTGAGTCAACTATCGCTGGAAGCAACCCTACTCCAGGTAATGATTGTTACAATGGAGTGACTATGACAGTTAGTTCTTCATTATCTGACGAATGTTCTGGTTACATGTATGTAACAGATTACGATATGGGAGATGGATCAGATTTATGTTACAACATGCAGGTTCATGAAGTTTCTTCGGATGATTCAGAAGCAAAATGTGATGCATATGTGTTTTTACCAAACTATGGTGCAACCATGTACACAGGAGCCTATAACTCAGTCAGCCATGCGATGAATAGTACTTGGAATCAAACAGTGACTGAAGCATGGAATTACTATGAGGACGTTGACATGGGTGGCTCATCGTTTACTGGTTGCTACAACATGATCACACACGAGGTATCTAGCGACGATAATGCAACTTGCACAGCTTACATGTGGGTAGTAGATTATGACATGGGCGACGGAGTAGATACTTGCTACAATAGCGTCACTCACGCTACTTCTGAAGTAAGTCAGGCAGTATGCGAAGCATACGACTGGTACGTAAATTATGGAGCGACAATATTTACAGGTTGTTACAATACTGTCAGCCATGCCACAGATGCTGAAATGAGTGAAGCGGAATGTAATGCTTTTACTTACTTACCAGGCTTTGGAACTACAGGTATCAACGGAATATATGACTTTGCTAATGTACCAGTGGCTGGAACTGACTATCAAACAGCAGTTCGTGCACATCTTCAACCAGCATGGGATATGTTAGGAATAACAGCTGAAGATATTGGAACACTTCAATAAATTAGTAAGAATAGTCATAATTGGAAACTTTACGGCAACGGGGGACGGTCAGATACCTGCACCACAGTTATCATAGCGTCATCACAACTATAAATTAGAAATACACACTCAATTTAATTTCGTCCCTCGTTGACCAAGTTTTCAAATAAAGGTTTAGGTTCGCTTAAACATTCTAAGAACCTAGGTGATTGGTGTATGAAAGATGATATTACGGTAATTCAAATTAATGAAAAACCGATAGTAAAATTAACTGATGTGGAAATAGGTTATAAAAATAATGAAACATTGGTAAAAATTCCAGATCTGGAAATTTTTCCAGGAGAGATTGTGGCCATCGCTGGACCATCTGGTGTCGGTAAAACTACATTATTAAGGACTATTGCAGGATTAGTAAAAGCTATTTCTGGAAAAGTAGAAGTTTGTGGTAAGGTGATTCCACATAGGCCTAAAAGAGGGAAGTTGGGATATATTCCTCAACGATTAGGACTAGTTCGTCATGCAAGTGTGATGCATAATGTAATGCTAGGAGCTAATGCTGGCCAGAAAAAAGAAGTTTTTCATAAAAATAAATATATCCAGATGATTAGTAATTCCATGTTACCATTTTTTCCTTCCAAGGAAGCGAAGAATAGGTCGTTAGATGCAATTGAGAAAATGGGTTTAACGGATAAGATTAGAGAACCTATTCGAAAATTATCAGGAGGACAACAAAGAAGAGTGGCAACAGCAAGGACATTGGCACAAGAGCCGTCTTTGGTCCTCGCGGACGAATTTCTTAGTGAATTAGATGAGGAAACTATGGAGACGGTGTTGAGAGGCGTTGTAGAATATATCAGAAATAATAATGCTGCATTACTTGTCATAGAGCATGACATATCAAGAGCTAAGTCTATGGCAGATAGGTTGTTAGTAATTGATGATGGTAGGTTGAATCCGTTCATTACTGAAGTTACTATGTTAGAGGTGAAAGAATGGTTACGCTGAAATCCAAAGTAATTTCTTTTTGTTTTATTTTGATACTATTTTCTTTCTCTATATTGAATGGGATGGTAAATGATTGGGGAAGATTGTCCGGTGGTTTATCGAATTTATTGATTTTCTTTGGTGAATCTTTATGGCCGCCTAGTTGGAGTGTAATTGAGCCTCAAGTATATCCTGTATGTACGGCTTATCCATTGTTTGATTTTACTTGTTCTACTGCTTGGATAGGAATGAGTGAGACTATCAAAATAGCTTTTGTCTCGACAATTTTTGGTTCAATTATTTCTTTACCGATTTCAATACTAGCTGCAAGGAATCTAAACTCTCTGGGAGTCTCATATTTCGCAAGAATTTTTTTGGCTGCTGCACGTAGTTTACCAAGTATAATTTGGGCTATATTTTTTGTTATCCTAGTGGGTTTTGGGCCTCTTTCCGGCGTTTTAGCAATGACCATCTACAGTGTTGGATACCTAGGTAAACTTCAATATGAGTCAATAGAAGGGATGAATAGTATTCCACTTGAATCAGCAAGATCGATGGGTCTTTCAAAAATAGAAATTGCTACTGGTGTAGTAATACCAGAGATGGCTAATAATTTAATTTCTCAGATGATTTTCATGTTTGAGTATAATGTTAGGCATGGTACTGTGATTGGAATTGTAGGGGCTGGAGGAATTGGTTATTACATCAACTTATATCTCAAATTTCTTCAGTATGACAAAGTTATTGCATACTTAATAATTATATTTATAGTGGTACTAATAATTGATTTCCTATCAATTAGCGCTAGGTCTTATTTCAATGAAGAAGGAGATATATCTAAACCTTCGTGGTGGGATTTATTTTTACCTAATCTGAAGAATTTGAGATGATTAAATATCAGAGGCAATTATTCTTATTGAACCGTCTTTATACGAAATCTGTATGTTGTCTCTTACTTTGATAGTTAATGCAGATAATGCTTCATACACATCCTTTTCTGATACTTTGAATGCTTCAGCAGCACGTTTAGTTGACCATGGTACTTCAACAAAATTGGATGATGAGAGCCACTTTAAAAGTCGTTTTTCGAAATCAGTTAAATCTGAAGCAGTCATTTTCCTAACTCCTATACGACTCAACCATTTTTCTAACCGCGTCCTCTACTTCTGATTTTCCCTCAAGCAATGACCATAAAGCAGACAGGAATGGAGTTGATGCATCTATCTTTTTTGAATAATCCAAGAATGATTTGGTAGCACGGACGCCTTCGGCAACCATATGCATTTCAGACAATGCACTATCCAAACTCATTCCTGAAGCTAACTTCTCTCCCAATGAACGGTTACGACTACGAGGACTGGTGGCAGTTACATACAAGTCTCCAATGCCTGCTGGTCCAAAAGCTGTACTTTTATCTGCGCCCATTTTCTCAAGAAGATATATCCCTTCACTATAACCTGCAAGTACTAAGGCCGCTTTCAGATTATCTCCTCCTATGCTATCTCTAAGGCCATCAACCAAACCGCAGGCTAATGCAACAGTATTTTTGTATGCGCCCCATAATTCAGCTCCAATCGGATCTATAGCTGGAGTGAGGACTAATGTCCCTGTGGATAATCTCTCTGAGATGCGTTCTGCAACAGATTTGTCATGGCAAGCGACCAAAGCATTTGTAAGAACTCCTCGAGCTACTTCTGGAGCAATAGTTGGACCTGTCATTACAACTACGGAGTTACTTTTTCCTGCAACAGATAATTTCTTTTCCAATACTTGAGATATTAATTCAGAGTCTTCATTTTCTGGAGCCAGCCCCTTGGCTAAATCTACAATTACATGTGAAGGGCGTAAATTTTCCAACATTTCATCAAAAACTGAGATTATTACAGAACTAGGAAGCGCCATAATAATTAATTCACATTCTTCTAAAATATCATTGATTTCCATAGTCGGGTTCAAACCGGATAAATCATAATCTGGGAGATATTTATGATTCTTACTCTCTTCCATTAGTGATTTATAAACATCATGTTCAATTGTCCAGCCAGATACATTATGGCCGTCGTCTAACCATATCTTGGCAAGAGCAGACCCCCAATTTCCTAATCCCACTACGCCTATTCGTGCCATATTAGTCGTGCCTACGGCGCAAACTCAACGTTATCATACTATGGGAAATGAACATGTAAAGCGTTGCCTTCTTGACTATTGAACGCTCGCGCATAAAANAAGCAGGGGTACCCGAGTGGTCAAAGGGGCTGGGTTTAGGTCCCAGTGCGTAGTGCTTCGCAGGTTCAAATCCTGTCCCCTGCACCATTAATTATTCCAATCTTATCCTCTTGGAACGGAATTTGGCTAATTTTGACTTCTGCCAATTTATTAATCTAATTCCCATCAAACTCAAAAATGATATACTCAATATACTTATGATATAAACTGAAGGTGGGAATGGCCTGGTTTCATCGAGAGGCCATTTATCTTCAGTATCGAGTACGCCGTCATTATCATCATCAAGATCTTTGTAATTTAGTATCTCATCTCCATCTGTATCTATAAAGTCTGTATCCAAATATACTGGTTCAACAGGTTCTGGCTCTTCTATGGCTCCTAAATTGGGATCTGCAACACANCCAAGTAAATTACCAATTGCTAAGAGATGTGCAAAATTTTCGTCAGATGGATTTAAACCTGGGACAAAAATACATTGATCAGCATTATTCCCAACCGAATCNCCATCAGAGTCCGCCCACTCAAGTGGGTCATTATCAAATAAATCGAAATTATCTCCTATATTATCCCCATCTGTATCATTCCACTCCGATGGATCTAGTTCAAATGCATCAATTGAATCATTATATCCATCATTATCGTCATCAAAATCTAAATTATTACCTAAAGTATCTCCATCGGTATCTAGATATTCAGAAGGATCTAATGGGAATGCATCGCCCAGTAGATTACAATTATCTAATTCTATATCATAACTTGGATGGCTGTTGGAGAGGTTAACTAAATCGGAAGGGTAAATCAATGGATACGAGATAGGGAGATATGCCAATACAGAAGGATGATTTAATGGCACAGAAATTCCATTGGAGTTTGTAATAATAATAGAGCCTATATCATGATTTTGACCATAATTTAGATTGGAATTATCACTAAATGAAGTACCTANACTGGTATCACAAACACCATCTCCATCATCGTCAGCATCAAAATTGTCNCCCAATTTATCACCATCATAGTCAGCCCATTCATATTTATTATTTGGGAAGGTATCAAAATTATCAGAACGTCCATCATTATCATCATCGTTATCAGTATTGTCACCANTGCCGTCCAAATCAGTGTCTGCCCATTCAAATTGGTTCAAAGGAAATAAGTCCAATGGACGTAATTCGTATACAATGTTCCCGCTGGAGTCAAGAACAGGTGCTAAGAAAGTATCATTCACCCCATCATTATCATCATCTGGATCTATATTATCAGGCACATTATCTCCATCTGTNTCGGCATAAACTTCTGNATCGAGTGGGTCATAATCATATACATCATCTACTCCATCTCCATCATCATCAGTATCGATATAATCTGGTATAAAGTCACCATCTGTATCTAAAATACAGTCTGTGAAAGAATTAGAAGCGATTTCAATAGTTGAAGTTGATTCAGGGCAGGCGATTTGTTCAATTGCCTGATCTGAGTCAACATAGAATCCTTTTGCGGCGGGAATACAATTGGCTTGCCCTATTATATTTGTATAATATCCAACTGTACAAGGAGTCTGTTGGAGAGATGCAGTTTCTGGTGANCTGAATCCTTTGGATGCTGTGATACAGGATGTTTGTCCAGACTCTGGTTGATAAGTTCCGGGTTCACAGGCCGTTTGAGTCCCTGAACCGTGATTTAGATCAATTAAATCCGGAGAGGAACTATCTGATGAACCGCCATTACCGAGTTGTCCATCTGAATTTATCCCCCAACAATATAGTGTGGCATCATCAAGAACTGCGCAAGAATGACTATTCCCCACTGATAATGATATAGCAAATCTTCCAAGAGGTATATCGACAGGCTCAGGATTATTTCTGCTTATTAAAGAAGAATCTCCAAGTTGACCTCTGGAGTTATCTCCCCAACAAATTACATGACCACTATCCAATAGAGAGCAAGTATGATGGAAACCTGAACCTACATAAGAAGGGATATCTGATTCAGATAGTTGTATCAATAAAGGCGTATTAGAACTACCTAATCCAGAATTACCTAGTTGTCCTGCCGAATTGAAACCCCAACAATAAATTGAATTATTTATCAATATAGCACAGGTGTGGAAAGAACCACTTTCTAAAAATATTGTTTCATATCCNGATTCGAATGAAACACTCTTGGGCTCTAAATTTCTATTATTTGTACCATCACCTAATTGGCCGTGCCAATTGTCCCCCCAGCAACTTACTGAAAGATTTTCTAAAATGGCACATGTGTGATAAGATCCGGAAGATATTGAGACTGCTGTTTGCCCTCCTTGTAACATAATAGATTTNGGAATATTGCTGTCTATGGTAGTCCCATCTCCTAATTGACCGTTAGAATTACTACCCCAGCACTTTACAGAATCGTCATTCAATATGGCGCATGAATGAGTTTGACCCAATGAAACACTTTTTGCAGATTTACCTGCGCCTAGATTAACCATAGTGGGTGTTGTTCTCTCAATCAGAGTACCGTCTCCTAACTGGCCATAGGAATTACTTCCCCAACATCTAAGAGTACCATCATCAAATATGGCACAAGTATGTTCGGCACCTGTTGATATCGAGACAGCAGATTTACCCAAAGGAGTGGATGCAAGAATGGGAGAGAGACTGTTTGTCCTTGTTCCATCTCCTAGTTGACCATGTTCATTATCGCCCCAGCAGCGCACAGAGCCATCATCAAGTATTGAACATGAATGAGTATTTCCTGAATTTATTGAATTAATTATTGGAACATTAAATCCTGCATCTGAGCCGATACATGCNGAAGAGCTCTGTGAGCCAATACTTGGATTATATGTNCCTCCTGAGCAAGCNATCTGGGAACTTGAACCTTGGGAATCTACATAATAACCAGGATTGGCGTCGTTACATTTATCCATGCCAGATGATGGTTGAAATGTTCCAATATCACAAAGCTCTTGTGATGTAGCGCCATTAATAGAGACGTAGTGTCCTGGGCTCGCAGGAATCTTAATTATACTACCAGGAGTATCTACATAAAATCCAACAGTTGCTGGCTGACAAGAATATCTTCCATATTCTCCAACGGCACAGGATACTGCTATCGCAGGATTGTTATCATCTATATCTTGACTCGAACTAACTCCATCGCCATCGGCATCTCCCACTACATGAGTATCAAAGATATTTAACTGAGAATCATCATCTAGGTCTCTTTCTGCTGCATTAATGTAGGACCATCGAGAAATAGACAGGCTAGTTGGAGAAGAAGACAAAGAAATAGAGCTACTTGAATCCCCACCCCAACAAGACAGAAGATCATTATTCATAGATGAGCAAGTATAATTATCACCAGATGCAATAGTTATCGGGAAACGTGCGCCTGTAAAGGTAACCTGGCTCGGAGAAGTTTGGTCCATTGTAGATCCAATCCCCAATTGACCTTCAGAGTTATCTCCCCAACAATTCAAAATATTAGAATTGTCCAAAGAGCAAGTATGCATACTTCCCAAAGAAATTGAAGTTGAATCAGAGATTATAGGTATTGGAGAATTGGAGTCGGTATTTGTTCCATCACCTAGTTGCCCTTCAGAATTATCTCCCCAGCATTTCAAACTTGCATCCGATAATATTGAACATGTATGTGAATTTCCAGAAGAAATTGCAACAGGACTAGGACTTACCGATATTGTCACAGGACTTAACCGATCGATATTGGTTCCATCGCCTAGTTGTCCTTCAGAATTATCTCCCCAGCATTTTAAGAGAGGATCATTGATTATTGCACATGTATGATATGCACCAGTGGTAATTGCTAATACCTTACTTAAACCCAAATTTACACTAGAGGGAGTACTGGAATCTATAACAGAGCCATCTCCAAGTTGTCCTAAAGAATTATCCCCCCAGCACTTTATCGAGGCAGTAACTAAAACTACACAAGTATGTTTCAATCCTACAGATACAGAAATAGGTATTTCAGATCCTAAATCTACATCAACNGGGGTAGAAGAATCGAATATAGTGCCATCACCTAATTGGCCGTCTGAATTATCNCCCCAACATTTCAAACTAGCATCATCAAGAATTGCGCACGTGTGCCCTTGTCCTGCAGAAATTGAAATAGCAGTTCGACCGATACCTAAATCCACCGGAGTCATCGTTTGTCGTTGTACAGTTGTCCCATCACCCAACTGCCCTTTGGAATTATCTCCCCAGCAACTCATAGAAGAATCATCAAGTATTGCACAAACGTGATCTGAGCCGACAGCAATTGTAGTCTCGGTGAATATTGAACCCTCTTGAAAGCCAGCCTTTTCTAGATTACCAGACACAGGTTGACTCATGTCAGTTAACATATAATTACCACTAGTCGCTATGGAAAAATTTTGAGGACCTTCGGGGACATTAGTACCTGTGACTATTATTTCCCAATCTCCTGCATCTGGACTTGTAACTGTCATACCGAGTAGGTTATTTGTGTCACCGTTTTCTTCTCCCCAAACATTTCCAGAAGGATCTTTAAGTACGAAATCTAAATCATTGACCAAACACTGAGTAGCACATGATGTGACTGCGATATTTGGGCTGTCCGTCCATGAGAGTACTACTCTAAATTCTGGAGTACCGATAGGTATCGTCAATCTCATAGATTTTGTTTCAGAGGTTTCAATATCTAGACGATCTATAAATGAGCTGTTAATTGCTTGAGATAAATCTATTCTGCCCCATCCTTCATGGTTGTTCGGTACTGCTTGAGCAGCACCATTTAGTGGGACTGATGATGAGGGAGCATATTGTCCGGCCATATCCACAGCCGTAGCAGAAAATATTCCCTTAATCAAAGCAGAACTGGGAGAGATATATCCAATATTATTCAGATATTGAATTAATTGTGCTGAGGCTCCTGCTACAACAGGAGTAGCCATCGAAGTTCCAGATTTGTAAATATAATTTGCATTATCAGCAAGGGGAATATTGATTGGANTAGTATCNTCTTGCGAGTAAACTGAAATCATTCGAGTGCCTGGTGCTACTAAATCGGGCTTAATTCTACCNTCTTGTGTAGGCCCTCTGTTTGAATTACACCAGACACCCTCTATATTATTTGACTCATAATCATTTGTTATCGGTTCTACAGGAAACTTGTCTCCTGGATACATGCCACAGGTTATTCCTAGAGAAGGTCGCCAATTTTCAGAAGCACCGATAGAGAGGGCATTCTTTGAGGTAGTCTGAGTTTGAAGCCATGAGGTATCAATTTCTCCATTTGAATTTGAGTCTTTGCCTTCATTGCCCATGGCAAAAAGAATTACAAGATCATCATACTGGTATGCTCCCTCATCTATCTGTTTACTAAATGAAGTATAATAATTTGGGCCATAAAGAGTTGATCCTCCTTGGCCATCACCGTAATATGTTGGAGTAATCATTGGATCAGACCCCCAGGAATTAGTCTGAACTCTAGCACCTGCTTCATAGGCTGGGCCAAAAAGTGTATTGACAATATCCATGGGCGTTCGCAGCGGACTACTACTTGTACAAGATTCCCCATTATTCATGGCATAAAACCATAGTTCGGCTTCATATGCCATTCCTTTGTATAAGCCTCCTGAATTATGTCCAGAACCTAAGGCAGTCCCCGCGACATGGGTTCCATGTCCAGTAGGATCATGTGGATTACCATCTGGACAATTATTATTGTTGTCGGTTGATGCCGAGATAATGGTTTTTATCCTACCTTGAAAATCTTCATTTATTGTTGGGTTCGCTGCATTACATGATATAATGGAATCACATTCATTTGAATTATCTAGGCCACCATCGGCTATGGCAATTATTATGCCATCGCCGGTTAGAGTATTTGCAGAACCTCCCATGTAAACTGGGTCCCATAATAAATCAGAGTGGACGATATTAGCTGCTTGGTCATCATAAGTTACATCCGGATATTTTGGTTCAATCCATTCTACAAAAGGTTGTTTAGATAGCCACTCAATTTGTTTCTCATCGACAACAACAGAGGAATATACTCCCGAGAGCATATTTATTTCGATTCCCTCAGAAAGTAAATTGTGACCTTCTTCTTTACCGGATAATACTATATTTATTAGGTATCTATCTTTGTCCATCAACTGACCAAGATTAGCCCCATTAAGTATTGGAATAATATCTGGAGCTAATTTGTCAGTATCATCCAAACGGAAAGCTCCTATTACGCCATAATCTGATAGAGTCATTGGAGACATCTTTGGGACATTGCAATGGAAACCTTGAGGNGGNAGATATGAAAAACAATCAATTCCNATAGATTTCAGTTGCTCTTTCCAATCAGAAGGTACAGGATATTCATGGGCAAGGACGTGCCATCCATTAACTATCGATTCATCAGTTATATCTTCCCAATAATCAATTGGTACATAATGGGCTGTTCTGTAAAATAACCATGCCTCTCCCGCAATTTCTTTGTCAAACCATCCATGAGATGGGTCAGATGTATCTTGTAAGCCTATAGGGTGTTTATCCGGCATATATATTATTGATTCTTTAGATTTTGAATTTTGACTTTCTTCTTGTAAACTAGGATAATCGATAGACGTGGCTAATGTAAGTATCGGAGGTACTAAAAGTATGAAAGTAATGAATAATGAGAGAGATGATTTGACCCTGCTCACTCTACTCATGCTTCTCCTACGTAGTAGGAGGACATTAAAATTACTGTTGAATTTATTTTTTTTATATTAATAATTNCGATATAGAAAAAAAATTTATTAGTCATTAGTAGTTCATTTAGGAGGCATAAATATATGTCTAGACTGTTACGGATAATCGTGAAAGATGGCGAGGATTCTGAAATTTCTGAAAGGAAGATGGATTCTGAGTTGGAACATGGAAAAAATTTAGAAAATACAAATATAAAGGAAAATGAGAATCAAGTTATCGATAAAGAATTGAAAAAAATTCGCGATAGAAGATTGAATGCTGATAAAACATTTCTAGTAAACACAATTAGGCCAAGAACTAGCGATGATTACACCTTGGTATTTGGTGTTCTTGTTGGAATTATATTTTTTGGAGGCGTTTTCATTGCATCCTCAGGGATTATTGCCTCAGACTCAATTGCAGTAGATAATGCACTATCAGGAACAATTTTAGATTCAGAAGATTGTACAGACAAAAGGGATGTGATGTATTTTGAGATATACTCAATTGATGAAAATATAAGAATTAAGACCTATAATGTAAATTCTGAAAAAACTACGATAATGTCTGTGAAGATGCATAGTGGCGAAAATAATAGTGATAGATACTTTGGTGGACTTGGAAATCAAGAAGTTACTCTATACTCAGAAAATATTGTAGATGGGAAATATAAAGTAAATATGACACTTTACATATGGAATGAGGATGTTAATCTTTCACATTTAACAGATGATCAATTATTGAATTATACAATACTTGGGAATCCTTCTGAAAATTTCCATAAAGAGGTTGAATTACATATGGAAAGTAGAATAACAAATGAGATTCCANTGATAAAATTCATCACTATGGGGAAATATGGCAATTCTGAAATTCAAAAAATACCCGAAATTTCTGATAAAGAAGATAGGGCATGTATGTCAGTACAACAACTAGGCATATGGGGATGGGCGCTNATGGGGCTAGAATGGGCAGGAGGAAGAGAAACCGCCATGCTGACAGGAGGAAGTGCAGGAGTGCCCCCTTGGTGGTTGGCATCTGTCTCACTTGGGATGTCAATATTTTTCTTGTGCGTTCAATATCCACTGATGCATAGACTATATCATAGAGATGTTGATGATTTGTTATCGACAAGGCAAATGAGAAGATTGATTCAAAGAACCGTACAGAATTCTGCTAAAGAATTGCGAATAAAAATTGATCTAGAAGGGTTCAAGATACAAGATCGTAATCTCTCTATTGATGCTTTGGTCCCCTATAAAACTAGTAGTAAAACCATAGTTGCACCCACAGAAGTAAAAACTAAGATGATTACAGATATTCTGGAAGAGTTTGCAATATTTGGAGAAATGCGGCCAATACAATTAAAATCAGTTTGTATAGATAAAGCCGCTAGTGATGTAACAAATATTGTAATAGATTCAGAATTATTAGTCACTAATTTTGGAGAAATACCACTTTCTGAAGATTATGGTGATTTCTTTTCNTCTATAGGGAAATTTGGGAAATTAGAAGAAGAGTTTAGGCGCGTCATGAAAAAATGGTTTAAAGAGAATAATTTGATTGATTATGGATCTGCGATAATGGCTGATAGTGATTCTGTTTTCATTAGGATTATTTACAGGCCTCAACAGCGCTTTGCATATTTTCTTTTCAAGTCCAATTTCAATGAATTACAAAATGATTTNTACCAACTACTAAGGAATAAATTGGATGAATACATAGGTGAAAGATCCTTAATAGTTAGTGCTAGGAACGAAAAATCAACCCTAGCAGATTACGCTAACCCAGGTAGAGTTGAGCAAGGAAGTGACGAGCTAACTGGAGAAGCAATGGTTGCTAAGAGAGGAGGTATCCCAGGGGCACTTTTGCAAAATCCATTCATGGGAGATATACTTTCATCAGTAGAATATGTGGCATTGAAAAACAGAAAGAGAATTGATAAATATGGCTTTTGGGGCTTAATTGTATTTGTATGGATACCATTCATGGCTAGCGGAGTATTAGTAGGAGCTATGCTAGGACTTGTAGCTAGAATGCGGTTTGAGAGAGTTTTGGCAGCTTGTTTATTTGGAGGAACAGCTGCATCGATAACTTGGGCTTACAGTGCCAAAGGAATCATAGAATTTATGGAAAAATATCATGCTGAGGCTTTTATTCCATTCCTTATATTCTTAGTTTTCGCATTTACTATATTTCATTTAAGAAATAATAAAAGGAGGAGAAGGGAGGAACTATTTAGAGACTCAATGGCATTTTTTTCAGGAAGTAATGATTCAACATGAAATAAAAGGGTGAAAGAATGGGAAAATTATTACGAATGCAAAACTTAGAACGTCATTACAAAACACCTGCAGGAACAGTTCGGGCTCTTGATGGTGTCTCTTTCGAAATTTCAGAAGGTGAACGTGTCATACTACTAGGCCCATCTGGCTCGGGAAAAACGACACTCTTGAATTGTCTTTCAGCTCTTGACAGTCCCACTGGAGGAGATTATATATTCCTTGAAAATGAAGTTCCACGTAATAATTCCGAGAAAATGACTTCTTTTAGAAGAGAAAATATAGGTTATGTATTCCAATTTTTTAATTTACTCCAAGACCTTACGGTTCTTGAAAATATACTATTAATTCAGGAATTAGCAGGTGATAAAAATCCATCTAGAGCAAAGGAGTTATTGGAACTTGTCGGACTTGAAGACGAAATAGACCGTTTTCCTGGTGAGATAAGTGGCGGTCAGCAACAACGAGTTGCCATTGCCCGTAGTATAGCAAAGCGACCTACACTCTTGCTTGGCGATGAATTAACTGGAAACCTAGATACTGAAACTTCGAATAAAGTCATGGAGGTTTTAGTAGGGGCGTGCAAAAAGGAAAATATCACGTCTGTTTTTGTTACTCATGATGAAGGATTAGTCAAGTTTGCTACACGAGTTATTCGAATCGATAGTGGGAAAATAATCTCTGATGAAAAAATTGGTAGTTCAGAAGATGGTTTTTGATTGGAGGTTTTTGAATGTCGAATCTACTTAATAAACGCTTAGCACGTAGTCTTTGGCGTACAAAAATCCGCCTCATTGCTGTTATCTTGATGGTGTTCGTTGGTGTTTTTGCAGGAATCACTTTTGGAGGTTATGCACACAATCTTGGCAATATGTATGATACTATGCAAGCTGATGACGATGAAGGTGCCAATCTTGCAGATCTTTGGATTGATAATCGTAGTACAATCTGGACTCCAGAACAGATTGATGATTTCTGNGAANCACTGTCTCATAATTGGGATTTGAACACCGTAACCTCGCTCTCTCTTGATTCATGTGAAGGAAGAACTATCACACAAGGAGCGATGTTTTACAGTAACCAAGATGGTGAACGTATCATTAATTCTCTATGGCATGGAATCCCTGCCGATGCTAATACCGACCGTGTNTGGATGCCCAAAGGAAATTCGGAAGGCCGTACTGCAGTTGCACCCGATGAAATAGTCATAGATGCTCACGTCACTGAAGCCCTAAACATCAGTATTGGAGATTCAGTAAGTATTGGAGCAGGAAATATAACTGTAGAATTCACACTTGTTGGAATTGGTTACCANCCATTGCATGTCCTTATGGCTCCTGAAGGCTCATTATTTCCTCCTGAGTCNGGCGAATATGTCGTCGGTTATCTTTCTGATTCTGGAATGGCGAGACTTACTGGTAATGCGATAGGCACCAGTAATACCATTGTTTTGGATGTCGAAGGAACGCCTTCGTATGATTTACCCGATACTCAAGAATATGAAGGCGTAGAAATTGATGCTGTGAAGATGATTGTTGAATCTACACTCAATGATACCGAATTGGATGCACGGGTTCGAGATCGTGGACAAAATGAACCGGTTGAAATTATGAGACAAGATTTGGCTGGTGCCGAGCGAGCAACACTTCCCTTTACCGTAATGATTGCTTCGATTGCATCAATCACTATTGTCTTGAGTCTACAGCGTCTCGTGCAAAGTCAGGCCAAAGAAATCGCAGTATTACGTACTCTTGGAGTTAAACGTTCATCACTTATGGTTGGCTATCTTATAGCCCCTTTGGCAATTGGAGGAGTCGGATGTGCTTTAGGCGCATCAGCTGGACCGTGGGGGATGAATGGAATGTTAGATTTCTATGAAGATCTTGTAGGTTTACCAATTATTGAAAGAACAGTTCCCCTTTCGATATATCTTTCAGTTATCATTTTAACCATGCTAGTTGTTTTTATTTCAGGAGCATTTCCAGCGATAAAGGCTAGTCGTCTAGAACCATTAGAAGTTTTAAGTGGGCAAAGTGAAATGCGTATTGGCTCCTACAAGCTCCGTAAAATCACTTCATGGATGCCAACAGCGCTCGGTCTTTCGATTAGATCCAGTGTTCGTAAACCTATTCGGCTAACGATGACATTTGTCGCGGTCGGAATTTCCCTGATGCTTTTTGGGTCAATCCAGATGATGTCTGCAGGAATGGAAGATAGTTTTCTTGGCGGACTTGAGGAAGATCAGAATTGGGATGTCCAAGTTTACATAATGCCAGATGCTGAAGAACCTGTTTTAGATTGGGCAGAAAATAACTCGGCTGATTACGAAATTATTATCGAAATGCCACTGGGTTTAGTTACTGATTCTGAAGATATCGATCGGAGTTTTAATCTTGTAGGTCTTGATTCTTTTCGAGGTGGGATGCGACCAATCTCAATTAGTGAAGGAAACCTACCAAGTGCTAATAGAACCCTACCGCAAGTAATGATGGATGAAGGAAGCATGCAGTTTCTTGGATGGAGCGTCGGAGAAAAATATACTGTAAAAATTAATGGTGCACAACAGGATATTGAAATTGTTGGGATTTCTACTGCTGAGCTTGCTCGAACAATGTATTTTCTGCGTGAGGATTTAGGTGAGATTATTGGAGTCAATGCAACTTCTATCTATCTACAACTATCTGAAGGAGTGAGGGTTGATTCTCATTTAGGAGAGATTTCAACCGGTATCGTGGAAAGAAAAACTCTTCTGGACGGTATTAATGATTTACTTGATCAACAAACTACAATCTTCCAAAGTATGATGTATCTTGGCCTTCTGTTTACCGTAGTAGTGATGTTCAATACAATGATAATGAATGTTGCAGAACGTGATTTTGAACTGGCTACATTACGAGTATTGGGGGCTTCCACGAAGAGTCTTGGTCTGATGCTTCTCTTTGAGAGTCTTCTAATTGGCATCGTCGGAGGAATAGTTGGCGTCCTATTTGCCTATGGTGGAGCAATAGGCTTAGCTGCCTCATTTTCATCTTGGCAATTTNTGATACCCGTCACCATTGTTCCGAGTGTTGCTTGGCAGTTGATGACAGGNGTAGTCCTTATCGCAGTNNTAATGACTCCAGTTGGAGTTTNGAGATTAAGACGGATGGATTTAGTAGAGAAAGTAAAAGACCTATCTCAATGAGGCCTATATCATGCGTATTGTAACGTGGAATCTGAATGGCATTAGAGCCGCACATCGTAAAGGGTTGTATGATTTTATGAAAAAAATCAATGGTGACATTTGGCTATTTCAAGAAGTTAGGGCTTTACCAGAGCAGATGCCTAAAGGTTGGCAACCAACAGGTGACTACGAGATCATTTGGCATCCTGCTAAGAAAAAGGGTTACTCAGGCGTTTCAACTTGGTCAAGAGCAGGAATTGCAGANGAAGGNCGTGGTATTTCTACTAGCATTGACATCGGCGACGATGAAGGAAGAGTTCTTCATACAAAACATGGTAAATTGCATTGTATAAACATATATTTNCCAAATGGNGGAGCAAATATTGAAAGACAAGAATTCAAAGACCAATGGCTAGAAGATTTATTGATATGGGCAAAAAAATTTACATCAATGGATGAGCCAGTACTCTTGTGTGGAGATTTAAATATCGCCCATACCGAGAATGACATATGGAATCCATCAGGAAATAGGAATACATCTGGTTTCTTGAAACATGAAAGAGAATGGTTTAGTAGATTTTTATCATCTGGATGGCATGATTTGCTNAGAATGGAATATGGAGATATGAAAGGACCATATTCATGGTGGTCTAATAGAGGTCAAGCCAGAGCTCTTGACAGAGGTTGGAGAATTGACTACATCCTTGCAAATGATGCCGCATTGAATATTTTTGAAAAGATTAGTGTGCTCAGAGAAGGAGGTTTGGTGGTTTCTGATCATGCTCCCCTAATAGTCGATTTATCAATCAAAAGGNATTAATGTGTAAGAAAAAATATTAATCATAAAAACGATACTTTTCAAGAAGGTGGTTCTTAGCGTCTTCTATGCCCGAAGGTCTCGAGAGTCGTCTTGACAGGATTTTGCCCGGTGGAAAGGGCGTTTGGGTTCCTCTAGATCATGGAATTTCACAGTATCCAGAAGCAGGTCTAGAGAATATGGATAAATTAATCGAGCAACTAATTGATTCTCAGGCAGATGCCATTGTAATCCATAAAGGTGTTTTGAGTCATCAGAAGAAAATTAGACCTTGGAATAACTTTGTGTGTCATGTTTCTGCATCAACTGTTCATGGAGGAAATAGAACGGGAGAAAAAGTAAGTATTGCCACTGCACAAGAGTGTTTGGACAGAGGAGCAATTGGAGTTTCTGGGCAAATTAATATGGGAGAAGAAAATGAGGCAGAAATGATAATCGAAATGGGCAAACTTACAACAGATGCTTGGGCATTAGAGATTCCGGTACTTGGGATGATATATCCTCGAGGAGAAAATCTAATTATTTCAAATGATGATGAAACGAATGGTGTAGCACATGCAGCTAGATTGGCATGGGAAATAGGATGTGATGTAGTTAAAGTTCCTTGGACAGGTTCAATTGAAAGTTTTCAAAAGGTTACTAGATCTGTACCGATTCCAGTACTTATTGCCGGAGGTACAAAGAATATCTCTTTTAATGAACTGCTAGTAATTGTTGAGCAATCAATTCAAGCAGGGGGAAGTGGAGTATGTATCGGAAGACAAGTTTTTGGTACTGCAAATCCAAGTTTGAATGTTAAAGCTCTCCGTGCAATTGTGCATGAAGGAGTAAGTGCAACAGAGGCAATTAAAATAATAGAGGACTAGAAATGGAACTTTGGTTAGATTGTTCTAATGAATATTCTGAAAAAATTTCTATTTATGCCGATAGGATTTGGAAAGGTGATTTGCCTGATGTTGCTGAAATTTATCTGGAAGATGATAGAAGTCAAGATGAGGCTTACTCGATGATTGGGTTATCTCCCTGGATATTAGTTAGATGTAAAAACTGGAAAATGATTCCATTGGAAAATCTAATATCAAGATCTTTGGGGACTGGTACGAGAATAGCAGTTTCGATGGATGAAAAGATAGAAATTGAAGGTGCTGCATACGCACTTGAGCATGGAGTAGACGCATTACTATTGCCTAACGATGAGGAAATTTGGAGTAAAGCAGTTAAAATAAGAGAGAATAAATCAACTGATAATCAAAAAAAGAAAAATGATGTAAGTAGGCTGAATGTTGCTAATGTGACTTCGATTGAATCTGGAGGTTTTGGAGAAAGAGTCTGTATAGACCTAATTGAGAGACTGAAAGAAGGAGAGGGGGTAATGGTTGGCTCGACCTCGAATGCATTGTGCCTTGTCCATGGGGAGACTTTAGAATCTGAATTTGTCCCTTCTAGACCTTTTAGAGTGAATGTAGGCGCAATACACTCTTACATACTACTGAAGGATGATAAGACAAAATACCTAAGTGAATTGGTCTCCGGTGAAAAGGTAAAAATTATCAATTATGATGGAAATGAGAGGTATGCTTCAATAGGTAGAATAAAAATTGAAAGACGCCCTTTTTTGAAAATTTCATATAGTAATAAACAAATAAAAGGTCAGATAATTCTCCAACAGGCGGAAACTGTAAGATTAATAGATAATTTAGGTAGAGCGGTGTCNGTAACTAATATCAAAATAGGAGATAAAATTTTTGTTATGCAGGACTCAAGAATGCGGCATGTTGGTAATGCCATTGAAGGAGAGATGAGTGAGATATGAAGACCTTAGGCGAAGGGGAGGCTAGAGGCGGAGTTTCTATATTACATGCACTTGGAACAGGAAAGGGGTGCTCAGTTGGAGTAAATTTACTTACAAGAGTGAAATTAGTTGATAAAAAGTCGAAAAATTTGCAAGATGAACATAAGCTTCTTGATTCTGTGATAAAATGCTGGAAAGCGGAAGGATTTCCTCTTCCTAAAGAATATGGATGGGACGTCTTCAGCGAAGTCCCAATAGGACAGGGACTAAAATCAAGCTCGGCTTTAGCATGTGCTGCAATTAAATCTCTTAACTCTGCATCTTGGATGAATTTAAATGACTTTGAAATTATTGATTTAGCAGTTAAGGCTCAAAAAGAAGCAGGCTGTACAATTACTGGTAGTATTGATGATACGTGGGGCGCAATGGCACAAGGTTGGAAATTAATTGATTCAACAAAGAATGCTTCAGAATCAGTAATATCAGAAGGAGACATTGAGCATTCTTTGTGCGTTCTAATCGCAATTAGACGAAATAGGAAAAGAGACATAAAAGTAAATTCTTTTAAGGAATATAATACTATATTTGATAAAGCACTGAAATCCATAGAAAAAAGAGATATTTTTGAAGCACTCACTACAAATGGAATGGGTGTTGCTGCTGCAAATGATGACGATGAAGCCATAAAAATATGCAATCTGTCAATTATTAATGGTGCAATAGCTGCAGGAATAACTGGCTCTGGGCCAGCGATTTGTATAATCTGTTATGAAAAAGAAGTCGAGGTNTTATCTGATATAATTAAGAGATATGATTTGGATTTGATAAAAACTACATTTTACAATTTTTTGGAGGAGNAAATATAATGGGAATGGGACTAGGAGATAAATTGCGTATTACTTTATTTGGAGAAAGTCATGGAAAATGTGTAGGCGTACTAATAGAAGGCATGCCACCAGGGACTGAAATTGATAATGAAAAATTAGCAAATGATATCAAAAATCGAAGACCAGGAAGAAAGGGGTTGTCAACTAGGAAGGAATTAGATGAATGTGAAATATTATCAGGAGTTTACGAAGGTGTAGCAACTGGATGGCCTATATTGCTGATTACAAAAAATTCAGATGTAAAGTCCTCTGATTATTCATTTTTACCAGATCAGCCTAGGCCAGGACACGCAGATATGGTNGAATACATGCGTTCAGGAGGAGTTAATGATCCGAGAGGNGGCGGCTCTCAATCTGCACGTCTGACATTTGGTATTGTCGCTGCAGGAAGCCAAGTAAGAAATATGTTAGAAAATGTAGGATGGAAATGTGAAGCGCATTTACTAAGAGTCGGGAAACTTTCTGCAAAACAGTTACTCGAATTGAACAAGGAAAGTTCTCCAGAACGAAGTATCAATATGGAAAAATTGAATTGTAAAGATAAAGAAGCAGCAGAAAAAATGTCAGATTATATAGAAGAAATAAGGATGAGTAAAGATACTATTGGTTCTGTAGTTGAATTATTAATTGAAGGTTTGCCGATTGGATTAGGAGAACCTTGGTTTGATGGTTTAGAACCGTCATTGGCTCGCGGATTGATGGCAATTCCCGGTGCTAGAGCAGTTGAATTCTCTCATGGAGTAAATTCTTCCTTGATGCGTGGATCAGAGCATAATGATGAATGGATAAATGATGAAGAAAAGCCAACTCTAAAAAATTCGGGAGAGAGATTAGTCGATGGTGCTTTAGGAGGCCGTTCAACAGGATCGCCTATGAGTGTCAAAATTCACTTTAAGCCACCAAGCAGCATTCCCAAAGAACAATTTACTTTACATCTTCCAAGCAATGAAATCAGATCTTTGAAAGTTGGAGGAAGACATGATCCAGTTTTAGGCCCAAGAGCAGTCCCCGTAGTGGAGGCAGTGGCAATGCTGATAATAGCTGATTTAGGAATTATTGGAGAGTATATTAGATAATTAGTTGGTTTTTTTATCTCTAAATTGTTGTATCCTAAGTGGTAAATTTACAGCAAAAGATCCTGCAATTATCATAAAAATAACCATTGTACCTAAAGCGACACCATAAACACTNGTTAATTCAACACTTTCTCTAAGTCTATTGGCTGAGACCGGATCTACCACTCCAATCATTGCAGGAATTATACGATTAATAAATAATGTAAGTAGAGCAACAATACCAGCTATTGAAGGAGCAATTAGGAGAGATCTATGATAACGAGAGGTAATTTTCTGTATACCCATTACATATACTTCTCCGGTTCTTATTGATGTATCGAGCATGGAAAATCTAATTATTCCACTAGAAAGTTCAATGAACATAACCAGAAATATTGCATATAAAATAAGGAGGAATTTTTGAGCTACTTCTCCCTCTGGAAGAAAACTGAGGCCGAATTCTACTTTACTTCCTGCAAATCTTATTGTTACGATTATTAGCATACAATAAGAAACCAATAGGGCTCTTTGATCTCTTTGAAAAACGCCATACATTCCACCGATTAGTCCTATTGCAATTATTATGAAATGTAATAGTCCTCCAACAAATCCCAATCCGATCATATTGGAAATAGCAAACCACGCTGTTCCGGTAACTGGGGTTATCATGAAAGTTAGGAAACACAATAGGACCAATGTGATTGATGAGGCCAATTGTAATGAAGTTACCATCCTATCCGGAGGGAGAAATTTCATTGAACTTATCACTGGACCTCCAAAGATTGATTCCACCCAACCAGGAATATGAACCTCTGGAATTGCATCGACAGGAATTTCTGTATTCTGTTTTTGTCGACCAGCGGCGGCCTTCCTGCTTGGAGCTGAAGAGCGGAGCGTGGTACTATCGTACAGATGTGAGGTATCACTAGTTTTGGATTTATTTTCTTCTGCCATCAAAATACCTCAAAATCCTCTTGCACCAGTAAGGGCAGTATTTAGCATCATATCTGGCTCCCAATCCATTACGTATGCACCCAATCCCCTTAACTCCGCCATCAAAATATCCCTTTCAGTCTTTAGAACTTCATATCCAGTCCTATCTAATCTTCTAGCATCAAATTCAAATTCTAAGCTACTAGGAGATAAAACTGTAACTTCAAAATTCCTTGATCTTAAATCTCTAACAGCATCAACAATAGTTGGATCTTCTTCTAAAGGAGATAGTAATATAACCGGACTACCTCTATTGATATGCGGCATTATTCTATTTGTCACAATCTTCAATGGAGTGTTACCTTTTGCCATTGAACCTGCTAATTTAGTTAATAAAACATACAACTGTTTTTTACCAGTATCTCTATCTACAGAAGTTATTTCGTCTCCATATAAGACTAAACCAACAGAATCCCTTCTGGCTAAGAAATATTGTGAAAGACTCGCTGCAGCTCTTGTGCTATAAACCAAAGAATTTCTACTTACTGGTCCTGTTTCGCTAATCTTCCTACTATCAACTATTATTATGATATCACTAACAGCATCTTTTTCAAATTCATTTACCATCATTTTTCCATCTTGCCTAGCAGTAGCCTTCCAATTTACTTTCTTCATTGGATCTCCTGGAATATATTCTCTTAGGTTATAGAAATTTGAACCTTCTCCTGGATTTCGAATATTAACAGCACCAGTGAAAATCTTTGGAACTCTGCTTTTTATCATAGCATCTTTAATATCTTCCATTTTCGGAAAAACCAGGAAATCTTCATACAAATGTATTTCCTTTTCATTATGGAATAATCCAAAGGCGTCCTGTACTCTTACACATACTGGTCCAATCGTATAAAATCCCCTCAATGGAGTTTCTATAGTGTAAGAAATCTCAGTTTCTCTTTGAGGGCCTAATTCCATCAACACATAATTGGCTCCCTTCTTTATCCTCATTACTTCGGGCACCCTATCACGAACTTCCAATACTTTTGAGGTATTTGATCTATTTTGAAGTCTTAATGATACATCTATTTCNCCATCTTCGAAAATTCTTGAAGAAGAAACTTTACGCATGGCCAAGATATTTTGTAATTCTATTCCTTCATCACTCTGTGCATCATCTATTCTTCTACCTGACGATGAAACATCTGCGTGACTGGTACGAAACGCCGCCCATGTCAAGAAAGAAAGTAAAACTACTGCAACAGTAACTAATTGTTGATTTCTCAGTACTAAACCCAGGAGATATAGAGCCACCGCTAAAGATGCGAACATCGCGGATTTTCTACTCCATGCCATAATCCCACCAACTCCGTAGAATATTCAAACAGTTGGAACTGGAACAGTCCTCAAAATTTCCTTGATTATGTCTTCGGTATTTACTCCTTTGATTTGATGTTCTGGTTTAAGTATTAAACGATGTGCAACTGCTAAATTAGCGATTGATTTTACATCATCGGGAGTCACAAAATCACGCCCTCTCATTGCAGCAGCCGCACGACTGGTTTTCAACAAAGCTTGTGAGCCACGAGGTGATGAACCTACTAAGACTTGATTATGTTCACGGGTTTGAGTAACTATTTCAACCATATACATTCTAACTGCGGGATCTACATACACGTCTTCTATTGCTTGCTGCATTGCAACTACGCGCGCTGGATCTGTAATAGTTTCAACCTCAACCGCATCTTTCTTTCTTGCAATACGTCGCGATAATATCTCATCTTCATCGGAACGGCTAGGATAACCAACACTCATTTTGAACATGAATCTGTCAAGTTGCGCCTCTGGTAATGGATACGTACCTTCTTGTTCAACTGGATTCTGAGTAGCCATTGTTAAGAATGGTGCTGGTAATTTATGAGTTACTGTACCAATAGTCACCTGCTTCTCTTGCATAGCTTCCAAAAGGGCTGCTTGGGTCTTTGGAGGGGCTCTGTTGATCTCATCGGACAAAAGGAGATTGCAAAATATAGGTCCTGGTTTAAATGTGAATTCACCTTTCTTAGCGTCATAGATATTTGTTCCTGTAATATCTGCAGGTAGTAAATCTGGAGTAAATTGAACTCTCTTGAAATCACAACCTAGTGCATCAGCGAATGTGTTGGTCATCAGAGTTTTTGCTAGACCTGGATAATCTTCAAAGAGAAGGTTTCCGTTGGACAGAATATTTACTAATACGTTATCAATAACATGTGATTTACCAATAATTACTTTCTGTACTTCTGAACCGATTGCTTGAGCTATCGCTCCAACTGCTGTTAACTTTTCATTTGTTTTTGAAGAGCCGCGAGCTTCGGCTGCCTTCTTCGCATAAGCAGCATCTGTGGTATTTGAGGGCGGTGCTGGTGGTGCATCTGTTGGTGGTGTTGCATTCATATTTATATCTCCATTTCATTAATTTTTTTTACCCCAACGACGAATTGCCTGCATCATCTGGCGTAACTCCTTGGGCGTGTATGTACGGCTTTGGCTATAAGCCAATTCCACAAGACGTGGGTCTCCAATCATTGACTGGACTTCTGCCGGGGGTTTTGTTGCCATTTGATCACGAGACAAATCGTGATGGACTCTGATCTTAGTAAATAGTGCCTGTTGGACACGTGTCCTATATGTTTTAGGATCTAGTTTCTCGGGCCTTTCGGAAAATCTGGTTAAATCGAAGACGTGTCGCCAATTCTCTTTTTGTGGAACCACCATCATCGCTACCAATAATAGTAGCCCGACATTGAGGACCACTAACCATTTCAAAAAGGTATTAGAAGTTAACAAAACAATCGTACCCATAGTTTCAACAAATGGGGCCGAAATTACACCAGTGATATGGCGACTTTCATCAAATACTATTTGAAAATTTGATTTATCTCCTGCAAAGTTACCGTTCTTAATTTTTGCAGATAATTCTGAATTATCAAATTCCATCATATCATAAATCAATGCATCGAAATAATTGCCATTACCTAACCAATCGTTATTGCTATTGATTTCCTGAGTCCAACAGTTTTCAACGATGCATGATTCTCGTAAACCTGTTTTCTTTGCTTCATCTAAAGTCCATAATCGATTTGAAAATGCTTCTTCATCTGCAATAAAGGTGATACTTCCAGAAACGGATAATTCCCCAACTCCTCCGGAGAGTGTACTTCCGCTACCGCCAGTACTTACTTGATCTAGCACTGTAATATTGTGATAATCAAAACGCATAATTAATTTTAGATCCCCAGGTGCTGGGTTCAAAGGGTCACCAGGATCTCTATTCCCCTGAGTATCAATAAAAGCAGAGGTAGATGCAGCTCCAAGTGTCATTATTGCCCTATGTCCTGGATCAGTGATGTCCTTAGTTGAAGGTTCAAACTTCAGCCCAGTAGGTGCTCTTAACATAACTGGCATACGGCAATCTATTGGTTTATTGGTAGCTAGACTAAAGGCGGAACAGCCTTGTCTTAATGCCGCTGTAGGCATACTATCAATATCTTGCCCTACTGAGGCGACAGTCCACACATTCCTCCATGTTACTATCTGCCCACCATTTGCATCTCTTTTGACTTCTCCAGATTCATCGTATTCGACCCAATGTTGATTCTGATCAAGTAATCCTCCGACAAATTTACCTTTATCTTCATCAAATTTATAATCGAAATAAGTTACTCCAAATTTATTGGATAAAAGATTTGCATTAGAATTATCAGATGCGACTATTACTTTTCCTCCTTTTTCGGTGACGAATTTGTATATCTCTTCTGCTTCTGTCTCATCGATTGGTTTTTCTGGTCCAATTATCAACAACATAGTCCTATGAGGATCTTTCCAATCATTTACCAACATAGGTGTAGACATAGTATTTGCAATGAAATAGTGCTCTTCATCATCAAGACTATTGCGCATGTCTGTTAATTGGGCTAATTGATATATCTCACTATCTCCTGTAGCATATGCAGAATAAGCAGTTTCCTTACCTGCAACAAATAACATTGGTAAAATCAAAAGTAAAACTACTGTGACAGTGAGTGAACTGACTACAATAGTTGAGAATCTTTCCTCATCAGTTTTTTCTTCGGACATCTTAATCAACTCTAATTAAAATAAAATAAGTAGGTAGCACCTACAATGTCTTTGCGACAATAGAATTACAATTATATGTTATTGCCCAAAGTTTCTTGAAAAAATTTTAATTAATAATCCTAAGTTTATTTTTTACATCTGCTTAGTATAACTTTTTTTTATTTTTTTTATCTTTATTGAGTGTTATTTCTTCTAGTAAAAACAAGTGCAGTAAGAACGCAAGAAATTATTGAAAGTAGGCTTGCTGACGGCAGGCTAGAACCAACAACTTCGGTCGTAGTCGTAGTGTCATCNACAGAATCCACAGGTCCTGGATTATTAGATAAGGAAGGGTCGATCGTAATTTGAACTTCATCGGTACTAACAGCTGATGATGCTCCTGTATTCATAGCACCGTTGGAGGCTATAGAAACTTCTACCTTACAAGTTCTCTTTGGATGACTCTCAGAGGCAGTTAATTCCAAATCTGCTTGAGTCGTTTGACCCGGATTAAGATTCTTTGTCATTAGTGAATCTAGTCCATTATTAGGGGTCAATAATGGACAATTATCAGAAATATCAACATCCCCAACTCTATCCTCGATATTTCCAATATTTATCACAGAAACTCTCAAGGGAGTTGATGTACCTGCATTCATAGGCCCAACAGGGTCTGTGATTTGTAGGTCTAGAGAATATACTATTGGTATTATCAATTTTCCTTCAGCATCTTTCGAGGAAGGAGATAGTTGGGGAGCTCCTTGTAATGATACAACTTTTGCAGTTATCAGGAAATCTTCTTGGGTTTTAGCCGCATAATCGAGAACATTGATATTTGTTACTTCAAGTTTGAATGAATCATTAGAATTAGCGGCAACTGTAGCATCGGATGGGCCAGTGAAAGTACCTTGAAATGGGCCTTCAAATTCAAACTCTAAATCCATTGAAAGAAATCCATTATTAGATATTATAAAAGTTACAGATGCCTTTCCATCATCAGAAATATCAAATGGTTCACTTGAGTCATCATTTTCGAAATCTATTTCAATATCCCATGGGTAAATATCTCCTTGGGAATGTACTGAGGGAATAGTATTTAGAAAAAATAAAAAAATTACCATCAAACTGGAATATTTAATTGCAGCCGACATGTTATATCTCCAATAAGCCCTTGCTTGCACGTCTAGATAAAACTTTGACCATTTTTCTCCTATAAGAGGGTTGAAACCAAGTATTCAAAACTGGTTTTACAGATTTTCTAATTGATTCTGCTAACTCTTCTACACTATCACTTCCGGACCATGATTTTATTATTTTCTGAGATTCTTCAGAGTGGAAGCGTGGTATTGATTCTATTCCCGTAGTTGCAACACGAAGGTCGGAAGGNCCTTTGTCTCCTTTCTTCCATAANACTGCTACTCCTGCTTCTGGAAAATCCCAAGAGTCNCGTTGCGTAAGTTTTTGATAGTCCCCCTCCCATTCAAATACATCATCTGGAAAGGTAATATGTGTTACTAATTCATCTTCCAATAGGATATTTTTTGTAATACCATCTAGTTTAAAAAAATCTTTGATTAATACTGAGCGATTACCTTTGGGCGATGCTAAGTAAATAGTTGCACCAAGGCCCATCAATACAGGAGCCATATCTGCTTGATATGTTGCCACACATAGAGTATTTTGATTTGGAATCACCCTACAATCAGCGCCCGTTCCGCAATCGCATTTATGGCAATACTCAATAGATTCTCTCCATTCTTCTGATTGATTAAACCAAAAACAACGTGTATCTAGGCATATATTACCTCCTAAAGTAGCTGAACGCCTAATCATAACGCTAGCGACTAGACTAGCAGATTTTGAAATTAAAGGATGAATCTCGGATGATTGTGAAATATCGTAAAGTCTAGCCATAGCACCAATGTGATTTTTAGAGATCTTATGCAAATCTTCTATTTTTGATAATGAAATAACATCAGATTTAGTATTAATATGCCATTTATAATTGGGTATTAAATCTGTCCCTCCTGCAATCCAATCATACTCTAAGTTCTGTCTCCTGAGTTCTTTCACAATCTCGAATGCTTCATCTAATGATGATGGTGTGTGTAATTTAAATGGAGGCATTTGCATAATTAATCATTCCTCTTTCTTCTTTCTACATGCCTCCAGGCACTTCCTGCTAATCTAGGATTAGAGAGATATTGATCATCAGGAATGACACGTATTTCCCATCTAGAATCTTGTTCATCTCCCGGTATTTCTGGATTCATACCGAATAATGCACCATTGTGATATGGTGTTTTTTCTTCCGATAAAATTCTTTGTAAATCTCTTTCAGAGTGTTGAGACGCCCTACTTTCCAATAGTGTTTGTAAATCGGAATGAATTAGTGAAGGATTGGGTAAGTTTAGAGGGTTAGATATTTTTAGATTTCTACATTTCTTCTCTATCTCTTTATACAATCTATCGCCTGTTACAGGTAGTTCATTTACTCTTATTCCGGATGCGTCATAAACTGCATTACAAACTGCAGGAAGTATTGGTAACAAAGGACCTTCTCCTGCCTCTTTAGCACCGAAAGGACCTTCCAAATCATTGGATTCAACTATTATTGGATTTACCTTTGGCATTTCATGGATACTTGGTATTTTATAATCTAATAAATCCGGATTTAGTAAGTCTCCTCCCCGACTATACTTCATTTCTTCACTAAGGACTTGTCCCAAACCCATATGACAAGACCCTATTATCTGTCCCTTAACAGAGAGAGGATTTAGGGCTTTTCCGCAATCATGTGCTGCCCAGACTTCGAGAACTTTAGTTTGTCCAGTTTCCATATCCACTTTTACTTCAGCAACATAAGCAGAAAAAGAGTAGGCAGGCGCTAATCCTGCAGCAGCTCCTTTGTGTGCCCTCCCCATTGGAGGAGTACGATATGAGCCTGAGGAAGTAAGTGCCCCTCTGTCTTCTTGGGCTTTATGTAAAGCTTCAAGATATGAAACTCCTATTGCAGGATCTTGTTTATCGAAAATTCTCCTATCTCCAATAACAAGTTTCTTTATTTCAGTATCTGTTATCAAGGAGGCTGCCTTGAGAAGGTCTTTCCTTATTTCCATGGCCGCAGAAATTGCTGCATTAGCATTCATAAATGTAACTCGTGAGGAATAAGATCCTAAATCTACAGGAGATGTATCAGTTTCTCTACTTCTTACACGTATCATATCCAAAGGTAGCCCAAGAACTTCTGCAACAGATTGAGCAACAACTGTGTCGGAGCCTTGTCCTATATCTGCAGCCCCTGTGTGGATTGTAACGCCCCCATCCATATCGATTTTCAAATGGACAGTTGCATGTGGAAATTTATTGGGATCCCAATGAATTGGTAGGCCACTGCCTGATATAAAAAATCCACAGCCTATGCCAATACCGTGTCCTAATGGTAATTGGCGAAATTTTTTATCCCAGTCGGATGCTATTTTGACCTTTTCTAAACATTCCCTCATACCAATACTAGTTATTCTAAATCCAGTAATTGTTGCAGAAAAAGGAGGTAGTAGATTAGCTAAACGAAGTGTAATTGGATCTACAGATAATTGCTCAGCAATATCATCTAGCCCCACTTCAACCGCACATCTAGAATTGACGGCTCCATGGCCTCTCATAGCACCACTTGCAGGTTTATTTGTCCAAACTCTAGCACCGGTATAATGGAATGCTCCTAATTCATACGGTGCAGTATGTAAGACTCCGTTGTAATAAGTAGTCACATGACCAAAGGATGCAAAGGCCCCTCCATCGATCAAAGCATCGGTTTGGACACCACATAAACGACCAGCAGAATCTGCATGTATGTCCATTTCGATTCTAGAAGGATGCCTTCCTCTGTTTACCCAAAATACTTCTTCTCTATCAAAGGTAATCCTTACTGGCCTACCTGATTTTCTAGCCAATATAGCAGCACACATTTCATGGGGGAATGGGTCAGATTTACCTCCGAAACCACCACCTACGAAGGTTCGGTAAACATTAATTTGGTGCATTGGGATTTCTAATACATCTGCTAATGCACGGTGGACGTAATGAGGTACTTGTTGAGGAGTATATAGGGTCAATCTACCAGATGGATCCCAATCGGCAACAACAGCATGAGGTTCTGTNAAACCATGATTAACTCCAGCAAATAACCAATTCGATTTATGATTTGCNACNGAGTTAGGAATCATTTCACCAATATTNCCAAATTCCTGAAANACTCTTTTTTGTACATTTGATTCTCCGATATGATATTGTCCTCTATCATGTATTGGATATTTAGAATCATCCAGCCCTTTACGCATATCATGAATACTATCTAAAACCTCATATTCAACTTCAATTAATCTGACTGCTTCTAAGGCTGTACTTTCATCAATAGCTGCAACACAAGCAACCAAATCTCCTTTATGACGAGTTTTTTCAATTGCCATTGCATGTTCATCTTTGGTCACTGGTAAAACTCCAAATGAATTTTGAGCATCTGCACCAGTTGCTATCGCTATGACACCTTCTAACTCTACGGCTTTACTAATATCGATCGAAAGTACACGCGCATAATGATGTGGGGAACGTACAATTTTTCCAATTAATTCATTACTTAACCTTATATCATCTCCATAATTAGCTTTTCCAGTAACTTTCCATTTACTATCTACGAGTGCAGTGGATTTGCCTATGGATATTCCACTAATTAGTTCATCATGCCTATGGCTGCCTCTAGGTTGGAGTTTTTTACCACCTTGACTTTCTGGTATTAATTGGATATCGCGTAATTCACTGAATTGATTTTTACCACCAGAGCCAGGTCTTGAGAAAGGTAACTTACCCGGTTGTTGTCTGTAGCCAACCATTTCATCTTCATTTGACATAAAACCACCTTTAATTATTGAATCCGGGATGAGGGTCACTTTTTGGAGAAGTTGAATCCTCAATTTTTACATTATTCACCATTATTTCTGAAGCTGCTTTTACAGAATCAATGATTTGTTGATAACCGGTACACCTACACAGATTTCCTTCTATAGCTGTTTTTATTTCTTGATCGTTTGGATTAGGATTTTCATCCAATAATGCTGAAATTACTACTAAAAATCCTGGTGTACAAAAACCGCACTGACTTCCTCCATACTCTGCAAAAGTTTCCTGAATTGGATGAAGATGATGCCCCAAAGATAGTCCCTCGACTGTAGTTATACTAGAACCTTCAACTTCCTTGGCCATAGTTAAACATGATAATTTTGGTATGCCGTCAACTAAAACTGTACAACAGCCACACGTACCTAAATCGCATCCTCTCTTAGTCCCGAGGCTTCCTCCTTTATTTCTTAAAACATCTAATAAAATAGAATTAGTTGCTATCGTAGTGGAAAAATCAACATTATTTATCCTTGATGTCCAAGATACTTCATCCGAGGAAGGAATCATTGGAAGTCTAAATCGTGACATATCCGTTAGTTCCCATCTATCATAGTTCTTTGAGTATTTGGTTTTAGATTATCATTTTGTATATTTAGATCCTCAATAGCTTTACGTAAAATCATTAATTCTGCTCTTTGAATATGTTCTCCAAGAGTGCTCCTAGCCATACCAAGTTCATCGGCCAAATCTTTTAGAGTAGTTTTAGAGTCTGTGCCATAATAGCCTCTATAAGCAGCATAAGAAATTATTTCTTTTTGCCTACTTGTTAATTCATCCGTCCAGCCATTTCCGATATCTCCTTTTAATGATTGGACACTGATTTTATCAGGAGGCATTAATTCTCTTACTACTGAAACAAACTTCCTTACTGAATCAGAAATTCCAGATATTCGTAATTCCATGCCCATTTCTGAACACAATTTATACGGAGTTTGTAAATGAATATTTGCCATTTCTATTCCCATAATTGCTAATGGATGTGTGCATAGTAAACTAACTAAAATACCATCTTCATCTTCTTCATATTTGTCAATAACTTCGAAATATTTTAGTTTTGAAATATCTTCAAGAGAGGCGTTTTGACGTAATTTTATTTCGCACAATTGAGTTATTCCTCTATTGGTAACAGAAAGATGGCCTAGAATTTCAATGCTATGAACAAGGCTGATAATTTTAGAAATTTCATCTGAACCATGAAGTGAATTAATGTTCCACCTTATGGAGACCTTGCGCATATACGTCGCAAACAGGGAATATGTATTGAATCCTGCGGAGATTATGACCAGTAAGACTCGCGGATAGCCTGATTAGTTTCCATACATAGAACTACATCGGATGGCCTATTAGGAATTTCAGCGGTTCCATTAAGATGTTCGATTATTGGTAAAACATTGCTCTCATTCACGACGCCCCAGCCAACTTGTGTGCAAGGAGCAATGGGGGAGATAGGAGTTGTACCTGAGAGAGGATCCCATGACGAAAATGAAGGATACCACGCTGAAAGATTTAATGCATCTCTTAAATCATCATTTGAAAATTTTATTTCAGAACCATTGATTATGTTTTTATCTCTTTTTTCTGGATTCGCACCGGATGAGAAATCACCAAATTCATGCCTCAAACTAGTGATTATTTTTGAAAGTAATCCAGCAGTTCTCGGAGTTGCGAATGATGTCCCAGAAGTTTCATGATAACCATCCACATCATCATGATTCGGCAGTATTTGTGTCCAATCCGCTGCTACATCGGGATATGAGCCGCTCATGGTTTCTTTTTGGTCATCTCCTTCTTCGGCATAACCAGAAATACCGATACTCCAAGGAGGTCCAGCTGTTGAATCTTGTACTGCTGGTGAGGGAGAATTATCTGCAGCGCCTGTATGTATTTTCCCTTTTTCTACAACTGCGACTTTTGTTGCATCTTCGATTCCTGGAACTGGAATTGAACCTATTGGGCCAAAACTAGTGGTTATTATATCCACAAGTGGTTGATTTGCTGCTGCTAACACGGCAGCATCAGAGAAACCTTCTACAAAGAAAATTACGGCATTGGGATTGGCATTCAGCACAGCTCCTGTGACTGCAGTCCCGTGACCGTCTTGAGGATCATCTAGAATTGGAATATCCGTATTATCGTCGGGAGATGTACCAATTATCCTCGTACCTTTGAACCAAACAATATCTGTAGAGACGATTGTATCCCAACACGATTCTTTATCTGAAGAATATCTTTCTTCCCATGACCCGTTTTTGGTTATGTCACATACTTTAGTCACTCCCAATCCGTTCAATAGCCATTGAGGATAGTCTTCTTCCATAATAAAATGATCGTGATAGACATTTATGCCGGTATCTATAGGTGCAACTACACTAAAAGCCCCAAAATCATCTGATGAAGAATTATCATGAATACTAGATATTGTTGCATTACCATAACAACCACTAAAGGAAGATATTAGAAGTATCATTAAAGTGGAAAAAACGAAATTTCTTGCCATTTTAATTTCCCCATTTATTTCTTTTCTAGAGATTGTTGTGCATCTAACGAAATTATCTCAGCGCAAATAGCGATTGCTATTTCTTCTGGGGTGTGCGCACCTATGGGTAAACCAATAGGACACCTAGTAGAGTCAACAATAGCAATTGGAATATTTGCATCCAATGCTGCTTTCCTAAATGCCGACCATTTAGTCTTAGAGCCTATGCAACCAATCCTTGGCCTTTGATTTGAATCAATTTTAGATAAAATGCCGATTAAGATTTCTTGGTCTAGACTCCAATCATGACCTAATAGAAAAATATCTGAGAATCTAGTGAATGATTTTTGATTTTCTGAATCCAGAAATTCGGAAATAGAAGAAGTGTATATTTCTTCGGCATTCGGAAATCTTTCTTTGTTAGAGAATTCCTCTCGAACATCGAAAATACTGTAAGTCCAGCCTATCGAATCACAAACATATGCTAACGATTTTCCAACATGCCCCCCTCCAATAATTAAAACATTAGGAGAAGTATTTATTACTTCCAAAGACACAGTCAGCTGACCTCCGCAAAGGCTGTCCAAAGCAGTTACTTCTTTGTTTTTTCCATCTTTGTATAACAAAAAATTCTCTATTCTTCCTCCCTGTAAAGACATTCTATATGGACTTTTTATTAATTCAAAAAGTGCTTCCTCGATTTTTAGTTCTAATCCAGCTCCTCCGATTGTACCGAATTTTTCACCGTTTTTTATCATGGCCAATTTAGCACCTGGTTTCCCTGGAATGCTTCCTTTTGAATCGATTACAGTGGCCAAGGCTACATCGTAACCTTCACCTAACTTTTCTAAAATCCAAGAATGGACTCTACGAGTCATGTACATCTCAGGAGAATCTTATATTTGTCATTAATCTATGAATTAGTCGAAAATAGCGTCTAAAACTATCATAAGTGTAACCTTTCCGAATCGGTTGGTTAATGCATTAGGACTCCCTCGTCGATATATGCGAGATGTCTCCGAGCTATTCAGTGACGACCCCGTCTCGTTTCAGAATCGACATGCGATTCTCTCACAATTCCTGAAATTTTAGAGGAGTAAATTCGATGGTTACTTTTAATGAAATTATTGAGATAATTGTTGTTAGTATGCGGGACGCTTTTCTTGCAGTCACTGTATTTGTTGCTGCAATGGTTTTGTTGTTCAGTTGGTTACAGTATATTACTGCAGGAAGATTTGTTGATACAATCCGATCAAATACTAGATGGCAGCCAATAATTGGTGCACTCATGGGCATAACGCCGGGGTGCGGTGGAGCTATTGTGATGATGCCCATGTATGCGCGTGGTTATGTTACATACGGCACTGTAATAGCAACACTGATTTCAACATTAGGAGATGCAGCATTTGTATTAATTGGTGCTGCAGTTACTGAATCATCGTTTATACTACCTGTTATTGCTGTACACCTAATATCATTATTTGTTGGAGTGTTTTGGGGATACCTTGTTGATATGTTGAAAATTACTCCTCGTAATCCCCTAGGGAAATTTAGTCCGAATTTTCGAGATGAATTAGAATTAGAGGTTCTTATTGATGGAAAAAAACAAATCTCGAGAGAAGTATTCGAAGACCTAGGAAGAGAAGAAGAGAATGGCTGGAGATACATCCTTCTTCACAAAGGATATACTATTTGGTGGATCATAACTACTCTAGGACTAATATTCGCAATTATGTTATTGTTTTGGAGTGCCCAAGATGCAAATTTCGTATTAGAAATAGATTATAATCCATTGACTTTACATGGATTTATTACTTGGATAGGTTTGATTGGAACTTCCTTATCCATTATTCTGTATATTTCACAGCGAAATTGGATTGGTGACGATACAGAAGCATCTATCGGCGATAAATTATATTCAATGCGTGAAACACTGATTCATTCTGCGAGTGAAACTGCATTCGTTACATTTTGGGTGATGTCTGCTTATCTAATTTTTGAATTTTCCATGTTATTTTCGGATCTGGATCAGACTGAACTAGCATCATATGGAGATGGTGTGATTGCAGTAATTATTGCATCATTAATTGGATTAATACCCGGTTGTGGCCCTCAAATAATTGCTATTACAGCTTACACAAAGGACATCATCTCATTTCCGGCACTTGTAGCAAATGCCATCAGTCAAGATGGAGATGCGCTTTTCCCATTACTTGCAAGACATCGGGTAGCGAGTCTATGGGCAACTATTCACACCACTATCCCTGCCTTAATTGTCGGAGTTGGGTTGATGTTGTTTGATGTTAGCTTCTAAATTGTCCTCATTTTTTAAAGAAGAGATGAATTGGTTAAGGATTGGAATGTCTTTTACCGTATCTACATTAAGATGTAAATAGTCATCCATTACTTCAAATTTTTTTGGCTTTATTATATCTCGTAAAGGTGCTTCAGGATTTTGATTTAGAATTTTTTTAACATCTAATTTTGATAACAATAGAGGATGACCTCCTTTACCATGTTTTTCAGGACAAGCAGTGTAATCCAAAGATATTAATTTTGATAGTGTTGAAGAGGAAAATCCTGGCCTATCAACTGGAACCACCAAGGCTTTGAAATCACCCGAATAATTTTCAAGAATAAAGTTTAGACCAACTTGAAGTGAACCTGTCCTGCCAGATTCAGGATCGTTGTTAGATATAATTTCTACTTCTCCTGTATAGTTTTTTATTTCAGAAATTAATTCTTCCCTAGTTACAATTACAGACGTGATATTATGATTTTTGAGTCTTTTGACTAAAAAATTAATTAAAATATCATTATTTATTTTTAATAATGATTTGGGTTTACCCAATCTCCGACTTTTACCAGCAGCCAGTATGACTGAAAAAATTGCTTCATCCTCTGAAAAAGACATAAACTCACTTATTATCCATATTTAACTAAATAATAAAGCTATATATGCTATGTATCCAAAAACCATACTAAAACCCAACACTTTACTTATCCCCCTATTATTAAGTAACAAGCCGCATACCAATCCAGTTGAAAATAATAACAACCAAATATCTCCATCTGCATAAGTTGACGAAACTACGATTCCTCCACTCACTATTGAAGCGAATCCTAGGATTCCTAAAATATTCATAACATTGGAACCTAACACATTGCCAACCGCTACTCCCGCATGTCCTCTTAAGGCTGAAATTACAGTGACTACGAACTCGGGAAGTGATGTGCCAAGTGCGACTATAGTTAGTCCAACTACTGATTCGGAAATACCATATTTTTCCATTACACCAGTTACTCCATTCATCAATAAGTCTGCACCCANCCATATCATTATNCCTCCTCCNANNAATACTAAAANAGCAGTNGAAAGTTTCTGAGAAATGATTGAGTCTTCATCTTCTTGAATTACATCGTGATCTTTAGCTTGCGTATATGAATAGGCATAAAAACTAATCAAGAGAATAAGCATTAATATACCCAAAAATTGTGAAATTGAGCCAAATAATGTTGCACCAACTAGAATTAATGAAGCGGCCAATACTGCTATTGCGTCTCTTTTTATTCCTTTCCCAGGATAATCAGAAGCGCCAAGTAGTGCTGCTGAACCTAATACCAACATCACATTTGAAATATTAGAGCCAATTATACCGCCAATGGCAATATCATCTCCACCTTCAGTGTTTAGTGCTTCTAAGACGACGGCTAATTCTGGTAATGAAGTGCCGAGTGCAACAATGGTAAATCCTATTAAAAGTGGAGGTATTCGTAATTTATTAGCTAATGAGACTGCTGCCTCGACAAATTTGTCCGCCCCTATAATCAAAAGAGTAAATCCAATGATCACATATAGTTCATCCATACAGGTGCATGCGCGAAGGCATCATTCAAGACTATTTGCTAATTATCATTACATAGTTGCTTAATATGCCTAATAACTAAATCTGAGGTCGGTATAGTATAATCTTCTAAAGGAGGGGAAAAAGGAACGGGAGTNTCTAGTGCACCTATCACCACAGGAGGATTTTCTAAATTCCAAAATGCTTCTTCAATGATTCTACTAGAAATTGTATGTGCTAAACCGCCCATCCACTGCGATTCTTGTAATATTATTAATCTAGAAGTTCTGTTTACAGATTTGATACANGTTTCGGCGTCAAATGGGAGTAATGTACGAAGGTCAATAACCTCCACTTCCAAACCATTTTGAGAANCTTTTTCNGCTGCATCAAGGGCAACATGAACCATAGCACCCCATGTNACTATTGTTATTTCNCTTCCTCCTCTGATTACTTTAGCCTTACCAATTGAATTTTGACCCTCTGAAATTCTTTTGTGAACAGATTTTGTATCTACTAATTGATTTATGTTATTCCCCCAACCAGTAGTTCCTCCTCTTAGCCCATAAAGTCCTAAATGTTCTAGAAAAATCACAGGATCCGGCAAGGAATGGCTTTCAATTAACATATCAAAGGCATCCTGAGGAGTACTTGGAAATAACACAATTAAACCAGGATCGTTGATGAACCATGATTCAATTATATTTGCATGAAATGGGCCACTACGGGTTTTTCCACCTAATGGAATCCGAATTGTAAGAGGGACATTAGCACCCCATCTCCACCTCAATTGGGCTGTATTGTTAACTAAAGCGTTCATAGCCAATGCGGCGAAACCTCCGAATTGTATTTCAGCTACAGGGCGCATTCCCCCTAATGCAGCACCGGTCGCTGCATTGATAATTATAGATTCAGAAAGAGGCATATCGAGTAATTTGTCGGAATGTCCTTTTGCTTTTAATGATAAATTCATACCGAAGGCACCGGCAATTTCCATATCTTCTCCCATAAATACGATTTTATCGCCATATTCATCAGCTAATACCACCATAGCATTCTGAATCGCCTTACTAAATGTCCATGAATTAGGNGCATTTGAGAATTCTAAAGATTGCTCTCCTGGTTTCAGAGGTTGATCGGAAGCAATGTTACTTGAGTTAATCCTATTTATTTGTTGAGAATGGGTTGTAGCGTCATGTAAAGATGTTATTCCTTGAGTTACACTGTTCCCTTCTGGCCACGGCATTTCTTCCATAATCTTTCTAGAAGAATCTACATATTTTTTCTCTTCTTCCTGTATCTTTGATAGAGTTTTGTTACTAACTCCTAATTCTATTAATTTGTCGTTATGAGTTGATAATGGATCTTTTGAAGCCCAATAGCTCAGAAGTTCTCTGGAAACATACCCAGGTGGATTTCCCGAAGCTGTTCCTAAATACAAATCATCATGATGGTGTGCATGACCACAGCCACGCATTGTTTCAACATGTATCAATGTCGCACCGCCACCATTCAATGAAAACTCTCTTGCAACNGCAGTTGAAGCAAAAAAGGCAGAAGGATCAGAACCATCTATTGACCAGGATGGAATGCCCATTGCGTGACCTTTGTCNCCATAAGTCTCTGCCCCGGACTGACCAGCAGTAAAGGTATCAAGTGCAATTTGATTATTCTGTATCATGTAAGATATTGGCAATCCTCTAGCTCCTGCAAAATTCATAGCTTCCCAAAATTCTCCGCTACTACTGCAACCTTCTCCCACCGGTGCTAAGTGGAAACGATTTTTTCTCAAACGTGCAGAAGCTAGTGCTATTCCTGTTGTAGTGGCACTTGCAATTGGCAAAGGGGCAGTGGGTGGCAAAATTCCTTTTTCCCAGTTTCCTATGTGTAAATCGCGCCCTCCAGCACCGGAAATACCACCATCCATATATGATTCTGATTTACCCATTTGGGCTGCAAAAATCTCAGAAGGAGTCTGTCCCATAGCTAAAGCCAATCCAGTATCTCTAATCATAGGTGCGATTACGTCTGGTTCGCCAGAATTATTTGGATCTAAAAAATCGTTACCTCTGAGTGCGGAGGCGCAGGCAACAACTGCTTCTTGCCAAGTTGACCGAAAGCCTTTCCCAGTGAAAATATGGCCATCAGGAGTAGAAATTCCATTGGTATAGAGATCTTTTAGATGTTCGTCTAGAATACGAGTCCTTATCATCCATCTTTGCCAGTCTAGTCTTTGATCTAATGTTACGGATTGTGAATATGCAATTCGCCTTAAACAAAGTGAGATGTCGATTAATAACCTTGAAGCACGTCGTCCAAGAAAGAGTTCTCCATCCCTCCGAGGAATTATCTCGGCCTGGCTTAAATGAGAAAGATCTGGAGAAAATAATCTCTCTTTAAGTGAAATATCGATTGTATTAACAAATGATTTGGAAAAGGCATGAAAGGAATGCCCATCAAATATTGAAGGAATTTTCTGAGAGTCCCATAATGAAGAAATAAATGTCAGATGCCCATCATGCCTTTCCGCAATAAATCGTAATAATTCACGTCTTACATCTATTGATTTCAGACTTTTTGAAAAAACCAAAGGGGTAGGAGGAGACCAATATCTACCCCAAAGAGTAGGCAAATTAGTCTGAACCGATTCATCTGAATGGCCTATATCCTCTTTAACATGTTTATTATTTCGACGGGATACTTCACGAATCAATTCATCTACAGATACATCAATTGATCTTTCCCATATTTTTACAGTTCTATTTCTTCCTTGTCCAGTGTTTGATCTATCAAGGGTCACTCTAGCCCTGTGCCCACATTCTTCACATTGTCTATCAAGTCTAGTAGTATTGTAATTACGTGTTTTCCATATCTGATGATGCATNCAATTGGGACATCTCCAAACTCCGTGCCTTGCTATTACCATATTCGTTCGGAAAGGGTATTCATACAACAAATGTTCGGTTAACTAGGCACTATAATACCATATATTTGATATATTATTGTGAAATTATAGATAAAAATCGTATTTTAATCCAAAATACCACAAATAAAAGATATACATATATTAGAAATACCACAATTAATACTTACGCACTGATGAATCTACAGTATCAGACCAGTTTAAAATCCCACCCTTTAGATTTAATATTTTATTAGTATNTCCCGCTTCGATGAGAAATCTCTGAACTGCTGCAGATCTTACTCCTGATCTACAATAAATTACAATATCTTTATCCGAAGGTATTTCTTGAATTCTATTTGGTATTTCAGTATGGATTATAGTTAAATTGGTACCTTCTATTTTTGAAATCAGTTCTTCATCAGGCCTCCTTACATCAAGAAGAAATGGTTTCCAATTATCATTATTTATTTTATCCAAATACTCGAGAGGAGTTATGTCACCAAAAGAAGAAGAACTCATGCAATATTCCGATTCCAAAGAGAGTTCAGATATTAACCCCCTAGATGTATTAGCTTCAAATTTCAATATTCTAGAAGACATAGATAGTGCGTTAAAAAGAAATAATTTTCCAGAAAGAATGTTGCCCATTCCAAGTATTATTTTTATAGCTTCAGCGGCTTGTATAGAACCTATTATGCCAGGCAGAATCCCTAAAACTCCTGCTTCTGTACAATTTGGTGCAAATTCTAAAGGCGGAGGTTTTGGGAATAAATCCCTGTAATTCAATCCATGGGAAGAATTAAATGTAGAAACTTGACCTTCAAATTGATGAATACTAGCAAATATCCAAACCTTATCCAAAATTTCACATGCATCATTTATTAGGTATCTAGTTTCAAAATTGTCCGTCCCATCAATAATTATATCGAATTGTTTAATTAAATCTAACGCATTTTCAATATTCAATCTGGCATTGAAAGTTTTCACAGTTATCTCGGGATTTAGATCTAATAATCTCCTCTTTGCCGAATCGACTTTGAATTCACCTAAATTTGCATAACTATGAATTACTTGTCTTTGAAGGTTTGAAACATCTACCTTATCATCATCTATTATCCCTATCCGACCAAATCCTGCAGCTGCTAAATATAATAGACAAGGAGAGCCAAGGCCCCCTGCGCCGACGACTAAAACTGAAGAATTTTTGAGCTTTATTTGACCTTTCATACCTACTTGCGGCAAAGAGAGATGTCGTGCATACCGTTCTAATTCAGAATTAGATAATTCTCCTTGCATGACTCTCCGAAGAGTACTCCAAACAAGTGTTCTTCGGTCTTAATTGAAAATTTACTAGATAATGAATAGCCTAACAGCAGCAATAGTCCAACCAAATCTTCCCCAAAATCTTGTAAATATTTGACCATTTCTAGGGTCTATCTCGAAACCAAAGAAACTCTTTAGTAGTCTTGTAATGAAATTTTGTCCGGTTGCATTATCAGGCCTTGGAACTTTTCTGAAATAACGTTCAATATCAGTAAGGATACAATATCCATCTCGGAAAAACCATAATATTTCTGTTAATCCATATAATATTAAAACTCCCCACCACATCCATTCATATGGCCCAATCCACATAAAACCACAGAAAAAGGTGATAATAACATGTGTTAAATAAAATAATTCAGCAAATCTCTTGTTTATCCAACTTACTTCTATTGAAGTTTGCAAGAAATCACCTTAATGCTGTTCTTCTAACCATTTTTCTGTATCTATTGCTGCCTGACATCCCATGCCAGCTGCAGTAATTGCCTGTCTATATCTAGTATCAACTACGTCTCCTGCAGCAAATACTCCAGGGACACTAGTCATTGTGTGGATATTTGGAATTATATACCCCGATTCATCAGTTTCAACCTGATTTTCTAAAAATTGAGTTATTGGCTTATGGCCTATGGCAATAAAAGCCCCTGTACAAGAGATTTCTTCTTCACTATTATCTCTTGAATCTGTTAGTATTGCACCAACGATACCATTTTCATCGGAAAGCCATTTTTTGATAGTTTTAAATGTCCTGATCTCAATTTTTGGATTATTCAGAGCTCTTTCATACATAACCTTTGAAGCTTTGAAAACGTCTCTTCGATGAATAATTGTTACTTTACTAGCAAATCTAGTCAAGAATGTCGCCTCTTCCATTGCAGAATCTCCTCCTCCAATGACCAATACTTCTTCATCTCGGAAAAAGGCACCATCACAAGTCGCACAAGTACTTATTCCTCTTCCTTTTTGTTCTTCTTCACCTTCTGCTCCTAACCAAATAGACTCAGCTCCCGTACAAATAATGACTGAACGTGATAAAAATAATTCACCCTCGACCCATACTTTGAATGGTTGCTCAGAAAAATCTACACGTTCAACGTTTTTATCATGTACTTCTAGGCCAAATCTTTCAGATTGTTCACGCAATTGTAACATCATTTCGGGGCCTCCGATTCCTTCGGGATAGCCGGGGAAATTTTCTATATCAGAAGTGAGCATTAATTGCCCTCCGGACATGTAGCCTGCAAACATTAGTGGTTCAAGTAACGCTCTTGCTGAGTATAATCCTGCTGTATATCCCGCTGGCCCAGAACCTATGATAATTACATTACGCACTGCAACATCCATATGACTTCCAACAAGGGATGTGTTTTGAATATTAACTTAAAAATATTAATTTTTCATTTTAGTTATTGCATTTACTGCTGCTCTTGAATGAGGTTCTATCCTTGGCTTAATATGCTCTTTTTTTGCTCCGGGACCGATAATCCCAAGGCCAATGGGAATATTATATTTTAATTGTAAATTGATTATTGAACTAATTACAGCTTGACCCATCACTACTCCATGTTGGGTTTCTCCTTCTTCTATTATTCCAAGAGTAACTATGCCCTCTAGATTATTCTCTGTAATCATTCTATTAATAGTGAGCGGGATTTCCATTACCCCAGGAATCCATTTTATGAGAGATATTTCAAAACCGTTAGAAATTGATTGTTCAGTAGCATAATGTAACATACTTTCCATTTCTTCTTTATGAAAAGAAGTACAAATTATGCCTATTTTCATTTTCTCCCTCATTTAAGTATTATTTGAATTTTCCATTATCGATGCTACTGTTGAAACTACGGCTTGGGTTATTGAGTCTATTTCTATATTTACCAAACTACCTTCTATTTTTGAATTAATTGTAGTGCGCTCAAGTGTTTCGGGTATTAGATGAAGATTGAAAGTGTTTTCATTTACGTTTCCAATAGTCAGACTAATGCCATCTATGGCGATGTATCCTTTTTCTAGAATGTAGGGCTTTAATTCATCATTTACTGATATCTCTAAATCGACGCCTTCACCATTATTTCTCCTGGATACGACAGATGATTTACACATTATATGACCTGAAAGTAGATGCCCTCCCAATTCATCTCCCATTTTCAAAGCACGTTCTAAATTTACAATATCTCCTTCTACAGCCTGACCAAGTGTTGTACGCGATAAGGTTTCTTCTATAGCGTCGAAAAGAACTATTGTATCTTTTTGACTTGTCACAGTCATACATACTCCATCAATAGATACACTTGCGCCAAGACTTAGGTGACCACTCAATTGACCTAAATCGATAGAAAAGGTTGATGAGGTACTTTTTTTATCAATCGAAATGATAGTACCAGTTCCTTGTACAATTCCAGTAAACATCTAATCTTCCTCATATGGTCCGCCCATATCATTTGGCCAAATATCTAATATTTTTGCAATAATCTTTCTAGTACCATCCAAATCGTCAGAAAGTCCTTCAACTCTAAGAACTTCTATTTCACCAAATCCATGTTCAATTAATCCTTTCTTAATTGAATCTATAGAATGTTTCTGATCATATCCTAAAGCGATTATATTTGGTCTGACTTCACTCAATATTTCAAAAATCGGCACTTCAGGAGGATTACCAATCATTGAACTGTCCACAGGCTTTAGTCCACTAACCATTCTTGACCGTAAATTATGATTAGTTATAGGTTCATGTTTCCGTTTTCTTACCGTTTCATCATGTGCAACAACGACTACTAATTTATCTCCTAATGATTTTGCCTGTTCTAAATAATGTAAATGACCTGCATGTAGCAAATCAAAAACCCCTACTGCCATGACTACGGTAGACATATGATAAACTCTCCAATACGAACTATATTTGTTAAATTATCCCCAACACACCTAAAATATCTTCACCAGTCAACATAGGTATTCCATTCTTGATAGCGTATTTCTTAGCATCTTCAACAGAGAGTGCTCCATCTCCCTCGGGTTGTAACATTTCTGCACCTATGGTACATGGAGGTAATCCAGCAAGACGAGCCATAGCAACGGCTAATTCTGTGTGCCCTTGACGTGACTTGAGGCCTCCTGGAGATTCGCGACAAAGGGGTATGTGACCAGGTGTTCTGAATTCCTTCCCTAAAGCTTTATGCGCCTCCAAATGATTAGAGCCATTAGAAAATATCTCATTTGTCAGTTCTCCAAATCTTCGTGTAGTTAATGCACGATCTTTATCTGTTATCCCAGTAAATGTCTTTCTATGGTTTAGAGATAATGTAAATGCTGATTTGGAATCATATTTCAAATCGTCAGTAATTAGTTCAGACAGTATGGGATTTTCCTCTACCAAATTAGGGTGAGAATGTAAATCTTGTAGCCAAGGTAATCCAAATAATTCGCCCACTTCATTTCCTATTGCTAGAAATAGTAAACCTCCACAATCTTTCCTCAGTCTCCTCATTATGCTTGGAGTAGCAACTGAAGCAGGCCAGAGTAAATCAGTTTCTTGTTCTCTGAATGAGGAATCAAAAATCATTACTGGATCTCCGTTTGAGAATGCTTCTATGGCCGCTTCCACTTGTGATGTCATGAGCCTCGGAGGGCGTACTGATACCCATTCTTTTCGGTCAGAAAGTATCAATTTGTAATGCCCCTCGCATGGCCATGCCTAGCCGTGTAGAGGTGAGAGTCCCAGTCAGAGTTGATTTGGCAGGAGGATGGACAGACGTGCAGCCATATACTTCTGATTATGGAGGAGAAGTAGTAAATTTTACTATTAATAAATACATAAAATGCTCAATGGAAGTAGACGATGAAGGTAAGAAAAAAATAGAATATTCTAGCGATGTCCCTACAGGATCCGGACTAGGGACTAGTGGGGCAATGAATGTTGGATTGATAGCCACTATAGCGGGAAAAAATAAAACTCCCGAAGATATTGCAGAATTGGCATTTAGATTTGAGGAGTTGCTAGAAAATAAAGGAGGTAGACAAGATCAATGGGCTTCTGCAAAAGGAGGGTTTAATCATTTATTATTTATTGGAGATGAGGTAGAATCATTACCTTTTGAGCCGATGCGTTCAGCAAAAAATTGGTTACACAAGCATTTTGTTATCTTTTTCTCCGGAATAGAGCATAATTCTGGTGAATTACATAAAGATATCTGGCACAGATATAAAAACGGTGACAAGAAAGTTCTAGAAGGTTTACACTGTATTAGGAAGGCCGCAAGAATTATGGCAAATGGTTTACAACAGGACAGGAGAGAAATGGTTGTCGAGTCGCTAAGAGAAGTTTGTAGAGGAGTAGAAATGATAGATTCACAGATTCATGAGCCTTTTCTTCCAGTAATCCAACCGTTACTGGATTCTAAGAAAGTTATGGCCTGGAAAGCTTTAGGTGCCGGCGGAGGAGGTTCTGTAGGTTTACTCTGCTCGGCAAATAACAAAGAAGCAGTAGTAGAAGCAATCAAGGAAAAGGGATGGAAAAATATTGAATGGGAATACGATGATTTGGGAATAATAGTTCAGAAGAAAAAATAAATGTTTATTACGAGTGAAAACTGAACTAAATGAGTATTTGTGATTTTTTTGTGCCAAATATCAAACGTTAGATTAGTTTCGTCATATACATGGTTGAGCGTAGGACACTATTGGCAAGCTCTCTCATAATGATATTCATATTGCCATTGGCAACTTCAACTATTTTACCCCCTGATAATTCCAAAGGAGGTTTTGATGCCAAAGGAGTTTGGACCGAGAGAGTAGAATCCGGGATACACAATGAATGGTGGATAGACTGGAGCAGAGATAAGAATCTAAATCGTATTGATGATAAATTAGAGTGGATATTAGATCAACCAATGAAGATTCAGAATGACTGGTGGAAAAGAGCGCCTGAGAAGAGTTCTAGATTATTTATCAATTATGATCATCATCCAACCGATTATGATGTGAAAGCTATTGAAGAAATAGGTGGAGAAGTAACTTTTAGACCTAAATATCTTGACAACATGATAGTTACAATTCCTACAGAGCAAATAACTAGTGAATCAGGAATTTTATCTTTAAACGGCGTAGTCATGATTGAAGATTTGGGATTAGCAGAGCCTACTATGCATGAGGCTGCTCCTAACATGGGCGTTAACTCTGTATGGGAAGATTTAGGACTAGACGGCACTGGCTCAACCATAGCAATACTAGATACAGGAGTTAGGGGCGATCATGAAGGACTAAATGACATGGATGACGATCCATTTACTTGTGTAACTGACCCTCCGAACCCTTTAGATCCCAATCCTCAACCAATATCTGATTGTGATCCAAAAATAGTGGCTTTTTATGATGCTGTTTTTACTGACGAAGAACAAGACCCTTCCACATCTTATGATTCTGGAACTCATGGCACTCATGTAGCAGGGATAGCAGCAGGTTCAGGAGGAGGTCAAACAGACACAACCACTGGTTTAAAGTACATTGGAGCAGCACCCGGAGCATTTCTTGTTACAATTTTGGCTTGCTGTGATGGAGATATAGAGGATATAATACAAGGCGCGCAGTGGGCTATTGAAAATAAAGAAAAGCACAGTATAGACATACTGACTTCCTCTTTAGGCGAACAGCAGATAGAGAATCATATCGACAATGATGGTAGTTCTTCCTGGAGTAGGCAAATGGACTATGTAGTCGAGGCAGGAATAATAACTACATTATCTGCTGGTAATGAATTTGGAGGAGCGACGTTCGCGGGATGTAATACTATTGATAGCCCAGGTGATGCTGAGTTGCCAGTGACTGTTGGTAGTTTAGACAAAGACCTTGGATTGGCAATATATAGTAGTAGAGGATATACTTCTGATTTGAGAGTTAAACCTGACGTAGCAGTAATAGGTTCCAATATCATGGCGCCAGATGCCGCGACTAGTGATGGTTACACAAGCAAATCAGGAACAAGTATGGCAACTCCTTTGATGGCAGGGATTGCAGCGTTAATGATACAAGCTAATCCAGATTTGACTCCTGAAGAATTCAAAGATATCATCAGAGTAGATTCCATTGAAAGAGAGATAGAACTGCTCAATGATCCAGGATTTAATGATTGTAGTATATTAGAAACTAGGCCAGATAATGAATTTGGATACGGTCAGGCAGATCCTGTAGCATTTGTAGAGTCAGCAGGAAATATTGATCGTTCACTTAATATTTCTATGAATTTGGAGACATTGCAAACCATCAACAATGAAAGTTATGTTTCTGGAACTTCTTCAGGTGCTGTATCGGGACAAGGTGGAGAGGTTCAGGTCAGAGTAGGCAGTGGAGATTGGAAAGGTGCTGCAGATGTAGGAGGAAACGGAGATTGGTCAGAATGGCGAGTTAAACTTCTACCTCATGAAAAATCAGGGAATTCTACAATTTATGCTAGATTGATAATATCTGAAGACAGGATTTCCCCTGTTGATGCAAAGCGTGTTTTGCTTGTTGACCAAGCCGCTTCAAATATGGGCGAAGATAGAGATTTGATATCAATAGGATCATATATATTCTTCATTCCATTTTTCATTGCATTGGCAATTTTGGCCTATGCTGCGATAAATGAAAGATGGATAGATAAACTAGAGAAAAAGGGTGAAAAATCTCAAAAAGAAAGTTTTGATATTAACAAATATGATCCCAGAAGAGGGCCGGAAGTAATCAGAAATATAGTAAAGGAGTGGAATAATGGAGCATCATTAATAGAAAATCAATTTAGAAGATTGGTATCTTTATGCGTTCTATATTTAGCACAAGGACTTCCTGCCGGATTTACTTATGTTGCCTTTGTGGCATACTTATCTGATAACGGAACTCCTCCCGAAGAAATAGCGATTCTATTTGCAACAATTGCACTACCATGGACTTTCAAATTCGTATGGGGCCCAGTGATTGATTTACTTGTAATTCCAGAATATGGCAGAAGAAGGCCATGGATTTTATTTGCTCAATCAGGGATGGTTATTTCTCTTGCAACTATACTCTTTGTGCCTAATATTATAGATAAAATAGCATTGGTGACGATTTTGTTATTCATTCACAATCTATTTTCCTCATTACAGGACGTAAGTGTAGATGCTTTGGCTGTCGATGTATTGCAGCCTGATGAAGTAGCTAAGGCTAATGGGATGATGTTTGCTACAAAGAGAGGAGGTATGATACTTGGAGGAGCTGTCCTAGGCATGCTAGTTCCAACTTTTGGTATTAAATTTGTAATAATGATACAAATTCCATTACTAATTTTAATTATGCTATTACCACTATTTTTACGTGAGAAACCTGAAAATAAATTATTTCCATGGAATAATTCAAGAGATGAAAATAGTAGTGGCGAGGACGTATTGGCTGATTCCAAAGAAGATTTAAGTCTAGCATGGGAAGAAAATGAAGATTCCGAATTCAGAAGCGCTCGTTGGACTGCAAGCAATATATACGAAAATAGAATTAGTATTTCTGCTGCACTATTATGGATTGGATTAGTGGCCTGGATTTTTGGTAGTTCAATAGATATTCTTTACCTCATTGGTGAGCCACTTATTGAGGGTACATTGGAAGAAATTTTTGTAAAATTATCTATCATTAGTACTCTTGGAATATATTTGATTACAGCATCTATCTTAATGATAGTTGTAGAAGGTTTCGGAGTCAAATTACCTAATATTATCAGTCCATTGGCATTTTCTCCATCAACTGCAAAAGTAAGTGTTGCCAATACGGCATATTATATTGTCCAAGGATTTTCAACTCGCTCATCATTCTTACTAATATTTTTGTGTTTACTTTCTGACTTGGCATTATTTGTAGATCCGATTATAGTTGATATTTTCATTAATGAAGCTGGATGGTCACAACAAAAATATAATGCAATAATTGGAGGGATAGTAGTTTTGTTCACGATGTTGGGGCAAATATTTGGAGGATTTTTGGGAGATAGATATGGAGTCAGAGAAATAGCAATGATTGGATTTACCCTTCTCGCTCTAGCGAATGCAGGGCTAGCATTACTTAATGCATATTGGGAAGATACCACCATCATGACTATTTATCTATGTGTAAAGGCACTAATATACGGAATTGCTTGGATTTGTGTTATATCAGTATCTATGAGACTTACATATAGTAAAGCGGGAGGGACACAATTTACAGCATACATGTCAATGTTCAATCTTTCTGCTGTGTTTGCATATTTATTTTCCGGCAGGATGATTGCTGCTTTTGATTACTTAACAATGTTATATATTGGTGCTGCTCTAACATTAATTTCCGTAATTTTCTTATTATTCATAGATCCAGATGAAACAGATAGGGTTCTTGAAGGTAGATTTGAAGATGATGATTCAGGAGGAGATTTAGGAGAAAATCTTTGGCTAGAAAATGAAAGACCAAAAGATGCTATATTAGTTGGAGGAACAGAAAATGTCGCAGCTTAATGAGTTTTTTAAAAAAAGTAAAACTGACTTTTTAATGTTCACACAAACTATCTGTGTATATTGTACAATAGCAAAAAGATATTTGAAAAATAAAGGACTGAGTTATACAGAAATAAATTTAGATCATCATGATGGATTAAGAAGAGAATTAGTTATGGAAACTGGCCACAGAACTGTTCCAGTGCTATTTGATCTTAGAGGAGATGAAATAGTATTTGTCGGCGGTTCCGATAATCTAATCGAATACAAATTATGAATGTAGAATTACTTATTAGCCTCCAAAGATTGGCATGCTTATGAAAATTAATGCAGTTACCTTGGTGCTTATATTTTTGATATCTATTTTTGCAGGGTGTATTGAAGGTGGTAGTAGTGCAGGAGATAGGGAAAAGATAGCTTCTCTAGAGTTGGAAATTAACAATCTAACTGCTGAAAATGAAGAATTGTCTAGTAATTATGCAATTATTCAACAGACCTTAGATGCTGCATTAATAGATTTGAATAGTTCTAATCAAGATGTCAATAATTTGACTTTGACTTTGACTTCTTTGGAATCATATAGAGATAATCTTGCTAATATCTTAAATGAAACAATGAATGAACTAAATCAAACTCAAGATGAGGGATTATTAGCGCAACTAGAAAGCCAGATTACCAATTTGACTGTAGAAATGGAAGATGCAAACTCCGAGATTTTGGCCCTTAATAACCAAATAATGACTAAGCAAAGTGAATCAGAGCAATTATTAGCTACTATTAATGCCCTCCAAAGTACAATTGATGGTTTAACATTTGATACACGTCAAATCGTTGGCGATTGTCCGATGGATAATCCGGGGATAGAGTTTGTTGGAGGATTTGATGATGGAACAGGAGCTGGTATTGAGGGAGATGGTGAATTATGGAATGATGAAATCCAATTCCGACTAGGCGAATGCCCGGGCAACTATGGAAGGATTTTGAATCTATCAAAAAATTATTGGGGGCCATCAGGCATCGCTAAAATGGGTGATAAGTTGGTTTTTGCGGGGAATGATGGCGTACATAGTTGGGAACCATGGATAACAGATGGGACTGTTTCTGGGACTTACATGGTCAAAGATGTTAGGCCAGAAGAATGTACTGTAAATGAAAATACAGGAGAAGAAACATGTAATAACTATGGTAGTTTAACTTATCAAGATTTTAGTGGCATAAATAGAGATAATTACTGGCCTGAGTTAGTTTCTGGGAACTCAAAATTCTTCTTCTCAGGCTATGGCGAGGGCGGCGGAATGGCAGAAGTTTTCGTTAGTGACGGCACAGAAGAAGGAACTTATTTAATTCAGGATCAGTGGACTCATGAATATTTCTCTTCTAATGGGTGGTGGGATTTCTATTTTGTTGGGCCTAGAGATTTACATGTCATCCCATCTTCAGGGAATCATCCGGATAGGTTGGTTTATTCTGGTTTTTGGGCACATTCAGGAGATGTCACGGGTGAAGAACCATATCTCACCGATGGTGTTACAACAGTCAGAATGGGAAATATAGTACCTGAAATAACAGAAGCAGGCCCTTACTGCTGTTTTGATTTCTTAGGATCGAAGCCAAGAGATTTTACGCATGTAGACAATATGATCTATTTTTCCGCTGAAAGTAATGATAATGGCAGAGAACTGTACAGATATGACCTTAATGGATTTGGAAATAATAGATTATTCTTGATTGGAGATATTAGACCTGGGATTGAGGGCAGTGAACCAGAACAACTCACCCCGGTCGGAGATAATAAGATATATTTCAGCGCAGAAGTAGATTCTGAAACAGGTAGAGAACTATATTTCAGCAGAGGAAGTGCTGTTAATACCAATATTGTCATGGATATTTGGCCGGGTGATAATAATAGCAGTAATCCTCAAAATTTAATCTCACATGGAGAAAATATATTTTTTACAGCGGATAATGGACAAAATGGTACTGAATTATGGTATTCGGACAGTACTGTCACTGGCACTCAAATGGTAAAAGATATCAATACAAATGGATCAAGTAATCCAAGAAGTTTTGTTCTCTCTGGAGACATATTATATTTTACCGCATACAATGAACAATACGGACGTGAATTATGGAAATCAGATGGTACTGAAGAAGGTACTGTCATGATAATGGACATATACGTTGGCTCAAATTCAACTTTCGATTGGGATCTTAACGAAAGGTTGTTTGGGGAACAAATGATTTTACATGATGAAAAAATATATTTTACTGCTAATTCCCCGGAATATGGATATGAAATATGGCAATCGGATGGCACGATGCAAGGAACTAATATTTTATTAGATTTGAATTCAGGAAATAATTCTAGTTATCCTTGGTGGTTAACAAGTTTTGGAAATAAATTATATTTTACTGCTACAAATATTGAACCTTATCCAACAGATGGAAGACAGATGTATTTTTATTGGGACAATCCTGGCCCTGTAATTAATATTTAAAATAGGAAAGGTTAGAAAAACAATTTATTTTGCATCCCATCTATTTTATTACACCGTATAATTTGGCATTAACATGGATTCAGAACCTCCGGGGTTAAGAATTAAACCTCTGTTTGGAGATGGAGACGGAGATAAGATTCCAGATATTGAACTTATGGAAGTTAGGACATTAGGTATTTTTGCTGTTTGGTGGGATAAAAGATTTGATTGGGAAAGTCGTGCAAATTTTATCTTGAAAACTTTATACAAAGTTAGAGAGGATTGTATAAAAAATTTAGGAATGAGTGACCCCAAAAATGTCAGGTTGGGTTTTTATTTTAATGTCTACATTCATGACTCTGATTTGTATTACCCAGGATCTACAAAAAAAGATGATTTATTCCCAGATAAGTGGTATGCTATGGTTAAAGATAACAGAATGGGCCTACCTTACATGACTTTACCATGGCAAGACACAGATGGCGATCTGGTTAGACATGAAGGTTTTCACGTCTTTCAGAATGAATGGTATAGAAAAAGGACAAAACAATGGCACGAGTTGAGTTGGTATATTGAAGCATCGGCTAGTTGGTATGCTGCCGATCGTGCAAATCAAAAAGAATCCGTCACTAGTTATGAGAGAGTTCATTTCATAACAGCAAATCCTCATTTAGCCATATGGCACACAGAACATAATAAGAAAATTAGTGATCCAGATGAAAAAGAACTAAATCAACGTCAATATGCTTTGGAGTGTTATTTGTTCTTTCTTTCTGAGGTGTGTAATGTTCCAAAAAATATCATAACTGATATATTTAAAATAAAGGATAAAGTAAATCCTGCAGAATACCTTTTTAGAAAGATTGGAAGTCATAATTTACGTGAATTTTTTACATACTGGGCTGCTTGTAACACGGATGATTTTAGTTATCTTTCCAACGTACAAAAAAAATTTATTGATACCCAGAGATGGAATAGTAAAAAATCTGTGTTAAATCAATTGGTCTTTAGTTGGAGTTCAAGGTATTTAAAAAGAGGAAATTCAAATGAAAGTATTACTTTCAACCCAATGGAGAAATTAATACCTAGAGGCTGGTCATACAATGTTCTAGAATTAAAGAACGATTATGGAGGAAAAGGTAAGTATGAATTTAAATTGGAAGGCGATGCTTTTGGAAGTGAGGGAGCACCATCATACTTTTCAGGAAGAGTGTTAATTAAAAAAAATTGGAGTGCTTATCGAGAGAGAAGAGGAATTACTGAACATGTACCTTTTATAATGAGTGGAGGTATTGAAGGTAGAGCGTCAATCATAGCAGATCGGGGTGATTTGATTTATGTCGTAATTACTTCAGTACCTGAGTATTTTACAACTAATCAAACATACAATTACAGACTAACTTTCAGCAAAAAGGAAATCTAAATTCATTATCTTCTTCGACCGCCACCAGACCTTCCGCCGCCACCAGATCTGCCGCCACCACCAGATCTGCCGCCACCACCAGATCTGCCGCCACCACCGGACCTTCTACTCCCTCTGGGCCTTCCTCCGCCGCTTGAACGGCTCATTGTCCTTCTTCTTCCTGATGAAGATCTATGAAAATGACGTCGTCTCCTGAAATAACCATATGGCCTGTAAAATGGGCGATAATACCAAGGCCCAGTGAAAGGAGGCATTCCTCCATAGCCACCATATCCTTGATCTCCTCCTTGGAAACCTACTTGTTGGTCATAATTTGAGAAACGGACATAAATAAATGATATCAATAAAAGTATTATCAGTGATAACATGCAACAAAATAATTCATTAATAGTAAACTTATCAGGATGTATTTCAGCTGATTTGGAAGGATTTTCCGGATTAACATACACCTGTAACTCTCCCTCTATTGGGTATAGATTTTTTATATCATCAATACAAGGAATATCGGACGAAATGGAAGAGGACGAGAATGAACCAGTATAACTTGTTTCCACCGCAGAACCAGAAGAGTAAGTATAGGAATATACTAAATCAGCATAACATGAATAATACAGATAAATATCATAAGAATCTGCTGGAAATAGTAATATCTCATTCCAAACTGTTCCTGAAGGAGATCCATGAGAAATAGCAAAAACCTGATAATCAGAATGATTATTTGAGTTTACTTCAATAGACACATTATCTCCTATTTGGAAATAAAATTCTATGTCTTCCAAACAAGGCCACTCCCCCGTTATTTCTGGAGTATATTGCCAATTAACATAAGAAACGCCATCTATAGTGTATGATAAATTTAAATCCGCATAACATGTGTAATAATCATAATATTCAGTATATTGATCACAGACCTCATAACCATCATAATCAGTATAACAATCTTCATAGCTGTATGATCTTTCTTGGACATCTTCAAACCAACCTGTGTCATTTTCTATCGTAGCATTAACTTCAATCCACTGAATATCATCTGAACCAATTAATTTAGCATCAGTTAGCTCCCAATCAACTTGATTAGTAAATTGATATGTCATTAATAATGAAGTTCCAATTGTCAATAAAAGGGCTATGCTAACGAAAATTAATTCACCAGGTGATAGCCAATCCGGAAGGGAAAAACTAGTTCTTTTTGCCATTGTTCCAACTTCTCCTGATTTTGAATCATTTGAATTGATGTTTTCCATTGGGTTGGTTATTTTTGGGATAGTTGATGAGCCTGAATTGATCAAGTTACCATCTGGGCCAACTTCAGGTATTCCTAACCCAGGTCCATTTACAGAATCAGATGTAAGTGTATTAAGTTGTGATAATTTTAATTTATGCTCTGCTTCTGCAATTTCTTCTTCCCTTTGGAGTCTTTTTTTCTCAGCCTCATTCAATAAATCATTAATTTCTTCTTTAGGAGATTTTTCTTCTTCGTCGGCTGAATTCCACCATTTATCATCTTCCATAAGTATTCTCAATACTTGTTACAATAGACTAGTATTTATGTATATTCAATATTTTGAGATATCAGATATGAATAATTTATACAGAGAACACATACGCCATATTATGACTGAAGACGAAGATTTGCCTTTTGACTCAAAAATGCTAGATAGAATGGCTAGTGTATGTATTAAATTTGGTTTGAATTTACAACATGGACAGGATTTGATTATCACTTCAACTGTAGAGTCATTGCCTCTTGTGAGAAGAATTACTGAAGAAGCATACAAGGCAGGAGCAGGGGTTGTGACTACTATTTTATCTGATGAAGAATTAAGTTTGGCGAAATATAGGTATGGAAGTGAAGAAAGTTTCGACAGAGCTCCTGAATGGATTTTTAAAGGGATGGCAGAAGCTTTCAGTAACAATACTGCTCGTCTTGCAATTTCAGGAGATAATCCAATGCTATTGTCTGGTCAGAATCCGGAAGTAGTATCTAGAGTTGGTAAAGCGATGTCTATTGCTTCTAAACCTGCTATGGAAAAGATAACTAATTTTGAGACTAATTGGAATATAGTGTCATACCCAGGCAGTAAGTGGGCCAAACAAGTATTTCCAGAATTATCTGAAAGTGATGCTGTAAGAAAATTAGCAGAAGCTATTTTTTCTGCTTCAAGAATTGATGGAGAGAATCCTGTAGAAGATCTAAGCATACATCATGAGAGGCTAAAAAAACGTCAAGAATGGTTGAATGAATATGCATTTAAATCTCTACATTACACTGCTTCGGGTACAGATCTGATAATTGGACTTGCAGATGGACATGCTTGGAAAGGAGGTGCTAGTATGGCTAAAAATGGTATAATCTGTTCACCCAATATTCCTACCGAAGAAGTATTTACAACTCCTCATGCATATCAAGTAGATGGAATAGTAAAGGCAACAAAACCACTTGTATACAGAGGTACATTAATTGATGGCATTGAAGTACGTTTTGAAAGAGGAGAGATAGTAGAAGCGAAAGCCACAGAAGGTGAAGAGGTCTTTCTTCAACTATTAGATACTGATAGTGGCTCAAGAAGATTGGGTGAAGTAGCATTAGTCCCTCATTCATCACCAATTTCTCAATCAGGGATTTTATTCTATAACACGCTATATGATGAAAATGCAGCTTGTCATATTGCACTGGGACAATGCTATTCTAAATGTTTTAGAGAAGAAATTACTTCTAATCCAAAAGCCATAAAAGATTCTGGTGGCAATAGTTCTATGATACATGTAGACTGGATGATTGGATCTGATGAGTTAGACATAGATGGAATAACTACTGATGGTATTATTGTACCAGTATTCAGAAATGGAGAATGGGCAAATGAAATTTAGATTATTATATTAAATCATATATATATTTGTGATATCAAAAAGATATCTTTATAATAGTAATTAAGTTCGTCAGAATGAAGATATATGTCTGAAGAAGTGATTAGGAAAGAGGAAATAATACAAGATATTGAAAGAACAAGTTTGAATGGTTTTGTCGGATTGGCACTTCATCTCTTGTTAGGACTTTTCAATCTCATCATAATGAGTTCGGGAAGTATTATTTCAGCGTTAATTATCATAACTGGACCAACATGGGTAATTTATACTAACAGTTATTTAATTATTCAGCCTAATGAAGCAAAGGCTTTACAATTTTTTGGAAAATACTCTGGCACAGTTAAAGTTGAGGGTTTTAGATTTTTAATTAATCCTTTATACCAAAAAACTGGTATTTCTCTGCGTATTAGGAATTTTGAGTCTAATAAATTAAAGGTGAATGATGTGAATGCAAATCCTGTTGAAATTGCAGCAGTAGTTGTGTGGAGAGTTTTTGATGCTGCTGAAGCATTATTCGAAGTTGATAATTATAATAATTATGTACAAATTCAAAGTGAAGCTGCATTACGTGCAATGGCGACAAAATACCCGTATGATATTATTGAGGACAAAGATATTGGAGGAATAGCTCTTTCTAGTCATCAAGAAGAAATTGCTAATGAATTACAAAGTTCTGTCGAAGCACGATTGAAGCGTGCAGGAATTGAAGTCCTTGAAGCCCGTATAAGTCATCTAGCTTATTCACAAGAAATAGCTCAAGCAATGCTTCGTAGGCAACAGGCTAGTGCAGTTGTTGCAGCACGAAGTGAAATAGTGAAAGGTGCTGTTGGAATGGTGGAATTAGCGTTAGAGCAACTGAGTGAAAAGAATATCATAGAATTAGATGAAGAGAAGAAGGCTTCTATGGTAAGTAATTTATTGGTAGTTCTATGTTCAGAAACTGATACAACTCCTGTTGTAAATACAGGGACATTGTACTGATTGAATAGTATTATCTACTTGCTTAGAGTAAGGAGAGATATTTATGAATAAGAAAAAAATATTGATACGAATAGATTCCGATTTACATGAAAACCTTCGTAAATGGGCAGAAGACGAATTTAGATCGGTCAACGGCCAAATAGAGTTTTTATTGAATTACGCATTAAGAGAGAGAAAAAGAGCAAAATAATAAGTAATTTAAATATCGAGAACCTCTAGATGAGTTATGGATAGAGAAATGATGCTCTTGCCATTATTCGGGCAGGTTCTATTAACATTCTATGTAGGCGTTGTTGCCAGGTTGAGAAGAGAGAGGGCTGTAAAAGAAGGTTTTAATTGGAGATATTTCAAGACATTTGAGGGAGAAAAGCCGCCAAGATATGTACTACAGGCAGATCAACATTTGGTAAATCTTTTTGAAGCTCCTGTATTATTTTTCGCTGCTGGAATATTATCTATTACACTAGAAAAAGTAGATGTTGTTATTTTTACCTTATCTATTTTGTACGTAATATCAAGAATTTGGCATGCAAAAATAACGTTAACTAATAACAGACTTTTATGGAGAGCGCGTGCTTTCATATTATCCTGCTGGATTTTACTTGCGATATGGATATGGTTAATTATATCAAATTTAAAAAACATTATTTGAAAACATAAGGCCTTACCGAATTATCATGAAAATCGGGCATGTGACAATTTTAATATTTATTTCCCTGACTCTTTTTTCTGGAGTTGAGGCGTCTTTTTTAGAAAAAGATAATTCAAATTTTCAATCAGAGAAAATAGTTACAGTTGATAGTACTAATTTTAGATTTTCTCCATCAGAAATAACCATTAATGAAGGGCAAGTAGTTCGTTTTTTTTGGAGTGGCGAGTTGTTAGGGCATAACGCAGTTGAGGAAAATGGATTATTTGATTCAGGAGAACCCGAAACTGATGTAGATTATTCATATAAGTTTGAAATTGGAAGTAATGGAACATACGAATATGTTTGTGAACCTCATGAACAAATGGGCATGATAGGAACTATTATTGTAAATCCAGTCAATATCGAAGAGGAAGAGGAGGAAGAAATAGAAACTGAAGATGCATTGCCTGGGCTTCCATTCTACAGTGCTATTCTGATATCGATAGTAGCCGCAAAAATACATAAAAAGGAATAGCACCATAAAAATAGTTCTAAATAGGTTTAGAAAGGAAGTTCTTTATCTAGACGATCGGTCATTTCTAGATATCTATTCGCATGCTCAGTATTTGGTAAATTTATAACGAATTGCCAATATCTCCATGCGGCTATTGAGAGTGTTGCTAATCTATGTAAGTCAGGTAAAGCCGAAATCTCTTGTTCAGTTAATTTACGCACTGATTGATAGCCGTCGAGTAGGGAATACCAATGATTTGCCACTGGTAAATTATTCTCCCATCCAAAACCAACAAAAGTCATCACCAAATCAAAAGCCAAAATACCATTACAAGTTTCTTCAAAATCAAGTAGGGATTTGACTTCATCATTCATTCCTATAACATTGTCAGGAAATAAATCGCCATGTATTATTCCTCTGGGAAGTTTTCCAAAATTATCTTTTAATTTTGTACTTTCTTTCTTTAGTAGATAAAGGAAATCTGTCCACTCATTTTTCTCTTCGGCGATACTGAATAATTTCTGAAATAATTTATATCCCATCGAAAAATCTTTTTTTAGCCATGGTGGTGATTTAATCATGTGTAAATTGGCTTGAGTCTGGCCAAGAGAATATAATGAAGAAGGATTTGACTTTAACCAATTACCCTCTGTGAAAGGAAGTAGTGACCATGCTAAATTGTTTTTCAAAAATAATAATTTACCATTATTGAAACGTATTGGTTCGGGAGTAGGAACTCCATTATTCGATAAATAAGATGTCATATCAAGTAAATACTCTACTTCTTCTATAGATTGTTCATCCCATATCTTCAATACAACTTTCTCTCCCTCCTTTAATTGTAAAATATAATTTGAATTTGCCCAGCCACCGGGGAGTTTCTGTATGGAAATAATATCTGAGAGATTGGTACAATCGATTACCTCCAAAGCATCTTCGAGTGAGACTTCTGTGTAAGCCATTCGATTTTGCTAAGGGAAATATCTTTTTTGTATTATCCCATTATTTTGATGAAAATATTAAATTATAATACAGTATATACAATACTATGAATATCAAAGAAGTGAGCACAGGTAATTCGGTAGAGGAGTTATTGAAGAGACGAGAGAAATGTGTTGGAAAGGCACTTTCAATAGCACATGAATATCCCCTTCACATAATTAAAGGAGAAATGCAATATCTACATTCCGCTACAGGAGAAAAATATCTTGATTTGGTGAATAATGTCTGTCACGTCGGCCATTCAAATCCCAAAGTAGTAAAAGCGGGTCAGAGACAAATGGCAGTATTAAATACTAACACTAGATATATTTACGATGGATTGACTGACTATATTGAAAGGTTATCAGCTACTCTTCCATCTTCACTTAGTGTAGGATACTTAGTAAATTCAGGGAGTGAAGCTAATGAATTAGCAGTACGTATTGCAAGAGCCCATACGGGTGCTAGGGATATGATTGTTGTAGAAGGTGCATATCATGGACATACAGGGCTACTAATTGATCTCAGTCCATACAAGTTTAGAGGACCTGGGGGGAAGGGAGAATCTGAGCCTTGGGTTCATGTAGTCCCCATTCCAGATACATACAGGAGAAAAGGAGAAGATTACATTGAAGAATTAAAAATGGTAGTCAATGAATCTGACGCGATAGCAGGTTTCATCGTAGAATCAATGCTTTCTTGTGCTGGACAAGTCCCTCTTCCAGAAGATTATTTATCTTCTGCATTCAAATACGTACGTGAAGCAGGAGGTTTGTGTATTGCGGATGAAGTGCAAGTTGGTTTTGGGCGTTTGGGAACTCATATGTGGGCATTTGAAGATCAAGGGGTCGTGCCGGACATAGTAGTAATGGGCAAGCCAATAGGCAATGGCCATCCAATGGCTGCTGTTTTTACAACACCAGAGATATCAGCATCTTTTGAAGACATGGAATTTTTCTCTACATTTGGAGGAAATCCTGTTTCATGCGCCATTGGATTATCTGTTCTAGACGTTATTGAGGAAGACAAGTTAATTCAAAATGCAAAAGAAGTTGGTAATATTTTTATTAATGGATTACTAGATTTAATGGATAAACATACTTTGATTGGTGACGTCAGAGGAAGAGGGTTGTTTATTGGTTTTGAATTAGTCAAGGACAAAGAAACCTTAGAGCCAGCGACTTTAGAGGCTAAAGAAATAGTAAAAGAAATGCAAGATCGGAATGTACTACTAAGTATTGATGGCCCTCATAAGAATGTTATAAAAATAAAACCACCAATGGTTGTGACAAAGCAAGATGCTTTGGAAACTATAAAATTACTGGATGAGGTTATGCTTAAAATTAGCACTAATAGTCACTAAAATAATTTTTCTATCTCTAAGTATATCAAAAAAATTAAGCCCAAGAAAGATTAGAATCGACCCATCTTGCCTTATTCTTGCTTCCTCTGAACCACCAGTATAAACTTAGAGTTACTGTTGAAAGTGCTAGTGTTTTGAGCCATGTCATAAAGAATCCCCCAGCCGTACCAGTGAATTTTAGATTCTTACCATCAATTGTTACTTTCTGACACCATGCATTGTAGTAAAATACTGTAGTAAATGGAACTGCAATAAAAACGGTGCATACATTCACTATCAAAATAGCGAATCTCATTAGGAACATATCGATACCTGCTGACGCCATCAATATTTTCCAATTTCCTGTTCCATATCCTTCATTTGAGTCTGTCTGATTGGCCTGCGTAACTTCTGACATGTCATTATCTCCATACTCATGTGTATATAAATCAATAGTTAATTTATATCAAAAAATCGAAGATTTTAATTGTAAAACCCTATTTGGAATGAATAAATATGTATGAAGCATTAGTGGCTCTTTGTATGGGCGTTGGCTTATCTGCTGCGGCAGGATTTAGAATATTTCTACCTCCATTTCTTCTTTCATTAGTTATTAAATTTGGAAATCTAAATCTTAATTTAGAAGGGACTTCATTTGAATTTTTTGAAAGTGAAATAACTATATTTTTACTGGGCGCAGCAGTAATAGCCGAAACATTGGGTTACTACATCCCTTGGGTAGATAATTTACTAGATAGCATAGCAACTCCTGCAGCAATAATTGCAGGAACAGGAATGACTGCAATGTTACTTGGAGAAGAAATGAGCCCTGTGCTACAATGGTCATTGGCCATTATAGCTGGAGGAGGAGTTTCGGCCAGCATTCAAGGGGCGACAGTAGTGACCAGAGGTGCCTCTACAGTAGTGACTGGCGGAGTTGGAAATCCGATAGTATCAACAATAGAAAACATTGCTGCCCTATTTTTTGCATTATTTGCATTGATACTTCCGTTCTTGGCAGCATTTGGTGCAGTTTTACTACTGGCCTTTGCAATTAAGAAAATGATAGACAAAGGCATGAGTACAGGAAAAAACAGTTTACAGTCTGAATAAAAAAAATTATTTGACATGAGTATTTGAGTATTGTATAAATTTAAACCATTAGAGACAATTAAACGAACATGGTACTTCGACTTAGTATGGCTAAGCCTTGGGCTCCTTCTCATGTAAGTGAAGTTGCTAAAGGGATGGGGATAGAAAAACGAATTTCTGGAGATGTTAAAAAAACACTGGTAGAAATGCTAAATTTGGAATTAAAAAAAATTACCATTAATATGGAAAAAGAAACAATTATGAATGATTCTGAAAGAAAAACACTTGCTGATTCAGAACGTACTAGATTAAGTTACAGTAGGACCAGAGGATTGATGGTTGATTATATTCAGAAGTTAGATTCAGTGGGTAGTTCTGCCGTAGTGTCTGCAAATGAATCTTTAGAAGAATATCTACTTATGATTTTATCTTATGCATCAGATTCTGCAGATTCTGATAAAATGAATACCATTATGGAGCGCCATTTAAAATCTGCAATTATATTTCTTAATGAAAAAGAAACGGGCTCACAAAATAAAAATACAGAAGAAGAGTTGTCAAATATTCCTAATTTGAGTCAAAATATAGAATTGTCTGGGAGTAAGATAGGGCAAGCTAATTTAACAAAGGGAAATATCAGAGCAATGGTACGTAGTATTGCAGGCATGAAAATAGAAGAGGATGCTTTGGAAGACTTATTATTAGTGTATTATGATCATGCTGCACACTTACAAGAAGAATTTCAAAACATAATAAGTAAGGGTTCAAAAGCAGAACTGGAAATTAATATGGAAAGATCGCGTACTCTTATGATGTTAGGATGGCTTAGAAGGATGCTGAAACAGGCTGCAATAACTGCCAATAATGATGGTTCGACAAAGATAATGCTGAAACATGTAATAAGAATAGATCCATGGGATTAAAAAAAATACAATAATCGAATTTTAAAAGAAAGAATAATCAGTGTTTCAGTTTTGGAAAGAAAAATAGAGGAAGAGAGAGGATGAAACAGAGATTAACGATTTCACTCGATATGAAGAAATTGAAGGTAGGGATTATTATAATTGTTTTATTAGTGCCCTTAGGGTATTTAGGAATTGGATATATGGTAGCGTCTGCGTCGCTTTCAGTCAATCCTGGCTGTGGCATGTGGTCAGAAAATACCCCAGATAAATGGAACACTGATGATGATTGGGAAAGTTTCGAACCATGGAATGATTCTGCTGAGAGAATAGAAATTCGTAAAACACTAGATGTAACCAATTATCAAATTGATTCCTATCAAAATGTTACTTTTTCTCCAAGAGGAAATAGTGAAATTACACTTTCAGGATGGTACGTGGAGGTTGATCCCGAAGCACCTGTTGTCATTCAGACGCATGGCATGCCAATGAATGGAAAATGTAAGCCAGAGATGCTTTTGATGCAAGGATATCTATCGGAAGGAGGGATTAATACACTATCTTTCGACCTTAGAAATTATGGAGAAAGTGAAGTAGTAGATGATTATTTTGCTGTTGGACAGATTGAATACAAGGATATTCTTGGTGCATATGATTGGCTTATAGAAGAACAAGGATACCAACCAGGAGAGGTCGGAATGTCTGCTTTCTCTGCAGGCGGAGGAGCAGCAATAGCATTTGCAGAAGAGAATGGGATAGGGGCGATGTGGTTAGATAGTGCCGTCTTAGATTTTCCTTTACTAGTTAAGAATGAATTAGGGAGATTGGGATACCCTGAATTTTTTGCTGGCCCTGCAGTTAGGGTCGGAGGTTGGTTAGTTGGTGTCGAATTAGATGCTCGTTCTCCAATGGAGGCAGCCACAAATGCAGGAGATAGGCCAGTATTTCTAACACATGGCATCGAAGATCCTCGTGTTTCGATTGTTCATTCTGAAAATTTTGAAGAAATAATGAAATTAGAAGGAGGGAATGTATCTACCTGGTATGTGCAAGATAGAGGCCATGTAGATGCTATTTGGGGAGAATCAGAAGATTATGAAAATAAAGTAGTTTCTTTCTTTAAGTTGGCATTAATAGAATAAGTATTAATTTTATAAAATAATAATAATAAATTATTAGGTCAATATTTTCTTAAATAGATGTTTCAAATGTTTTTTTCTCTTTGTAGCCATAGGTTATACATTGGAGATTTTAATTTTACCTTTCTGGTNCCCAAACGTGCTTCTACATCTGGCCATAAAGATTCTAATTTTCTAAAAGTTGGACAATGTCTGAAACCTAATGCATGCAAGTATTCGTGATAAAGGACACTAGCTGCTAAACGTTCCCAACGTGATTCAGAAAATAAATCTGGATGCAAATCAATTTTCCTTACATCATCTGGCCCTAATGTATTCTCATATGGCCAGAAATCTTTACCTTTTTCTATTATCTGGCCTCCTTTGTTTCTCTTTATCCATCTACTATTTTTCTTAAAACGGCAGCATCCAAGCATTGTTTTATTGGTTTTTCGTAAATAACCTAGTGGTATATTTTTTAATTTATGTATTTCAAAATTACTTAATTCTGGAATTTTATAAATTTCATCAATAACAAAAATGCTCAATTGGTTTATGGCCATTGTAACTCGGAATATAATCAATTCAAATAACCTTGTTATATAATTATAATTTTTAATGATGGAATACGAAAATATATATCATAACACTTCTTCCATAGGTACAAGGATAGATAATTATGAGTGGACAGATAGCAAAGATTGGATTAATAGCAAGTATGTTTTCGGTTGTCGGATCATTATACGTTTATTTTGTTGGTGACAATGAGAATTTAGGAATATTTGTAGGTCTCTGGGCACCGACATTGATATTGGTCAGTAATGAGATAGAAGCTTGGATGGAAAACTAATCACGGATACAACCGTTTTTCAATCCATTTGTCATTTTGAAGTTTCAGAGATACTCTTTCGTGGAGTCTGCTAGGTCTTCCAGACCAATATTCCACTGAGTTAACAAGTATTTTGTATCCTCCCCAGTGGTCTGGTAATGGTATTTTTTTATTTTCAAATTTTTCTTCAGTTTTTCTAAATTCATTATCGAGTTTGATTATAGAATCTAATTCTTTACTCTGAGTAGATGTATAAGCTGCTATTTGGCTCAGTCTTGGACGGGAATTATGATACTCTAGAGATTGTTCTCTAGATATTTTGGAGGCTTTTCCTAGGATTCTGACTTGTTTTTCCAATGAAGGCCAGAAAAATGTAACAGCAACATTCTCNTTATTTTTAATATCGGCNGCTTTATCGCTCTCGAGATTTGTAAAAAANCCTATTTCAGANTCAGTAATNTGTTTTANTAAAACCATTCTACTTCTTGGATTACCGTCCTGATTGACTGTTGAGATGCACATGGCATTTGCTTCGATTAAATTACTATCAACTGCTTCTTTTATCCAATCCTTAAGGATACTCAACGGCTTATTCGCGTTACTTATTACGATTGGTCCACCATCTCTGTAATCAACTCTTATATCTCTTACCATATTTACTGGTCGATGCGTTATCGTATAAATATGGGTTTTGAAAAAAGAATAATAAATATTAAATCTAAAATTAATATCAATACAATTACTTATATATAATTAATTAATGGGTTNAGATATGAACGGTACGATATCGTCTAATATTAGCCTAAAAAAGAATGTAATAGTGCTCACCATTGTTGGTTTAGCATTAATGATTGTTCAGTCAGTAAATGCTGCNACAGTCAATCCGGAAGTAAAGTATGACGGTGATGCATTGGGAAGAGCAACCTTCTTCCTTTTCTTCATTGGATANATCTCAATGGGTGCTGCTTTCGTCTTCTTCATGAGTGAAAGAAATAACGTTGCACCAGAATTTAGAACTACAATGACAATTTCTGCATTGATTGTAGGAATAGCCGCATTCCACTACTATTACATGCGTGGAGTATACATAGACACTGGCGCAGTTAGTACCGATTACAGATACATGGATTGGATCATTACAGTACCTCTAATGGCTCTAAAATTCCCTTCACTTGTTGGAAAAGATGCAATTACTGATAATAAAGTGTTAGGACTTGGATTTACAGGCGTTTGTTTTGTTGGTGCTTTGATAATGATTTCATTCGGATANCTTGGAGAAACAGGAGTAATGAATGAAGCATTAGGTTTGATACTTGGTGGTGTAGGATGGGCTATGATTATGGTAGCTACAGGTTTACCATTCGGACTATATGACGGATTAGGAGTAGATAACAGTAAGATTAGAGAAGAATTAGTTTGGAGCACAGATGCTCTAAGAACCTTCATACTGGTCGGATGGGTTATTTACCCACTAGGCTACTTAGTTGGAACTGACATGGTCGATGCAGGAAGCGATGGTAAGGAAATAATGGCAATACTATACAATGTTGCTGATATGATTAACAAAATAGGGTTTGGTATCGTAGCATGGATGGGTGCTAAGAAAGCATCTGCTATGATGTCTTAAACTTTTTATTAAGACCTAGAAAAAAAGAGGGAAACTCCCTGCACATTGCAGGGAGTTTGCTTCTGATTCAAGAATGATGGTATGGAAATAATATTANTTTTTCTTGGAGTTATTTTTGCTGCTGCTTTAACAGTTCCAGCCGGATTTGGATTATCTACGATAATGACACCAATTGTATTATTGATGATGCCACCNCATGAAGCAGTTGCAGTAGTAGGAATAGTTCATGGAATACATAATGCTGCAAAGTATATCTCATTACGAGAATACGTCGATATCGATGCAGTGAAGTATTATGGTATATGGTTAGTAATTGGTGCACTAATTGGATCTTTAATGAACAATAGTGTCCCTCAAAAACCACTTTTGATTATAATTGGGATTTTTCTGATTGTTCTTCCTTTAATGACTGTAAGTGAAAAGTGGACTAATTACAAAATTCCAGAAGCAAATGATAGAATTGGAGGTTTTGGTTCTGGTTTTATGGGCGGATTATCTGGTCATCAAGGCGCACTNAGAGCGATGTTTCTTACTAGAAGGTTAAAAGATAAAATGAATTATGCTGCTACTGCTAGCGTGCTTGCTCTATTTGTTGATGTCACTCGAGTTCCAGTATATTTTTTCTTTAGATATGAAAATATGGCAGAATATTTTGAATTGACTATAATACTTGTACTGGCAGCATTGATTGGCGTCAATATAGGGAAAAAATGGCTGAAATCGATGAAAAATTCTTTGGTACATAATCTTGTGATGGGAGGAATCACAATTAGTGGGTTGTTCTATCTAATAGAGGGTTTAAATTTATGAATAACTAATTTAAATCTGGAAAAATACAAGCATTAGGTGTTTTGAATATGTGNTGCCTATATTTTGAAATAAATGCATATACTATATCCCTAAGAGGCAATGGGACTAACCAAAAAAATGGAAACAAAACCCTATAATGAATTTTCATGTAAAGAAGACATCTAATCCCTGCAGCTGATCTAATGTAAGTTTTACCATTACGTACCAAATATACAGTATCTGCCTTTTGATATTTTTTTGAAAGTGTGTCNATAATAGTTTTCGCCTCTTCTGAATTATTCGCTAAAAATTTTAATGATGATTTTTTTTCCAATCTAGGGTAAAGAAAAAGTGCAACATTAGAACAAAGACCACAATCTCCATCCATCAATAAAATATCAGAATTATTCAAAACTAATCACCATTTATAATCTCTAAATCCCAAGTTTTTACTTTTACGCCCCTTGTGACATGAACAAGATCAGCAGAAAGATAATTATTAATCCCCAAGTNAAAGGATTCTGTTAAAGAATTGATTTCAATATTTGCTTCACCGTCACGATATTCCCAAGGGTTATGCTGAGTATATGCCATGTATAACTTATCATTATGTGAAACGTATAAACAATATCTTTCAAATAAAAAATATTCTAGAGTATTTTTTTTGGCTCTTCTGATATCCCCCACAGGGTTTGACTTACCCTTTAATTCTAAATCATTAGAAGTACGTTTTGAATGCCAAATATAATTCTCTTCTGATACTTTGACATCTGCTTTAGCATACCTGTATGGAAGCCCATAGGCCCTAGGTGCATATGCACAAGTAACATAACTTTGTGCATCCAAGGTCAAAAATAAAACTCCTGCTTTACCATTTTTCTTAACATATGTACGAACATTGAATTCTGGAAAGGTAGATATGAATGGTAAGTAAGGCAAAAAATGAGGCCTTACCTTTTCCATAATAAATGGAATAGTACCCACATATGCCTTACCCTGAAATGTATCTAGCTCCAAATCATCTGGAATATATGACATTATTTTCTCTGGATTGACTTCCCAATGTAAAAAAGTTAGATTGATCCAATTTTGCCTTAGAGCCCATCTTCTCTCCGGCATAGCGAATGGAAGATGATCTGACTCCCACTCTGTATTGGCCATGATGAGTCTCCAAGAGTCAACAATAAAAACAATCACACAAAATGACGTGAAAAAAACTAAGACGCGGGTCATTTGTCATTGGCTATGGGAGATAATAAATGTGCTTATGATGGTTGTAATGCACTNGAATTTAGAACCTCTGGTTATTGTCTAAAACATAAAGATGGACCAAAAACTATCTTGATTAGTGAAGTTAATCCAATAAAAAAGGAAATTTCAGAAGACATAGACATGATAAACAGTCCGAATCCAAAATATAACAATTTCATTTGGTTTCCAATCGGACTTTTTGCTGGCCCGGTGATTGCGATAATTATGATAATAATGTCAGAATTTTTATTCGAAATAGGAGGAGAGGGTATTGCAGTATTTTCAATTTGTGTAATACTACCGTTAATTTACATAATTGGTATTGTATGGGGGCTTAGAAGCAATGGACCTACTGGGTTTTCATTAGGATTATTGGTAACTCCATTGGTTTTCGGCCTATTTGTTTTATTCCTTATTTTCATTATTAGTGAAGAAGGTATATTTATGTAAATTAAATTGAAAATTGGTAAATTAAAAAATATTTACTTTATTGATTTATCTAGGATAAATTACTAAGTGACTTTAATGCACAATTTACATGTATTGCTGAGCCTAGAGGTAATGCATCTTCATCTACTTTGAACATAGGATGATGTACATCGTAAATTGCATCAATTTCTGGGTTACTTACTCCAAGGAATGCGAAGCACCCTGGTATCTTCTGAGTATAATAGGCAAAATCTTCACCTCCCATTATCGGAGGCATGTCTATTACTTTGTCTTCCCCCAATATTTCCTTACTGACTGATTTTCCTAGTTCCCAACAATTTGCATCATTAACTGTTGGAGGATAATCATGCCCGGGAAAAGTTACTTCCGCTTCGCAGCGATTGGCAATAGCTATTGATTCAGAAATTTCCTTCACTCTTTTTTGTAGAGTCAATAATCCCTCTAAAGTTAGTGAACGAATAGTACCTTGTAATTCCATTGTGGAAGGTATCACATTCCATGCATCTCCTCCATTCATCATTGTAACACTAATTACTCCAGATTCTAATGGATTTAACTCTCGAGAAATAATTGATTGTAATTCAACCACAATCTTAGATCCGGTTATAATAGGATCTATTGTATTATGTGGTGCAGCGGCATGTCCTCCATTTCCTTTTACTATAATTTTCAATGAGCCCGCAGCAGCCAATAAAGTTCCCTCTTTTGATGCTAACATACCAGTAGGAAGNTGCCCTGCCACATGTAGTCCAAATATTTGTTGAACATCTGGATTTTTTAATACCCCTTCATCTCTCATCATTTTCCCACCTGCCCCACCTTCCTCAGCAGGTTGAAAAATTAATTTTATAGTTCCTTNAATGAGATCTTCATGCTCTTTCAGAATTCTTGCTGCACCAAGAAGCATGGCAGTATGACAATCATGGCCACATGCATGCATTTTACCATCGATTTCACTCTTAAAATCTACTTTAGCCTCTTCATGTATTGGCAAAGCATCCATATCAGCCCTCAATGCGATACATGGACCATTTCCATCACCAATCATTCCAACAACACCAGTTATTGCGATATCTTTTTGAAATGGTATCTCAAGATCCTTCAAGGTTTCTTGAACTAATTTACTGGTTTCAAATTCCTCATACATTAATTCAGGATGGCGATGAATTTTTCTTCTCTTTTCGAGAATCCANGGTTTAATTTCATTTGCCTTGGATAAAATNTCTTCACTTTTCATGAGTATTCTGAAGCAGTATTATTATTAGAATTATCATGGAAAAATACTTTAAAGCGATATATATTTACTGATTATTATACCGCAATCTTGAAACACATTAGTTGTCTAACTACATTATGGAGAGTGATGGCATGTACTATAGAATGATGGGAAATACAGGTTTACAGGTTTCTGTACTATCTTATGGCTTTTGGGCAACTTATGGCGTTAAGGATAGTTTGTTACAAGAAAAAGGTATTGAAATGGCAAAAAAATGTATGACAATTGCAAGAGATGCTGGCGTAAATTGTTTTGACCACGCAGAAGCTTACGGCAATCCAAATGGAGAAGCTGAAAGGCTATTTGGAATCGCACTATCAGAACTGAAAGAACAAGATCCGGAGAAGTGGAGAAGGTCAGAATTAATAATAACTACAAAGATATTTTGGGGAGGGAATGGAGCAAATGAATCTGGACTATCCAGAAAGCATATATTGGAAGGTTTAGATGCCAGTTTAGAACGACTTCAACTTGATTATGTAGACATGGTTTTCTGTCATAGACCTGACCCATTGACTCCAACTTCTACAGTAGTAAGGGCCATGAATGATGCTGTAAGAAATGGCTGGGCTACCTCATGGGGTACTTCGGAATGGTCAGCTGCACAAATAATGGAAGCGATATGGTTTGCTAAATCAGAAGGTCTGGAACCTCCAATGTTTGAACAGCCGCAATATAATATGCTTCATAGGCAACGATTTGAACAAGAATATTTTCCTCTTTTTAAACCGCCTTATAATTATGGAACAACAATTTGGTCTCCACTTCGTTCAGGTTTCCTCACTGGAAAATATAATGATGGCATTCCAAAAGGATCTAGGCCTACGCAGGAAGGATATGAGTGGTTGATTGAGGATCTAGAAAATCGAAAAAGAGAAGGACAAATTGAGATTGTTAAGAAATTGAGTGAATATGCCGCAGATAAATTTGAGTGTTCTACTGCACAATTAGCCCTAGCTTGGTGTCTAAAAAACTCTAATGTGAGTACAATTCTCTTGGGAGCAACCAAACCAGAACAGATGGAAGAAAACCTGGGATGTATTGGAGTTGCAAAAAGAATGAATGATAATCATTTAGCCGAAATAGATTTAATTCTTGGGAACAAACCTGAAGATTGGACAGGATATGGCGGAGCAGGAGCCCGAGACATCAGAACAATGTAAAATAAGAACTAATTATTTTTTAAGATATAGAATTATTTTGAGTTAAGATTGGTGTCATAGAGAGTGTATAACATACTAACTATGCTAAATAGAATATCGAAGCGGGGAACGATTAGGGATGCTTCTTGGTTCTATTTTCAGACTTAGGAATCGGTCCCGATTTGGTGCATGCATTAGAGAAGCAGGGAATATCTGAACCCTTTGAAGTTCAAAGAGAATCTATACCTGATTCAATACTTGGTCATGATGTTTGTTGTAGAGCACCTACCGGATCGGGAAAAACTCTAGCTTTTGGTTTACCTCTCTTAGCACGGACTCAATTAGCCAAAAGTAAAAGTCCAACTTCTCTAATTTTAACTCCCACAAGGGAGTTAGCAGAACAAATATGCAGTGTCCTGAAACCATTAGCTAAAGCGATAGGAATAAACGTACTATCTGTCTATGGAGGAGTTTCTTACAGGAATCAATTACGTGGACTTGAAGATGGAGTAGAAATATTGGTTGCATGCCCCGGAAGATTACTGGATTTAATCGATAGAAAAGCCCTAACATTAAAACATGCTAATATTATTGTTTTAGATGAGGCAGATAGAATGGCAGATATGGGGTTTATGGAACCGGTCTGTAGAATAATAGAAATGTGTTCTAAAGAACGTCAAACTACATTATTTAGTGCCACTCTTGATAACGAAGTTGCCGAGATAGTAGAAAAATATCAAAATAATCCGATTACCATCGAAGTTGGCCCAGAAGAAGTAAGTATCGAAAATATGGAGCATTATTTCTGGAAAGTAAAGAATCACAAAAGAGTTGACGTTACTGCAGATATCGTCATAAAATCAGGGAGAAGCATAGTTTTCTGCAAGACCAGAAGAGGAGTTGACCGTTTAGAAGAAGATTTGATAGAAAAAGGAATTGCATGCACTCCAATTCACGGAGGATTAAATCAAAATCAAAGAGATCGGGCAATGCGCAAATTCAGTACAGGCAGAACTATGGTATTAATTGCTACAGATGTTGCTTCTAGAGGAATAGATGTTGAAGGAATAAATTGTGTTATTAATTTTGACCCTCCAGAGAATGGAAAAGCGTACAAACATAGAGGCGGGAGAACGGCAAGAGCGGGGACTAGTGGAACTGTAGTATCTTTTGTTCCTAAGTCGAAAGAGAGAATTTATTCAAGAATACAAAAAGAAGTTGGGATAAAATACAGATTTACACTTCCTCAAATAGAAGTACTAAATGAAAATGAATTTGAATTAGTATCTCCTGAAAAAGGAGACCGTAGCGACAGAAAAAGTAGAAGGAGCAGAAATAGAGGTCGGAATCGTATATCCAAAAATAAGCGAAAATTTTCATCTAGAGATAAACAAAAACATAGTCCTTATGGAGGGAACAAATCCAAGAGAAGAGGTGGCGATATTAAAGGAAGAAAGAAGAATAGAAATGATTCAAAAAAGGACTCTAAATTATCAGAGAGTGGTAAAAATAGAAGTCGATCAAGACCTAAAAATAAACGTAAAAAGTCTAATTATAGATCATAATTAAATTATATCTTCAATTAATTGGAGTTTTAGTAATCTTTTAGCTGCACTGTAATGAATGTGTTTGAATGCAACTTTGACTTGTCCACCTTCAAATGGCTCTTCAATTGTAGGCTGACCACCCCTAAAAAGACCCATTACTGTGGTATAGGCATCTACTCCTATGTGTGCTTCAATATTATAAATAGCTGATTCGGCTCCTTGATCCTCCAAATCATCCCCCTCCCCTCCGTGTAAAATAGTTCTTTGTATTCTTCTTTCTACACTTACTGTGATTTCGGAACATGGTATTTCCATCTCAACTTCAGAGTCACTTCTTATTTCCAACAGAGAGGTCTCTCCTGCATCTTTTATTGGGCCTTTTATCAACAATATTTGGGGGTTTTTCTTTGATATTTCTGTCATTTTTTTTTCTCCTTTTTTTTAATTATTATATACCGCTTTTGCTCTGAAAGTATGAACTTCAACTAAAATCGTAATCTCTTCATCATCGTCCTGCGATACTGGACCTAATTGATCAACAGAGTTAACATCTAGTTCTACAGCAATGGAAAGTATTCCTTCTCCCCATCCATCTAAATTCCAAGGCATTAGCGCTTGGTATTCATTGGGCGAATTTGAAGATTGATTATTACCGGTATAATCAGGATAAATTTGAAGGTAAAGGTAAATATCTTCGCAACTACTATCTTGACCAGTCAAATTATTTCCTTCATAATCCCATTGTGCAGTCAAATCGTTTACCTCTATATCTCCCGCAATAGCATCACATTGTACTAAAGGATCGGTAAGGTCAGTATTTTCATCAGCTTCTGGTATAATAGTAATATTAACTGCACCATAAAAATAGCCATCCCTTATAGGAAAATCTTCCATAAAAAAATCAATTACTTTATTTTCTTCATCCTGCCAAACTTCTGTGTGCTCAGCGGTCAGAATTTCTGTTTCAAAATCTATTCTCCAATCCTCTGATGTAGTTGCATAAATAGCATCATCATAATAATTTTTATTCCAATCAAAAGCATGCATACTACCTAATAAAAATAATATTGTAATAAATATGGTAGTTATCATGTTTGACTCTCTCAAAGAGAAAATTTCATCAAAAACCTGCCTTAAATCTCCAGTGAAGTCTTCTATCTTTTTTTCTTCAGACATTTTCTCACCTAATTATGAATACCCATTGAATCAAATAATACAGCCAAAAGAAGGCCATAGATAATTAAAGATGCGGTTATGATTGAAAAAACCAAATATTCTTTATTTTCAATATTTGGATTGTATATTTTCAATATTGTTCCTATGGCTTCTACGGAGTTAGATTTGTCTGTAATCATTTTATCCATTATTTTCTCTTCCCATCCAATGAAAAGAACTACCCCTCCAGCAAATAATGCAGAAGTTACCATCTCAGGTATTGGAAGAACGATCTGTACCATCTCAATGAGACTTGAAGTTGCAACAAGTAAAAGCAATAATACCATTATTCTTGTGATAGATTTACTGTACTTAGAGTCAGTATCGACAATATTGTAGTTCAGAAGTATAAACATAAATATCAATGGCACTAGAAGATATACTGCGACTTGGTAAGTAAATGCATACCAATCTATGAAAGTTTGATTCCATTGCTGACATATGGTCTCAACACATGAAGTAGCAGTATCCATAACTACAACTGTCAATAAGAACCATATCACTCCTATAATAAATATTATACTCATTGAAACTGTTAATCCATTGATGCCTTTGTAGTATGCACGCCATAATTCTCCAAAGAATAATATGAGAAATGTCAGACCTGATAAAGTCATTCCGAAAGATGTGAAGATAGTAGTACTAATCTCGGTTTGTGAGACTGTACCCAAAAATACTCCATCCTCTACTATCCATCTTGCATGATATATTTTGCTTAGTCCTGTTAAATTTTGTAACCAGAATATTAACAACTGAACTTTGAGTCCTAGAATTAATAATAGAGCTAAAGCTGAAACTTCTCTTGCTCTTTCTTCATCATATTTTACTTCGCCAATAAGGAATCTTAGATATATTGGTAACCAAATAAAATAGCATACCCAGTTAATCATTGATTTCATATCCCTATTAGCAAATTCGGTAAATATATCTAAAGGAATAATAATTACCCCTAGAAGGATGATAATTGCTGTTGTAACTTTCAAAACATTATCCTTTTGAAGTATTGGATAAGGATAAACTAAAGGTAAAATACAGGCCAAACATAGGAAAATTGATTCCATTGCCTTCTCACCATATTTATGTGATGAATAATATATTTCAGCGAAAGCCCCGTCTAGGTAATCTTGAGTTGTAAAATCTTCAATTTTTAAATCGATAATTGTTGCAAATGTATACTTTAATCCAAGAATTATCATCATCCAAGAAATAATATAGCCAGCGTATCTTTCATTCCACTCTTTTTCGAGAGATCTTTGAACCAATATTAATGCCATTACTCCTAGTGCGATATGAACTACTGCTGCAACTGGCAACAGTGCGTTGACAGCATCATCAGCCATACCCTCCCACTAATATTATTATAGATAATCTTTAGTCCTTTTTCGACATAAAAGATATGTTGATATTGAAATATAAATTTTAGATTGAAGATATATTGCAAATAATTGAAATGCGGCACCATTTGCGACAACTATGTTTAATGTAGGAGATAAAGCGCCCGATTTCACTTTGATGGCGTACGACAGATCGATGGTAAAACTCAGTGAACACCTAGGAAATAGAGTAATTCTAGCATTTTATCCGGCCGCCTTTACTGGAGTTTGTACTACTGAGATGTGCACATTTTCTGACTCAATGGCGAAACTTTCTAATTCTAAGGCTATAATATTTGGAATATCTGTTGATAATGTTTTTGCAAATAAATTCTTTGCTGAAAAAAATGGTATCGAATTTCCCTTACTGTGTGATGTAGAAAGAATAGTAACTAAATCATTTGGGATTGAAATTGAAGATTTTGGGGCACCTGGTTATACAGCGAGCCAGCGATCCATATTCATAATTGAAGAAGATGGTTCAATTGGATATATTTGGATTGCAGAAAATCCAGGAGTTGAACCAAATTATTCTGAGATTTTAGATTATATTGAATCTTAATTAATCTTCGATTTTCCATTTTGGTCCTTGAGGGCCATCTTCAACAATAACGTTCATGGAATTTAACTTACCTCTTATTTCATCCGCATATTCCCAGTTTTTTTCTTCTCTAGCTTTCTGCCTTTGTATTAATAATTCTTCAACCACTACTGATATTTCATTTCTTTTTTTATCTATTTCTGCTGCTAATATGTTCAATTCATCAACCCCTGGAATAAGACCGAGTACCTCGCCTGCAAACTCATCCAACCAACCCAAGAAGGCAGAAATAGAGTCTTCTTTATTTCCATTAGATATTAATTCTTGGAGTTTCTTGATAACTGATTGGACTTCAACAAAGGCTATTCTGGTGTTGAAGTCATCATTCATTCCTTGAGTAAAACGTTCAGTAACAGAATTTAGGAAAATATTTTTTCTCCAAACTCCTGGAACGGCGATATTTACTGCTTCTAAATAGGTATTTAATAATCTATTATAGTGCAGTTGAGATTCTTCCAACATAGATTGATTGAATTCGATAGGTTGTCTATATGGTGCATTAAGTAAAGCATATCTAAGGGCTAAAGGTTTGACTGAATCAAAGGTTTCTGAAATTGTTTTAAAATTACCTGTAGACTTACTCATTTTTTCGCCATCAACATTGATCATCCCATTATGAAGCCAATATTTTACAACATTTTCTCTATCTAAACAACATTCAGACTGGAATATTTCCGCTTCATGATGTGGGAACATCAAATCCCTTCCACCTCCATGAATATCAAAAGTTTCACCGAGGTGTTTCAAAGACATTGCTGAACATTCAATATGCCAACCAGGTCTACCATCTCCCCATGGGCTTGGCCAATAAGGCTCCCCACTCTTCGCATTTTTCCAAAGAGCAAAATCTCTATGATCTCGTTTTCCCCCACCAGTTTGGCCAACCCTTCCTCCTGCTCCAGACCTAACCATATCAAGAGTTTGTCCAGTTAATTGCCCATATTTATCAGGTGCAGTGTCTATCTCAAAATATACGCCATCTTCAGCAACATAAGCATGTTTTTTATTCAAAAGTATTGAAATCATATCTATTATCTCGGGTATTGTTTCGGTTACTTTGGAATATTCATCGGCACGTAAAACATTTAACTTATCCATGACATCAAAATAATTATCTATNTTTCTTTTTGATACTTCTTTGAAGTTTATATTTTCTTCCAAGGCAACTTTAATTATTTTATCGTCTATGTCTGTGAAATTTGTTATATATNTAACTTGAAATCCTAATTTCCTGAACCATCTTGTAATTATATCAAAAGAAATAGCTTGTCTAGCGTGTCCGAGATGACTGGGAGAATATGGAGTGATTCCGCAAACATAAATACTGACTCTATCTTTTACAAGAGGAATAAAGTTTTTTTTCGTACGGGAACGAGTATCATAGATTCTCAAGACCATTGTTTCATCTCTCCCATGACTTATGTACCATCAACTTCGCGCTGATTTAATCAATTCAGAGTATAAAATATNTTGATTCTTGCCAATTCTTTCTGGATGCCACTGCACTCCTATACAGAATTTAAGATCCGGCCTTTCTACTGCTTCAATCAATCCATCGTGATCTGCGTATGCAGTAACTATCAAAGAGCCGGCATCAGAAACNCCTTGGTGATGCGTNGAGTTAACNATTATTTGAGAACCCATTAATGAAGAAATTTTCGTTCCATCTACTGTATTCACAATGTGTTCACTTGACTGGCCNTCATAACTTCCATGGCCCTCAAAACCGGGAGTATTGTCCAAATGTTGATGCAGTTTACCTCCATGGATTATTGACAGGAGTTGCATACCTCTGCACACGCATAACATTGGCATATCCCTGTCTAAAGCCTCTTTTATCAAAGCGCCCTCTGAGGAGTCTTGTTTGGGATAATATGAAGCTGTAGCTGAGTATGGCACTTCACCATATTCAGAAGGATCTATATCTGGCCCTCCTGCTATAACAATAGCATTTATCTTATCTAAAATAGAGGTAGAAAAATCAGAAGGAGGGATAAGTACAGGAATACCTCCAGCACGTTCAATCGCTGAAGTGTATGTTGAAGGTAAAATTACTGCATCCATAGTCCATTTTGCAAAACTCGACTCTCTAATTCCACAAGTGACTCCCACAAGCGGCCTATCAAGTTCATTATGCATACTGTTCTGGGAATGTTTACAAACTTAAATTCTCTCTAAAATGAATTAATTGTGTGATGGAGAAAGACTTTTTTAAAATATTAAAATAATCAAATTCAGATATAATTAAGGGAAAACTTGAGTTAGTTNATACTTNTTCACATATCATGAATTGGCTTGATTTAGTAGCAAGGGGAATTTTTAGTGGAGCAATAGTAGTGATAGCAAGTGAGGTTGCAAAAAGAACAGCAATTTTTGGCGCATTGATAACTTCCATACCAATAGTTAGTGTATTGTCATTGACTTGGGTGTATGAAGACACCAAAGACACTACTCAGGTAGCAGATTTTGCTGAAAGTATATTGTGGCTTGTTTTACCCTCAACGTTACTATTTATTTTACTTCCATACTTACTTCGCCAAGGTTGGTCTTTTGAAAATTCTATGCTANCAGGAATAACTGCAACTATTCTGGCGTATGGGGCAGGGATACTCTTAGCAACTTCATATATTAATTCAAACTAAACTAATATTTTCTAGCCAATAATTAGTATTGAATCCTAAGCGTTTTGAGAGTCTCTTGATTTCCTTGTGTGAATGAAAGACTGTACGCAAGAATATGTGTATATTCCTCCGACTGTAAGCATAATCAATTGTGCCAAGGTTGATGCAGAGAAGTCTGAATCTATTACTCCTTTTATTGCCATTCCTCCGCCAAGAAATGTTAAGAGACCAAAACTAACTGCGATATGCATCCAAAAATGATTTTTTTCTGGTTGGATTTGAGCCATGTAACCTACTGTTGCTAACGGTAGGCCGAAAAATGAAGGTATTAATGCGGTGAAACTAGTCATCCCAGTAATGAAATAAAAGAATATTCCTTCCAATATAAGCAAAGAACCAACAATTATTGTTAGTCTAGGCATACTCTGATTTAAAAATTTAAATTCACTTTCCATATTTTNTGGAAGGGACATTAGTTTAAGATGCTACTCATGCTTTGATGTCAATACTTTTATTAATTTCTTTATCTTTAGCAACTATTTGTTCCCATAGTAATTCAGCTACATCTTTGACATCCATCTCCGAACCAACAGAATCTAGACCATCCTTTACCATAATAGAACAGAAGGGGCAACCTATGGCAACTGTATCACAACCTGTTGCAGCTATTTCTTCAGCCCTTATCTTGTTGACTCTCTTATCGGAGTCCTCTTCCATCCACATTTGGGCTCCTCCAGCGCCACAACAGAATGAGTCTGTGCCATGTCTCTCAACTTCCACATCCACGCCTCCTAAAACTNCTCTTGGCTCTTCGACAATATCTCCCATCCTACCTAAATAACATGGGTCATGGTATGTAATACTCTTACCTTTTTTATCTAATTCTGGTAATTTTCCTTCATCTTGTAATTTAGCCATTATTTCAGTATGATGAAATACTTCTAATTCATCAGCACCATAATCTCCATACTCTTTTCCTAATGTATGGAAACAATGAGGGCATGATGCAACTATTCTCTTTACTCCTAATTCTTGGAATGTTGAAATATTTGTTTCCGCTAACATTTGGAATAAATATTCATTTCCGGCTCTTCTGGCAGGATCTCCAGAGCAACCTTCTTGCATACCGAGTATTCCTACATCTAGACCTGCTTGTTTCATCAGAGATATTGTTGCTCGAGCAACTTTCTGGTTNCGTTCATCGAAACTTGCAGCACAGCCTACAAAGTAAATATATTCTGCAGGTTGGCCTACTTTAACATCCAAATCTGAGGCCCAATCTGCTCTTTCGTGACTTCCGAATCCATAAGGATTTGATGCTGCTTCAAGATTACCCATCGCTACATTGAGTACTTCGGGATACTCCATAGTTTCCATAACTGCATTTCTTCTTAAATCAGTAAGTTTNGGGACATGTTCTATGTATAGCGGACATACATCTACACAGGCATTACAAGTAGTACATGCCCAAACTGCGTCTTCGGTGATACGTTGCATCATAGTTTCTTCTGGTTGGCCTCCGCTGAGTAATATTGGTGCATTCTCATTCGCATAGTCCCTTACATCATGAATGACTTGCATTGGATTAAGGCTTTTTCCAGAAGCATAAGCAGGACAGACATCTTGGCATCTTGCACATGAAGTACATGACCACCCGTCTATTAGTTGGCGCCAAGTATACTGTCCATAACTACTAACGCCGAATGAGTCGATATCTAAATCATCCAATGAAATGGCTTTTCCACTTTCATCTACTGCCAAAGGCCTCATTTTACCCATTGGCTCTAAATCGTGGAAGAATACATTTGGGAATGCCATTACTAAATGCATATGTTTTGAGAGAGGAATTAATATCAAGAATGTGAAAATTGCTATCATATGTGCCCAATATGACGCTATAGCGAAGGAATTAGACATTCCTAATGTTTCTACCCAAACTCCAACAGGCTCCCATGCAGAAGGATTTTCTTTTGATTCAATAATAAAAGAGGTTGATGTAATAGTCAGTATTAGAATCAAAATAAAATTACCTTCCAATTGAGATTTCCCCTTAAGTTTCTCGGGTGTAAAAACTACTCTTCTGATTAATGCCGCCGAGGCTCCTATAAATGCAGAAAAATAACCTAACTCAACCATTCCATTCCATGGACCATTAAATATTTCTGGAAGTATATTATCTGAGAAGAAATTTGCAGTTGCAAGATCGAGCATATCGGATGCTAACATTAAGAATCCCCAAAACATGAGAACATGCATTGTACCNGCNACTCTGTCTCTGAGAACTTTTTTTTGCCCTAACCAACCAACTAAAACCTCTTTTACTCTTATTGCCCATGAATCGAATCTATCATCAGGAGACCCAAGCATGACTAGACGTATTGCTTTATTGAGTTGGAACAAGAAAAAGCCAGAAGAAATACTTCCTAAAATGATTAATATAATCCAACCGGGAACTGGTCCATAATCAATTAAAAGTGGATGTTCCATATTGAATTCTCCTCAGACAGAGTTACTAACATCTAACCGTGGAGTGTATCGGACTTCAAATAATCGCTTCATAATTACANAAACACAATATTCCCTAATGATAATCTGCTTCTACGCCTTGCGACTCACATGGTTGAAGCATTCGCACCTGGCAAATGCATACTTTTTGGAGAACATGCAGTTGTTTATGGNCACCCTGCAGTAGCCATTGCCATTGAGCAAGGAGTTAATGTTTCCATTGAAAAATTTGATAACTGGATTATTGATGGGAAAAGTTTTGATCATTCGAAATATCCTCATATTTCCCATATTTTANATGATATATTTGGATACAAAGGAAAACCATTGAAAATAAAAATAGAAAGTCAATTATTTTCTGCTGCTGGCTTAGGATCTTCGGCAGCATTATCTAATGCAATGGGTGCTGCATTACATAAATTGATTAAACCACAAGAAGAATTGGATATAATAAAATTAGCAAAAATAGGTCATTCTGCTGAAGTAGCTGCACAAGAAGGTCGTGCGAGTCCCACTGATACTGCAACGAGCGCCTTAGGTGGTTGTATTGTTGTTTCAGGAGAGAAGCTAACGGGTACAGANCATGTTTTCGATGCAGAATTGGTTACACCTGAAGGTAAAAGAAGTTGGTCAGTATGTAAGGCAATGTTACCCGAAAAAGTTGAAGATGTTTGGTTAATATTAGGATTTACTGGAGAAGGTTCCCCTACAGGAAAGATGGTTGCGGATGTGGCTGATTTATTATCTCGTGATCCAGATAAAAAGAACATAATGGCAGATATAAGAGAAATTACTCACAAAGGCTTGGATGCTTTATCTGTAGGTAATTTTGAGGATGTGGGGATTGCGATGAATGAATGCCATGCGCAACTAAGAAAACTGGGCGTCAGCAGTGATTCTTTGGATAGGTTGGTTGAAGCAACTAAGCCTTACTCACTTGGCGCTAAAATGACTGGCGCAGGTGGAGGAGGTTGTATGGTTGCATTATCAAGAAACCCTCAAAGAGTTTCAGAACAAATAGAAATTGCTGGAGGTAAACCAATGATTTCAAAGTTAATTTCAAAGGGTGTTAGACTGATTTAAACCATTTCTTTTTAGAAAAACATATTTTTTATTTAAGTACTAATCAAAATATCCTTTATAAGTAAGATTATGTGGGGCGTGATATGCTTAGTGATGAAGAACGCTTGACTGTTGTAAATGTAGTAGCATCTACAAGAGTTGCCGAAGAACTAGATTTGCCAGATATTGCCATACAGTTGAATTGTGAATATGAGCCCGAACAATTTCCCGGAGTAGTTTATCGTGTCGTAGACCCAAAACTTGCCATACTTATGTTCCGCTCTGGAAGAGCTGTTTGTACAGGTGGCAAAAATGAAGATAATATCCACACAGGAATTAAGAGAATGACTGAAGATTTGAAGGCTGCAGGAATTGATACATGGGATCTTAAAGATGTTGAAATAGAAGTGCAGAATATGGTTGCGACCTACTCTCTTTATTATCCCGAAGATTATGATCAGATTGCTGAGAGAGATGATATTAATTGTAAGTTAATTGTCAATGAGGATGGAACACTCAGAGCTGCAACTGATCAAGAAATAAAAGATGACGATCCAAGAATAAGAGGAGTTAAAGAGGGCGAATTACTAGCTGGTTTACCTAGAAAATTAAATTTGAATAACCTAACATTTCACCTTCCATTTGACAAAGTAGAGTATGAACCGGAACAGTTTCCCGGCTTAATATACAGACTTGATTATCCTAAGGTAGTTTGTCTCATATTTGGAAGCGGAAAAATGGTTATTACTGGAGCTCGTCATAAGGATGAAATCTTAGAAGCAGTACAATTTATCCAGGATGAATTAGCTGATTTGCTTTATCAGTAAAAAACCAACTTTTATNCATCATGGCCACTACATAGGCCCATGAACGGTGACCAGCGTAAAGCGATTTTACTTTCTTTATTGTTTTTTTCGCCGATTGTAACAATTATACTGAGTGATGCTGAATATATTTTAGATGAAAAATTACAATATAATACTGAGACTGATTCCGGAACAGGAGTTATTGATGTACAGAGCTGGCAAATAAATGATAATTGGATGTATGATGGATATCTAGATGTGGGAGATTTCATAACATCATCCGGAGTTTCTACAAATATAGAATCTCTTTATGGGACTTTAGAAAAGACAGTCACGGAAATTTACACATCCGAGATTGATAATATATCATCAATTACATATAAATTAGAATCAATAGGATCATACAGTGCTGACAATGTAAATCTTAATGGGCAAAATGGAGACATTGCAGTTGAAATGACAACAACTGAAATAATTAGGGCTTCCGATATGGCAGTTACTTCTCAATCGGCAATAGTAGATATTGACTTCTGCGGAGATATACTTTGGTTTTGTGTTGATATTGATGTTGCTGAATTAAACGTTACCAATTCCTATTCTCCTGCATTAGAGGGGCTAGATTTTCCTTTGAGTGTCGGAGAGAATTGGGAGTCTGATTACCANCAGGAAACTGAATACAGTGGAGAAAGCAATTATGTAGATATTCCTGAAGATAGTGAAGATGATAATTCATCCAGCTGGTCTGTTGTTTCTCAAGGATTTTCTGGAGTTAGTTACACAGGTTGCTCTCAGTCGTATAATATCACTACATACAATAGTGATGGAGAAGAGAGTGGATATAGATGGTATTGCCCGGCAATCAAAGGAGATGTCAAATCATCTTTTATGGAAAGTATTGGTTTTGTCGCGGTTCATGAATTAACTGCATATCAACCTAGTACCAGATCAAAAGTTATCGAAATAGACATTGAATATCCACTTTCTCCCATAAATACTAATATTTCTGCTTTGATTACTGTAACTAATCAAGGTTCTCCAGTTGCCAATCAGACCATGGAGTTTAGGTATGAGATAGAAGATGATGTTAGACAAATAATTACCGATGAAAATGGAACATGTCATTTGGAATTCAATACTGGAAATACCTCTGATAGTTCAGATTCGGATAGTGATTTTGCGAGCCATGGATTGATATCTTGGATTCCTGATCAAAATATAATAGGAGTTTTGTCTCTTAGCATGGATTTGAATGTCCATGAAGTTGACTTAGTCGCCAGAAATCAAGGAGTAACAGTAGAAAGAACAAGAGATAATAACACAATTACTTTAGATTCTAGTGTAGGATTTAATGCAATATCTGGGGATTCTTTAGTTTTTTCAGTTCCTGTTGTAAATAAAGGATTGATTAGTTCTCCTCCTACTCAATTAAGAGTTGATTCACCAGATGGTAATACTGCATTTACCTATGTCCCTTCTTTGAATAGTCTTGAAGAGTCGAGAGTTGAAATAAACTGGACTGTTCCAGAATTTCAGCCTTATGGACTAGCATATCTTGAATTTTTAATTGATCCGGAAGAGATTATCTCAGAAGATGGTAATAAATCGAATAATCAAGGATTATTTTCATTATATATTGGAGCTTTGCCAACTGCCATATTATCATCTCCTAATGAAATAAATACACTAGAAGAGGTTGTAATTAGCGGATTGTCTTCTGTAGAACCAGATGGAGGAGATTTTATTTGTGAATTTGAGGTAGAAACCGTAGGAGGCGGTTTCAATAATATTTTAGAAGAAGATTGTGAATTAGAATGGTCATGGAATGATGATGGAAATTATAGTATATCCCTAATCATTACTGATGAAGAAAGTGATCAATCAACAACTCAAACATCAATCATTGTCTTGAATAGACCGCCTGAAATAACATTAGAGTCAAATTATGAATCCATTCCCGTTCTTTCAGAAGTAACATTTGAAATCGCTGAAAGAATTGATTTGGACACACAGAATCCAAATTCTCCTGTTGATATTCTATGGAATAATACATCATGTAAAGAAGGACAAATAGGATTAAAATGTACTATAACTCCTAATTCTGAAGGAGAGTTTGTCATTGGAGTATCTGCTACGGATGATGATGGAGAAACCGTTTTTGCATCGAAAACCATTGAAGTCTCCAATATAGCGCCATATGACGGTGAAATAGAGGTTTTTTTGGGGACACAAAAACTTATTCCTGATAATAGAGGAGTTTTTGCAGCAAAGGAAGGAGAGATATTGACTATACGTGGATGGGCTAGTGATTCCGTCAATGATATTGATGATTTGAGATTTTCTTGGATGCCAGATGCTGAAAATAATCCAAATATTATTTATTATCATGAAGGGAGTGAAAGTGTCATAAACCATACTTATAATTATACTGGACTTCAATTAGCCACATTACAGGTCGTTGATAATGACAATGCTACTTTAATTTTTGATAATGGAGAAGAAATGTTGATAATTCCCATAGAAATATCTAATATTCAACCATCAATTGTTACCTTGAATCAAAGGCTTCCTGTAGGAGAAGGAGAGAAATTAATTTTTGATGTTGGAATTTCCGATAGTTTGAATGACATAGAAAGTTTGCATTCATGTTTTGATATTGACCCTCTTACAGATTCTGATGAATCTGGATTAACTGATGATGATTGTGATTATAATTCCAATTATATGGAATATACTTGGGAGGATTCTAATGCAGCCCCAGAATTTATTATATTCCACGTTACTGACGATGATGGCGCTTCAGCAAGTATTGAAATAGAAATAGATGTTAGAAATGTTAGGCCCACTGCAGTAGCAACAGCTGACGAGGAAAAACCTGTTCAGGGCAATATTATTTCACTTAGTGCTAATGGAACAATTGACTCTCAATTTGATATTGAAAATATGATATATCACTGGGATATTGATATTTCAATAGACTCTGATAATGATGGTGATCCAGCAAATGATGTAGATAAGGAAGGTAGATGGGTACAGGTTATTTATGATACAGAAGGGAAGAAAAATATCAAATTAACTGTTTATGATGAATCTGAAAGTAATTCCGTATACATGGTAGTTGATGTCGCAAAATCTCCCTTTGATATCAAAACAACGTTTAAGCAAAATTCTGCATCAATCCTATTGATTGTTTTAGTTTGTGGAACTGGATTGGTACTAGCACAAAGATATCGAGAAAGTAGAGAATTAGAATCTAAAGACGAAGAGGGGATCATGTCAATCGATCAATTATTCGATAGAACTGATGGAAAAATTACACAAGAAAAAGAAATAAAAAATGAAAGTAGAAAAGAGATTGAAGATTTTACTTCCAGTCCCTCAAAGGGAATTGATTATGATGTTCTGGAAGAAGATAAAATGCCAATAAATAATATCCTAAGCGAGGAAGATATCGAAGCACTCTTTGAGGAGTAGTGCTTCCCACTCAATTATGGTTAATCTCTTCCGACTATTGGGATTGCCAAATCCTAACCCTTCAAATGCGACTAGAGAGATAAAAGATTCAAGGAAAAAAACCAAATCTGAAAATAAAAATAGTATGCTAATTTTATCTGACATGCGCGTATCTGAAAGAACTAAACATCTAATGCCAAAACCTAATCGTAAAGTGATATATCTAAAACCAGATAAATTACATCGTTTACATCTTAGTGGGATGGGCCAGGAGTTGTCAAAAGGGAATATGATATTAGTTGACTTAGGTGATTTGACACATATGCCCAGTCAAACTGCGAAATGCAATAGAGAAGTTAATCAATTAGCCGAAAATAATGGTCTAATGGCATTCGCTTTGAATAATTCGGATACTTTAATAATGATTCCAGGGTCAAAAATGCGTGTAGACACGAGTAAACACATTCTTGGATTAAGTGAAGAATTAAATAAATTTTAAATTACTTTTTTTCTCCNGGCTCGTATGATACTTCTCCATCATTAAGCCATGAATCTAATTCTTTGGANTTTACCTCTTTCAATGTTANCTTCATNAAATCCCTNTATGCNATCCATTTATCTATTTCTGATGCACTATCTCCTCTTTTTTCCTTACGATCTATAGATGCATCGGAATAAACTATGCAATGTTGTAAAAATTTTGTAACTAATTCTCTTCTTTCTTCTATTTCCATTAAGCAACACCCAAGTCTTCCATTAGTTTCTCGACGTGTCCTTTTGCTTTAACGCCATATTTTGCCCAAATTATTGATCCATCTTTAGAAATAGCGAAGGTGGATCGTAAACATCCCATGTATTCTTTTCCATACATATTTTTCATTCTCCATGTTCCATATAATTTATGAAGATGAGAATCTGTATCAACAACTAAGTCAAATGGTAATTCAAATTTATTAGCAAATTTTTCATGACTATTGGCAGAATCTGTGGAAACTCCTATAACTTTCCAGCCAGTTTCTTTGAATCTAGAAAAATTGTCTCTAAAATCACATGCTTCAATAGTACAACCGGGAGTATTGTCTCTTGGATAAAAATACAAAATAACGCCCTCTCCTTGGTTGATAATATCAGATAAATTTATTTTTGTTCCATCTGTAATAATACATTCAAAATCCGGCGCTAAGTCTCCAATGGATAGTTCCACTACTTCGTTCATGATAATGCGTATCATACATCACTGATGAAATCTAGTTTTTTCCGATCATAGAGATTACTCTTACTGAGGACGGTTTGTTTGGAGGATCACTAAACCCAAAACCGATAGGATCGGAAAGTTTTGAAAATTCCCCAAATGATTTTTGTTTATACTTGGCAGATGCTTTTTTAATCCATGATAAACTATTTACCATGTACCATTCTTTTCTATTNTCATTTGTTTTACCGTAAGTCTTAGTACCAAAAAAAAGATTAGCAAAAAAATATTCAATAGTTGAAATAAACCACCTTGGGCGCTTTAGTGGTATGGGAAAACTCCTGCCCCATTCCAAACAAATTAGTAAATTTTCAGATTCTATTTCTATTTTGTTTTTATTCCTTTTAANTTTTAATGGGGTAATAATTACTTCTTCAAATGAATAAATTTTAGAAACGTAATTTGCATGTTTTGATGAAGGAGAAATCAATATTCTTCTACCATCCGGTCTTGCCCACATTATATTAGTAAATTCTCCAAGAGGGGATTTTTCCCAATCTCCTACGACTATTCGTTCACCAGAGGAGAAAGCTGATGCTGAAATTCTACCCTCAAAAATATCCATATTTTCACTTTCTCGATTCTAAAATAATTTGTTTTTTAGATGCTGCCCAAGAACAGATTAAACAATTATTTAGATTATGTCTTAACGCTGGGCAATGTTCTCTACCAAAGAATATTATCTGTAAATGCCTTCGAGACCAAGTATCTTTAGGAAATAATTTCTTAAGATCTTGTTCTGTTTGATTCACTGATTTACCTTTTGAAAGTCCCCATCTTTTGGCTAATCTGTGAATATGTGTATCCACAGGAAATGCTGGTAAGCCAAAGGCTTGTGACATTACAACTCCTGCAGTTTTATGGCCAACTCCTGCAAGTGATTCTAGAAATTCCCATTCAGGCTTTATTACTCCTCCACTCTCAATAATTTGCTCAGCCATTTTCTTTAAATTTTTAGCCTTAGTAGGAGCAAGGCCGACCTCTCTGATAATACTTTGAATCTGATCTACGTCNAGAGCATGCATTTTAACAGGATTGTCGGCAATTTGAAATAACTCTGGCGTTACTTGGTTAACTTTTTTATCGGTTGTTTGTGCAGAAAGCATAACGGCAACAAGAAGAGTATATTCATCTGTATGATCCAAGGGAATGGGTTGTTCTGGATATAAATTATCCAACAATTTACCTATTTTCTCTGCTTTTTCGATTCTACGCATTTCATTCCCTCTGATCATCTTTAATGCCGTAGATAAATGCAAAAATTAGGCATAATGCAGGTATTCCATAACATGGACCATACATAAATTCTCCTCCTTCCATTGAATCTGAAGTAGTACCCCCTAATGCAATGTAAAAAATCAAGCCTAAAACCAAACTAGGTAATATAGCCACTCCTACAAATACAAGTCCGCGTGCTANTCCCATGGCTTTGACTGATACTGATATTTGATGAAGGTTCGTTATTTGCCAAAGAGAATTTCGATTTCTGACTTGGTTTTTGTATTCAGTACATCTTTATCTTCTAGCCAGCCTTTTCTTGCAATTTTGGCACCATACCAAACATCGTTGAGTCCTTGAGTATCATGAGCATCCGGATTTATACAAATCGGTACTCCTAATTCTTTGGCATATTTACAAAATCTCCAGTCTAAATCAAGTCTGTAGGGAGATGCATTAATTTCAACGGCCTTTAGTATGCCTTCTTGGTTAAATTCAGCCATTTGACGAATAATTGCATGCATATCTACAGGGAAACCTTCTCTGCCTTGTAATATCCTACCAGTAGGGTGTCCTAATATCGTAAATGTGGGGTCTTCTATTGCTTTAATTAAAAATTCTGTATTAGTCGATTCATCTCTATTTTTCCAACTTCCTAGGGCATGAACAGAGCCAATCACATGCGATAGAGAATTGCGTATTTCTGAAGGATAGTCCAATTTACCATCTGATAGTATATCGCATTCCGAACCATGAAATAATTTGAAATTGATATTCTCATTTTGATAATATTTGTTTAATTTTTTAATCTCATTAGATTGATTTATCATTTCATCGCGAGGAATTCCTATTTGCCTTCCTCCGATATTAAGGGATTCAGAATGATCGGCTATTCCTAGATATTCCCAACCAAGATTTATGGCTTTATTTGCCATTTCCTCTAAAGTTGCAGCACCATCAGATGAGGTAGTATGATTATGAAAAGCGCCTTTTAAGTCGCCTACTTCGATAAGTTTTGGTAAATTTCCTTCTGATGCCGCCTCTATTTCTCCCATATCTTCACGTAATTCTGGAGGAATCCAAGTCATTCCTAAATTATTGTATATTTCTGATTCATCACTACAAATAAGTGTATTCTTAGCAGCTTCCATTCCAGTTTTATTACCTGCTTCGCTCTCCGAAAAAAGTCCAAATTCATTTAGCCTCAAACCTTTATCGATTGCAAGTTGTCGCATTCGTATATTGTGCTCTTTCGAGCCAGTAAAGTAGGCCAAGGTAAATGGGAAAGTTTCTGGATTGACAATTCTTATTTGGGCATCTATTGTAGAATTTGTGGACCTATCTGATAGGTTTTCTGAAAGTGCAATGTCCATCTCGCTACTTCCAATTGGTTCAGCAAGCATTTCTGCCTCCAATATTAGACTGATTTTGGATGTTCCTTGTCCTTTTACTTCAGCGATTCCTGGAAAATTCATTATTTCTTTGATGATTCCGTCTTGATATTCTGGTTTAGCCCCTAAAACTATATCTAAATCACCAATTGTTTCTCGCATTCTTCTGGCGCTTCCAGCAAGTTGTGCTTTCATCACATTAGGGATTTTGGATATTTTCTCTTCTAAGGCTCGTCCATAAGCAAGTCCTATGTCTAGTCTATTTCGTCCCTGATATCTATTAAGTAATTTAATTCCTTCAAGATATTTTTCTTGACTTTTTGGTCCAAAACCTTGTAATGATGCTATTTGATTATTTTCACATGCGTATTTTAATTTCTCTAGTGAATCAATTTTCAATTCTTCATAAAGTAATCTGACTCTTTTTGGACCTAAACTAGGTATTCCAGTCATCTGAATTAATCCAGGAGGTATCTTGGCATATAATTCGTCAAGATTACCCCAAGAGCCTTGTAAAACTGCTTCCGATATAAGTCCGCCAATCCCTTTACCAATTCCCTTTATTTCTGTAATTCTATTTTCCTGGACTACTGATAGTAAATCTTCTTCCAATGTGGCGAGAGCTCTACTTGCATTCTGATAAGCAATAACTCGAAATCTATTAGCGCCATCTAATTCAAGTAAAATAGCCACTTGTTCGAATGTAGTAGAGATTTGTGTTTTTGTCATATGAGGAGGAGANTCACTTTTAGATTGTGGTAAACGCCATGCAGAAACACTAGCCATGATATGAACGCAAAGTCATGTAACTTCATGTTGCCCCTCTATTGTTCGAAAATAGACCCCTAATGTAAACAACTAATATCCTTTGCGCATAGCATGGATTTAGTCAATCTGATTGAGAATATTTCACTTGGCCTTTGTGGAGCTTCTACCCTTTTATGGATATCAATTGGAACGCTTTCCAGGAGTGAAAACGGTGAAATTATTGCTCAAAGAGTAATTATGGTAATGTGCTTAATATCTGCTTTACTCCTATTTTTACTACACTATCTAGGAGGAGAATTATGGGGATCGAGAAATGCCTCAAGACCATTAGCTGTCCTGGCAATTGTTGTTGCTCTCACAGCTTCTTTAAATATCAAGGGACGAGATGTTCAGGGAGAAATTAATCCTCACCAGATAATGAAGATGCGCAGGGATGAAAAATAAAATTATTCTTGCTCTAAATTTAATTTATCGTCAATAAAAGAGCGCATGTACGCCGGTAACTCCCCATTGACAAAAATAACATCATTTACTTCTGCCAACTTCATCAGAGAATAATATATTTGCATTGCGGTCATTGGAGTGGCAGAACAACCAGTACATCCTCCTTCGAGTGATATCATTATGACTCCATCAGTAGTATCTAAAACATTCACAACACCATCATGCGCATCTAAGATAGCCTGAACAGGGCCTACAGACTCTAAAATGACCTGTTTGTCTACCATTTAGTGAGCCTCCTGTATGATGCAAGAGGGGTTAGGCTTTCAAACACTCCCTCATACGGTGTCCATGGCAGGGTCTATTCGAGTACTACTTCTTGACTTGTTAGTTGAAAGAGCGGAATTTGGACATGGCGGAAATCAAGAGGTAATTAGACCGTTATTAGAAAAAACTGATGTTGAAGTTTTGTTATTGACCCCTCAAATGCAGTCATTCGAATCAGGACTCAAAACGGACCTAGAAGTTGATGTGCCATTGAAGCCAGAAGATGTTCCTTATTGGGATGATGAATTTCCTTTTTGGGAGAATAATGTAGTTGAATTAGAATCAAAGGAAGTCAATTTTCGCAGGATAGTAATGCCAATGATTGATGATGATACAAAAATGAAAAAATGGGTAAAAGAACTATCAATCGATGCTTTAGTTTGTTCGGGTTCGAGAAGGAATGTAAGTATTTGGGAAAAATGGATGGGTCCGGCTGGAACTCTTATGAGAGTGGTAGCTAATTCTGGTATCCCTACTTTAGGAATATGCTTTGGGCATCAACTATTGTGTCATTCTTTAGGGAGTGAAATAAAACGTGCCGAATCTTTATCGAGTGGGATATGGGAATTAAAATTAACTAAATTTGGAGAAAATGATCCTTTACTGACATCTCATTTGGAATCTAATTCCCAAATATATGGCCTATATACACATCAAGACCATGTAGTAACCATGCCGAATAATTGTAACCATATAGGTATGGCCGAACATAATTCAATTACTGCCATAAGAGTAAATGATGAATTAGGAAATCCTTTGCCAGCATGGGGAATACAATGCCATCCGGAAGCTGCAAGAAAGAGAATAGAACGTGCTTTTGAATGGGGCCATATTACACAGGAAGAGTTCGCATCATTCAGAGGAGAACATGATGGAGAAAGTATCCTTTCCTCATTTGCACGCATCGTATTAGAAAATACTCCTCAATAGACAATTAACCTCCTTGATATCAGGATTTTGATTATAAGTAACTCTTTTGTCCGCGGTTCAGAAGTGGACACCATGAATGACAATATACCATTATTTGCAGCAGCAGCAGGGATTTTAGGTTTGCTAATTGCATATACACTATACAAAAAGGTAAATGACGTAAAAATTGATAATAAGATAGTAGGAGACATTACTCAAGAAATTCAAGATGGGGCAATGGCTTTTTTNAAGGCCGAATACAGAGTATTGTTTGTTTTTGTAATAATTGTTGGAATAATTCTTTCAATTTTAAATGATCTTGAAACAGCAATCGCCTTTTTTGCAGGTGCGATTGCATCGGTGATGGCAGGATTTTCAGGTATGAGAGCAGCGACATCTGCTAATGGTAGGACTGCTATGGCTGCAAAGAATGATGGTCAAGCTGGTGCATTGTCTGTTTCTTATAATGGCGGCGCAGTCATGGGACTATCAGTTGGAGGTTTAGGTTTGCTGGGTATTTCATTAGTTGCATTTTGGTTAGATGCAGCTAACCCTGACACAGATAATCTATCGGCTGCTGCTGGATTTGGAATGGGTGCNTCATCAATAGCACTATTTGCCCGTGTCGGAGGTGGAATTTATACAAAAGCAGCAGATGTTGGTGCTGATTTAGTTGGAAAAGTAGAAGCCGGAATCCCAGAAGATGATCCAAGAAATCCAGGAGTCATAGCAGATAATGTCGGAGATAATGTTGGAGATGTTGCAGGAATGGGTGCAGATATTTTTGAATCATTTGTTGGTTCTATTATTGCTGCAATGATCATTGCAAGTAATTCTGCTGATATGTCTGTTGATTATGTAATAATGCCAATTATGCTTGGCCTAATAGGTTACGTAGCATCCATCATCGGCGTTTTCTCAATGACGTTTCTAAAAAATGGTTCTGATCCAGCGGCTGCATTAAGAAATACAACATTCATAGCTGCTGCTTTATTTTGGATCGGTGGTTATCTATCTATCACTCTAGATTTGATGGATGTAGATCTAGGAGTAATGCATTCAGTAGTACTTGGTAGTATTGTGGGAATAATGATTGGACTAGTAACAGAATATTACACTGGTATTGAACCTGTATTTGGAATGAAAACAACGGCAATCCCTCATATTGGAGAAATGTCAAAAACAGGTCCTGCAACTAACGCTATCGCGGGCCTCTCAGTAGGAATGAAGTCGACGTTCTTACCGATTATTTTGATTTCTATTGGAATTCTAGGTGCTAATGAGTTCAATGGTGGCGGAGAAATGGGGCTATATGGGATTGCCATGGCTGCAATGGGAATGTTAGCGACAGTTGGAGTAACAATGACTGTGGATGCATATGGTCCTGTAGCAGATAATGCCGGAGGAATTGCTGAGATGAGCGGTTTAGGAAATGATGTAAGGGCAATTACTGATGAATTGGACTCGATAGGAAATACTACTGCTGCAGTGGGTAAAGGATTTGCAATAGGTTCAGCAGCATTAACTGCACTTGCTTTGTTTGCTGCATACACAGCAGCGATAGATGGTGATTTAGATCTAACTCTTACTAATCCAATGGTCGTAATCGGACTCTTAATAGGAGGAGGTTTGCCATTCGTAGTTGCAGCAATGACAATGACTTCAGTAGGTAAAGCAGCAGGAGATATGGTGCTTGAAATAAGAAGACAATTCAAAGAAATTCCTGGACTATTGGATGGCGTTGAAGGAGTAAAACCTGATTCGAAAAAATGTGTAGATATATCAACACAAGCTGCTCTAAGAGAGATGGTTGGACCAGGTGTTGTGGCTGTTTTAGCACCAGTAGTAGTTGGATTAGCCCTGGGTTGGGATGCTCTTGGAGGACTTCTAGCAGGATCACTAGTTACTGGAGTACTAATGGCATTATTCATGGCTAATGCTGGAGGTGCTTGGGATAACGCCAAGAAAGCAATTGAGCAAAATCATATACCAGGCGCTGCTAAAGGAGATTCCGCCCATGATGCTGCCGTGATTGGAGATACTATAGGNGATCCATTCAAAGATACTTCGGGTCCATCCTTGAATATATTGATTAAATTGATGTCAATAGTTGCGGTAGTACTTGCTGGAACAGAGGCATTGAATGCAGAAGGTTATTTGATTGAATTATTAAATAATTTATGATTAAACCAAATACCGTTACACTCTTGACTGTTGGTAGTGTGCATAGGACATGGACAAGTTATTTTCACTAATGATGACTAGTTTATTTTTGGGTGCAATAATTTCAGGGTGTACGGCTCTTGACGATAATAAATCTTCAATTACTAGTAATTCCGTAGATGTCCCAACATGGGAAATTGGAGAAAATTGGCTCTATACCTTTTCAACGCCAGAATATAGTGATGATACTGCAAAACTAGTAGTAGCATCAGATAATGAGGAAAATGGGACAGCATATATGCTATCTATTTCCAGTTTAACTGAGGCTAGGAGGCACGCGGTTTTGAATCATAATCCATTTTTAGGAAGNATGACTCATAGTGACTTAAGTGCTTATGAGAACGGGATTCCCCAACCAGTACTAAGCTTTCCTTTGGAATTAAATAAATATTGGACATATACACTATTTGGCATAGAGTGGAATGCTAATGTGGTTTCACTCGAAGGAAGCATTGTCGTAATTCAGGCATCATCATCCGATGGAGCAGAACTGATTTATTCTTATGATTCAGANATAAAGTTTTTCCGAACTTTTTTATGGATAAATGCAGAAAATATTGAACAGCTCAAAATGATGTTTGTAGATAAAGGAGAAGGATATACTGGAGATGTATACTTTGTAAGAGGAGGAGATCTTTATTCCAATACATGGCAAAGTAATGGTCCCGACTTAGAAATTGAAGATTCTTTCTTAGTTAATGACCACCCAAACGATGGGGAATGGGATGAAATGATATATTTCTTAGATGCTGAATGTGGAAGTGGATCATCCTCGATTACATTAACCCTCAGAGATCATTTGTCTGCGACTGCCCTATTTAGAGCATATGGACCTGGTTCGAGTGAATTAGGGAGTCTTGGAACTATTCCTTATCCAACAGAAGAATATACACTTACTGCAACAATGACAGGAGATAGTATGCTAAGATTAATTTTTGCCGGTGGCATCACACAATCTTGGTCATTATGAGGGTCAAAGATGCAAGGTACACTAGTAATGCTACATGGAATGACTGGTTCATCGAATAAAATGCTCCCTTTAGCCAGTAAATTAGTTCCCGATGGATGGGAGATATTATGTCCAGAAGCAATAATCCCTCACCCTACAAGAGGAGGTTTTGCATGGTGGTTAAGAGATGAATTTAATGACCCCTCAGGACCATCAAATCCTTTAGATGAAAAATCAATGAAACAAGCNAAAGATTCTGTTAAAAGGGTGATTAAAGAGATGCCAGAAGGGCCCTTGATAGTTGGAGGTTTCTCCCAAGGAGGTGCGATAGCATCGTTGATGTTAGAACATAGCATACAAGACAGAATTGTAGGATTGGTTCTCATTGGTACAAAAACAATCAATCCAGATGGTTTGATTTCTGCAGTTTCTAAAATTTGGCCTAGACCTGTGGTTTGGATGCATGGGGAAAAAGACCATTTAGTACCTTTTTCAGTTGGAGAAGAACATCTAAAAATTTTTGAGGAAGGTCTTTGGCCAATCACTAAAATTAAACACCACAAAGGACACATGGTAGATATTTCTAAAATGGACGAATTAGCACGAACCATTCAGTCTATGNCTTAAAATAAAGAGCTTTTTAAATTGATAAACAATAAGATATAATACTCATTGCAACAAGGCGTCTTATGAATCTTCAGACTCATGATAGAGATGGGTCAATGGGGATTGGTTTGATGATTGTTTTCGTTGCATTGATTCTTGCTGCTTCTATCTCTACGGGAGTAATTATGAAACAAGCAGAAGATATTTCAGAAAAGGGAGATTCGGTATCAAACGGTATTTCTGATAGCATTAATAAACGCATGGAACTTACTGGTGCATGGGTTGCAGGAGGAATAGATTGCTCTGCTGAACTGTTCCAACATTCGGGTTTTAGTGGTTGGTCAGTGGTTTTTGAAGTTGGAGATTATGACAGAGCCGCGATGGAAGCTCTTGGGGCGACAGATAATGATGCATCATCAATAATAGTCGAAGAAGGGTGTAACATAGTAATGTATGAAGGAGAAAGTTTCGATGGTTCATGGGCAACTTACTTCGGTGCTGGAAACCATGCATTGAGTTCTATAATTGCTGCAGGAGGGGCTAATGATGAAATATCATCCATATCGGTAATGAGTTTTTCGCTCGTATTATTTTTAGAATTAGGGCCAGGTTCGCCTCCGATATTAGTCGATGACGTAAGTACATCAACGGTTTGTGCGAATGGAGATAAAGTTAGTGTTGATTACTCGCTGATTGTAGATTCTGGTGCCCGCCTAATTGAAAATACAAATACACTTGGAGCGGATGCTAATATTGCCCTAGGAGAAATAATTACTGATGAAATGACAGTTAGAGTAGAAATGGCCTTTGATCAGTGTGTACCAAATATAGGATTTAGAATGCCTTTAGATATCAATGTGAATTATGGTGCAATTACTAGCTATATTTTGCCTATTGGTTCTGATGAAATAGGTTATGACCTAATGCACCAACCTTGGTAAAACAAAAACCTTGAAGGTTTAATATTTGGAACTTAAATAGAGAAGGGCGATATATAACCTGTGAGTCCGTGAATTAATGGCTACGATATTGTATAGAGAAACTGTCATTATTTTTTTAATAATTTTTGGTACTTTTTCTGCAGGTTGTTTAGATGAGGGAGGATCTGCTGAAGAATCNATAACTGATTGGGATGAGGGAATGAAATATATCGAAAGTCCGAGTAGTCATGAGGATTCGAGAGATTTTGCAATAGGAAGTGCGATAAATAATGAAACCTGGGGAAATTCTTCATGGGCAGTTTTTGGTAATGAAGAAGGTGGAAATTGTTGTGAACATTATCTGGCAGGTACAAAAGAGGGGTGGATAGTTAATTTTGGAGGAGAGTATCCAACTTGGTCTGAAGATAGAGGGCATACATGGAATGAATATATACCAGGAATATTTTCACAAATAGGATGTTTAGAACCAAAACCTACCGTCCCGGGACAAGAGGGTTTGGGAGAAGGTAGCATAGTACAAGCCACTAATGGTGATTTGATTTCCATGGGTTGGTTTCCTTATCCTAGTACGAGTGGCGCAGATCAATTCTATGCATTCTTGTATGATGCAGATACCCAGGAATGGAATTGGTGCTTTAATAGGACTCCTGAACCATTCTATGATAGATCGTGGCAAGTTGAAGTTATAGGACCAATTAATGGAGGAATCTATGGAAATGGAGAATATGCTAGTATTGTAATATCAAATTTCTGGCATCAAGTACAAAATATTGGAGGCCAAATATCTACAGATGGTTTAAATTATGATTACTTTAGTTTCCCAGACAGGGACGAATCTTTGGAAACTATAGAAGTCGATCTTACTACGGAAATGTTAGGCGAAGAATGGGATTATACAAAACCACACAAAGAAATGAGAGCTTTTCCAGTTCCATCAGGAGGACTCTATTTTCCTAATTATTTTGTTGATGGGAGAGACGCGTATATAGATACTGCCCTAAATTGGTGGTCTGCAACAACTCTGAATGGATCATCATTGCCTTCCGAATATTGTGCATTTGATTCATCGGGCGCACTGCATTGTGTATTATCAGAATCCAATATTTTACAGCACTTAGTATCATGGGACGGAGGAGAGACATGGAGAAATAATACATATGATTTACAGAACCAGGCAAGCGGCATCGAAGAATGGGAATTTCATTCAAATGGTGTACATGACTTATTTGTACTTAATGTTAGATATCAAAGTTCAGACGGCCCCGATATAGACATAGCATGGCATGTAAGAGACTATTCTGATAGTTTGGTGCCGGATTCGAAAACTTATCTGGGACAAGGAGATTTGGACTCAACTTCTGGAGCTGGTGCAGATATAAGATTTGATTTTGCTAGTATGGGTATTTTACCTGATGGTGGTTCATTTATTGCTTACCACGATTCTACTGATNCAGATCCTTTATTTGGATTAGAGTTATTGTTACCAGAGGAATATCAAAATCAAATATAATAACAATAAAAAATATTCTTATGTGTATGGCAAGTATATTTAATTATGATATTAACCATCAGAGTGCAATTTTAATTTATTTTCTAAAATAGATTTGAATTCATTGACAGATTTATTACAGTTCTCAAGTTCTTCGGGAGATAACAAAATGAAAGTCTTATTTTCTGTTTGAGCCAAAACACAAGGAGTGTGATTATCAGATTCTGAAATCAGGTCTTCAGACCTTTCATTAAGATGCAATAAATCAAATGGTATTGGAAGTTCTTTGGAGAATGATTTCCATTCTTTTTTCATTGTTATTTTATTATGAGTAATGTCACATAAAGAACAATGTACATTTCCAGCATATTTACCAAAAATATATGCTAATTCGCCAACTAATCCTCCATCGGCATGATAGATTCCATAGAGCTTCTTTATTACATCTCCCATAAACTANCCAAACTTAACAATGGTTATGAAGTAGTGTTAAAGAAAATAGTAACATTATCTACACTGAAAGTATCGGCATCAGTAGATATTTCGCCTTCATTCAAAGATGCATGACCTGCTCTTGTTTCATTCTGAATATGCATCCAATCTTCATCATTTAAAATCAAACCTCGTATCCAAACTGATAATTTAATGGTAGCTTCAACGTCCAAATTGAGATCTTTTCTTTTTGACTGGATTCTTCTAATTATATCTCTTGCGAGCCCTTTGGATAATAGATCATCATCAGTACTCATGTCCAATACAAGAGTTACGTCATCATAGCCTTCATTAGAAATTGTTGATGCTGAATAATCTTCTTTTTCTACACGCTTTATTTCTATATCTTCCATACTTATGTCATAACCGGCTAAAGCGGCTATACCTGCTTCTATCTCTAACAATAAAGAGTCTGGATCAGCTTCTTCTAATTGAGATAATACCACAGGAAGATCTGAACGGCATTTAGAACCTAGAATTTTCCTATTCGGCATCAAAACTATCTTCTGAAATTTATCTATATCATGTTCTTTAATTAAATTTTCAACATTTAATTCTTCAGAAAGAATATCAAAAAATTCTGAAATATCAGGCCCTCCAATTATCCATCCATTTCTACAGGGCAGACGTTGTCGTCTTTCGCCTTCCACTCTTAATCTACGACCAGTCTCTGCTAAATCTCTTACAATTTTCATTTTTTGCTCTAGNTTATGGTCTTTAGGTGGTAAATTTCGTTCAACTAATTTTGANCCAACAGGCCAATCTGCAAGATGTACNGATNAGTCGGTTANGTCTCGNTNTATTTTNTCTGCCATNAATGGAGAAATTGGTGNCATCAGACGNCATACNACNANTAATACTTCATGTAACGTATGTTGNCAAGCTCTTTTATCGGTACTGTCTACTTCATCCCAAAGACGNCTNCGNGATCNACGAACATACCAATTTGATAAATCATTTACAACAAAATTTTCTAATTCCCTTCCTGCTTTATGAAATTCCCAAGAATTAAAATTAACATGAAATAGTTCGGCTACATTACTGATTCTGGATAATATCCACCTATCTAGAGGGCTTCTGTTCTTTACGTCGATTTGNCCTTGTTCTTCGTTAGGATCGAAACCATCTAATGCTGCATAGTCAGAATGAAAACGATGAACATTCCATAATGTCAAGAACATTTTTCCATACGTTTCTCTAACTCCATTNGGATCAAAGTTCATTGGATTCCAAGGTGCACTTTGTGTTGCCATATACCACCTTATAGCATCTGCCCCTTCCTTGTTAAAGTGATCCCAAGGATTAACAACATTACCTCTTGATTTACTCATTTTCTTTCCTTCGTTATCTAAAATGTGCCCCAAGGATAGNCACCTTTTGTATGAAATACTATCAAAAACCGCAGTTGAGACTGCCAATAAAGAGTAGAACCAACCTCTGGTCTGATCTACCGCCTCGCAAATATAATCAACAGGAAAACTACCTGAGAATTTGTCATTGTTTTCAAAAGGATAATGCCATTGAGCAAAGAATGCACAGCCTGAATCAAACCAACAGTCCATGACGTAGGGTTCACGGACCATCTCGCCATTACATTCATCGTTTGTACAATTTAACTTGATGTCATCTACGTATGGTCGATGTAATTCTTTAGGATTGGGAGAATCTGCAGTTTTTAGCATATTCATTTCTTCAATACTACCAATACAGTGTTCATTATTGCACTTCTCACAAATCCATACAGGTATTGGAGTTCCCCAATAACGTTCTCTACTTATAGCCCAATCTTTGAGATTTCGTAACCACTCTCCAACTCTGCCCGAACCAGTCCATTCAGGCGCCCATTCAACTTGAGAATTGTATTCAATTATTTCCTTTTTTATTGATGTCATACGCACAAACCAGCTATCCATGGCATAATACAAAAGTGGATGATCGGTTCTCCAACAATGCGGATAGTCNTGNGTGTAGATATGTTCTCGATATAACTTATTTTCATCACTNAGAATATCTATAATTACAGAATCACAGTCTTTTACATAACGTCCATCGAGTAAAGGATGTGTACCTTCTACGAATTTACCATCCATACCAACAGTATGTTGTGCAGGAAAACCCATTTCCATTCCAAGATTGTAATCGTCCTCTCCGTACATTACAGCAGTATGTACTACTCCTGTACCGTCAGTAGTAGTCACAAAGTCTGCAGGTACAATAGTCCAAGCTGATTTTGAGTCTCCCCTTTCAATCGCATCGGGAAATAATGGATTATATGATTTACCCACTAAATATGAACCAGGAAATTCATCAATTATTTCCATATGATGCCTAAGAACTTCTCCAAGTAGGTCTTTTGCTAGTATTAATTCTTCACCAACTTTGGTTTGCCCTTTTCCTTCCCATGAATTCGAGGGTGGTTCAGTAATTCGAATTCGGCAGTAAGTGACTTCGGGGCCAACTGCTAATCCTACATTTCCGGGAAGAGTCCATGGAGTAGTAGTCCAAGCAAGTATAGAAGCGTCANCATCTGATAATTTAAATTTGACAAAAACAGCAGGTTCGGAAACTTCTTTGTAACCTTGAGAAACTTCATGAGTAGAATAACTGGTTCCTGTTTGAGGGCAATAAGGCAGTACTTTATGGCCACGAAACAATAATCCTTTATCATGCATTTTTTTCAGTGACCACCATGCTGATTCTATGTATTCATCATGCAATGTAACATAGGGGTTATCCATATCTACCCAAAATGCCATTCTTTCCGTCATTTCTCTCCAACTTTCTTCATACTCCCAAACACTTTCTTTGCATTTTTGATTAAATTTTTCCATCCCATATTCTTCAATTGCTTCATTGGACATTAAATCTAATTTCTTTTGAACTTCGATTTCNACNGGNAGGCCNTGGGTATCCCATCCNCCCTTTCTTTCTACAANATAGCCTTCCATAGNCTTCCATCTACAAACCATATCTTTGTACAGTCTTGANAATACATGATGNATACCTGGNTTTCCATTCGCNGTTGGNGGGCCNTCNAGAAAGGTAAATGGAGAATTATCTAATCTACGATTTTCAATTGATTTCTCAAATGTTTTTTCGGAAGACCATATTTCCATTAATGAAGTTTCAAGAGCGACTGGATTAAGTTCCCCTGGCGCATTTGGCACTACCATCTATGCCCCGGAACAAACTCGACGTATTGAATATACTCTTTAGAATTGAGAGGTGTGGTTTAGTAGTATTCAATAAGGATGGTCAACTAGAGACTAATATGGCTGAAACAATCAGAGTTGTTGTCGATGGAATGACTTGTACTGGATGCTCAAGTAAAGTCAAAGAAGCACTAGAAATTATTGAAGGAGTATTGAATGCTGATGTTTCACATGAGTCGGGTTTTGCTATTATTGAACACCAAAATGTCTTGAAAGAAACCATGGTATCTTCCATACAAGCATTAGGATATATTGTCGATGGAGAAGGTGAAGATTTTCACTGGAAAGATGGTGCAGTTTGGAAGAAATCGGCTCACAACACAAAATGGTGTTTGATTGGTTGTAGTATTGGTGATTTTGGAACTATAGCCGCATTTCAATTTGTACCTTACCTTATTGCTCTTGAATGGACGCCAATGATGATTATGGCATTAGCAATGTTCAATGGGATAATGACGTCCATTACACTTGAAACGATTATTTTATCNGCTCAAATGGCCCTTAAGGAAGCATTTAGAGTCGCTATAGGAATGTCATTAATTTCCATGATATCAATGGAAGCCGCAATGAATCTGGTGGACTATGTGTTGACTGGTGGTGCTAAATTAACATGGTGGGTGATTCTACCTATGCTGATTGCTGGATTTTTGACTCCATGGCCATATAATTATTGGCGCTTAAAGAAATACGGAGTATCATGTCATTAGGTGGCCTTGTAATGGAAAATTGGAGAAAACTTGGAGATGAAATATCTGAGTGGATTCTCAATTATGCAGAGAAAAATAATATTTCTACCCTAGTTGTTGGCGTCTCAGGTGGCATTGATTCTGCAGTTACATCAACACTTTGTGCAAAAACTGGATTGAAGACTTTAGTGGTCAATATGCCAATTCACCAAGCAACATCGCAATTCGATCTTTCAGAACTACATATCAAATGGTTAGAAGAAAAATGGAATAATGTAGAAGGGCATTTGATTAATTTGTCTTCCATATATGATTTATTCAATACTGAACTTGACAAAATTGGTACATCAGAATTAGCTATAGCAAACACTCGGGCAAGAATTAGAATGACTACTTTATATGCTTTAGCGGGATCAAATAATGGTATTGTTGTAGGAACAGGTAATAAAGTTGAAGATTTTGGAGTTGGTTTTTACACAAAGTATGGAGATGGGGGCGTAGATATATTACCAATTGCTGATCTCTATAAATCCGAGGTGTATTTTTTGGCAGAATCCCTAAAAATAATTCAACCCATTCAAGAGGCTGCGCCCACAGATGGACTGTGGGATGATAGTAGAACTGATGAAGATCAAATAGGGGCAACATATGAGGAATTAGAATGGGCAATGAAAGAAGTAGAAGAAGAATTGAGCCCAAAATATTCAAGCAGACAAAAAGAAGTAATAGATATTTATCTAAAAATGAATAAAAATAATCAACATAAAATGAAACCAATTCCTGTTTTCAAGAGAGAGATTGATTAAATTTTAATTTAAATCAGAATCTAAACAGTTTGTGTATGGTTCATGCATTGGAGGAAGGAATAAATCATCACAATTTTTGTGCGTGGTTGATAACCCTAAAAAGGAAGAAGAATCAAGAATTAAAGTAATTGGCGTAGTTGAAATTGGACTAGGGACATAGTCTTCTCCTGTTTGTGAAATAATTAATTGGATTCCATCGTTTTCAGGTACAATTACATCCATTCCAAAAAACTCCATCTTAGCAGTTACAGTTTGGCCAGGTATTAGGGTTTGTCCTTCTTTTCCTCCTGCGTGAAAACGTAAATCCATAACTGCGTGTCCAAGATGCATCCCATTACTAGATTGAACCATTTCGACAAATATATGGCCACTGGTAAATTGAGTGGTTACTTTCACGTGGAATATGGGAGTTCCGATAATACGTGTTTCTTCGACGAATAATGGACAATCTATCGTTAAAGATGAGCTGGTTGTAACTATCTCTCCACCTGAAACTACAGAACAAAAATCCATATCATAATACAACCATTCTTGGTTTTTTGGGGGATATTCTGATTCTACCCTCCAGCCGCCCATATTATCTTGGACTTCTGCTATTAGTCTCGGTTGAGGNCCTTTGTCTTTCAAATAATAGTCAAACCATTCTAATAAATCATCTGCCCAATCCCATCTCAAAGTATAGGGAAATGCTTCTTGCCCTCTCCCACTAGACAACGATTCATGGCCGCTTATTCTGTCCGGATAATCATGTCCCCATTGTCCATAAAGTCCTTTTACATCGAAACCTGCATCAATCAGAATATTATGNANTGGGAATGCCATGTGAGGATCAACATTCCAGTCTTGTAAACCATGGATGATGTATACTGAGCCATTGTAATTTTCTAATGCCCTGGAAAAAAATGTTCTTTCTTCCCAATAATCACTACCTATCCACGCCAGATTATCTCCAGATAGATATGCAGCAGGACCTGCATAATATCCTTCTAGATATCCTTCACAAGCATTCTGTGAATCTTCAAGATTTCCATCAAGTCCGAAGCTTCCATAGACTCCATTATGCATTATTGCACCTCTGGCTTCCATACTTCCATTACGCCACATAAGATCATGTGCACCAATAAGTCCTGACATAGGAATAATAGTTTTTAGGTGTTCTGAGCCCATTGCAGCAGCCTCCCATGGAGTAGAACCATCATATGATTTTCCAATTATCCCTACTGCTCCATTGGAAAATGNTGCTTTTCCTAGATACTCNACTGCAGCATGAATTCCTTTTTGNTCATCNAGCCCCATCAAATCCATACAATGATTTGATTCGCCNGTACCAAAAACAGAAACTTGGGCAACACCANATCCGTGTGGTACAAAGTTCTCTATGAGAAAACGACCAAGTCTATCTGCTGGAGTTAATGCATCTACATCACCATCATCATAATATGGCCCTATTTCGGCTATTATCGGAACTTTACATTCTTCAAGAAGAACGGATGAGTCCATATCACAGCCTTCTATTTTAGGAAGCCATAATCCCAAATGGACTTTTGCGTCCCCAGTTAAACCAGCCCCTCCATCTGCAGCAGTGATTGCTGGGACNTCCACAAATATTGAACGGACATCATCTATTTGGTATGTTCCATTTTTTGAAACCCGGCTAAAAACATCATCATTCATATATATTAGACCGGACCGATTTTCAACGTCATTTAACCAATGTTCAGAGTTATTTTTCCCTTGGATTACTTGATNCTCNCCCANACANCCACTNAAAGTAGAAATAAAAAATAAAAAAACAATAAATATGCTTTTGGATGATTTTAACATAATATCAAACCTGTGGTAAATGGAAATTTTGTGGTTTGGCGATTCCTAAATCACTAGGCAAGTCAAGTTTTTTTTCTGGTAAAACAACTGGTATCATTTCTCTACCTATCAATGCAACTCTACTTTCTCTCCTGTCAGAAAGNACTTCGCGTCCCGTTAATGANGCNAATTTATCTGAAAATTCTAATATTTCTGGATGTGATGGCATATTTTCAATGGTATGATTATTCTGACTATTACCAACGTAAACATATCCTTTAGCTTCAATAAACATTGGGTCTGCAATGTTATCTAACCTTGCATAGTCTTCATGGTATCCTAATGATTCATTTTTTATCAGGGTATGACGGCAAACNGTCCTTGTATCTAATGAAGGCAGTAATTGTAAGGTTTTTTCTAATTTATTGAATGCTCCAGTATCAAATTTTGGTTTACATATGCGATCAAAAATCTCTTTATTTGGAGCATCAACACTAACATATAACTGAGTAGGTAATGTATCAAGATTTTCTATAACCTTTGGAAGGCTGCCATTAGTGACTAAAAATGTAGAAACTCCATGATTATGACAAATTTCCAAGAATTCACTTAACCTAGAATACAGAGTTGGTTCGCCGTTGAGAGAAATTGCAACATGTTTGGGGTCTTGTGCATCTAACCATTTTTCTCGAGGTACACTTGGATGGCCTCCAAATCCGGTCAATAATCTGCGGTGCGCACGAACTGATTGAAGAAATAAATCGTAGGGGTCATCATCTATTTTGTTAAGGCTATCAGAATGAGGCTCTCTCCAACAGTAAGTACATGCAAGATTACATGTATCCACATTAGGAGCCATTTGCATGCAACCATGACTTTCAATACCATAGAAAGTACCTTTGTAACATGATCTGTCTGCAGTAAGGCTCTGTTTAGTCCAATGACATACTTTAACTCCGCCATGTTCTCCTACGAGATGATACCTTTGTTTGGCTAAACGGTGTGCGATTTGAGGTTCTATTTGAGTAATTGGGCTCTGCATGCGTAAGTCCTCCGACTCCAAAACCCACAGAGGGGGCGTGTCAGATATGTAGGCGTGAGGCTGACTGGTCTTCAAAACTGCGATTATATTAACTATATTTTATACCAGTCCCATATACAAAAACTTCAACAGCTCTTATTCCTTTTTTGGTGGTTGCAGGAGACATTACGGCAGTGTCTATTCGTACATTTATTACTTCATCCCAACCTTCTTCGATGGCTTTTTCTCTAAGCCTCTGCATTGATTCAGCCCTACCTGCAGAAATTACCTTCTGGAAAATATCAACTGAGCCGCCAAATAAATTATTTATAAAACCGATTAATAGATGCCAATGACTTGGCCCATAAACTGCTCCGGCCATAACGACTCCAGAGGCACTTACTTCTTGCTTGAATCCACCGTCCAAAGTAGAAAGAGGATCTTTGCCCAATTGTGCAAATGTTTGGGCTTCCCTATTAGCAGTATCCATAATCATAGCATCTAATTTTTTNCTACTGAATAAAAAGGCCCATATGACTAAAATTGGATATAAAATTGTCCAGAATAATCCCAATAATGCCATTATAAAAAAAGGCGCCATAAAGCAAAGTAGGAATATTACTGCCAATGGAGATTCAGCAGAATCTNCTGGTTTGCCTTCTTGGGCAACAACTGAAAAACTAATTAAACTAATTAGAATTAATATTGATAGGAAAAAGAAATTTTTCCTAGAATATTCTGTAATTTTCGCCATAAGAAAACCTTGCCTTAACTTATTCTACCTTTACGGCGGTACCATAAGCAAATAATTCAGCAGCCCCGGGTGTAACTGCAGAAGTGGCAAATCTTAGATTTACAACAGCATTAGCTCCTCTTGCCATTGCATCTGAAACTAGTCGGCTCATCGCTTCTGTACGTGATTCTTGAAGTAATTCAGTATATTTATGAAGTTCTCCACCCATAATATTCTTGAGTCCTTGAGTTATATCACGNCCGATATTTTTTGCCCTTACTGTCGAACCACTGACTACTCCATATGTTTCAGTTATCACTTTCCCAGGAATTGTCTCTGTATTTACTACCATAATGCCTTGTACTATATCAACCATATCTATTCCGAAGGAGTTCTTACTCATTAATCTTCAGACGGGGGAGAATTATGAAATCCGGAAGGAATATCGAAATTAGTCTGCTTTTTTGTTTTTGAGTATACCAATGCTAAAAATGCAAAAAGGATAGTGTTACAAAATAGGATTTGAACTACACTCACTAGTAGGCTTACAGATTCTATAAAATCTGGAATTGCAGTTCCACCTGCTTCAGATCCAAAATTATAATCAGGATACAATCCAACATCTAAATACAACATCGAGGTTAAATGTACTTGACTAATTACGTAGATAACAAACCACATTGAAGTCATCTTCAAACCTAAATCACGATTTCCAGACCATAAGACTGGGATAGAANTTAAACCAATAAAAAATAATATGATAGCATAAATTACAGAATAAAATAGCATATTTTCTAAACTATTTACATAATCAATTGTTTGGGACCAAAAAATTTTATTTTCAGTCCAATTATCAATTTCTTCTTGAGAACCATCTTCTGGAAAGGGTTCTATTTCGGAATAATCTTCCGGCATTAAATCCAAATACAAAGGAGTAATTAACCCTGAAATAGCTTGTAAAACCATACCAAAACACATNATAGACATAAAAATAGCTAAACCTCTTAGCCACCACGGAGAAGGTTCAGGAATTGAATATGGAGTCTCTTTATAGACCATTTTTAAATCCTAACTTAATTAGTATATTAATTACACTGAGGACATTATTCATCGATAATTATTCTTGGCTTAGATCTTATCATAGTATGCATGTATTCTCTAGATGGATTAACTATGAAGCCGTTTCTAAGAAAATTCCGACCTAGGATCATTCGATGTTTCATTTTTGAACGATCTTGGAGACATATTTCAACCTGATAATCTCTACCTGATATCTCTAATTTTGTCATAATCACTGGCCTTAATGTTTCTAAACCACTTGTATCTCGAACATTTCTCCAACCTTGGATTTTTTTCTTTAATATTCTACCATTTTCTTTTAATCGAAATTTAACAAACTCAGTATTTTTTTTATTTTCAATCTTGACATCTNTAGCATGTAAAGTATTAGACCAAGCGCCAGTATCAGTTTTTGCCTTAATAGGAGATGATTCTAAATCAGGTAGGCGAATCCATTCCCTCCAACCTATAATTACAAAATCTAGTGGCATATGTGACAATTTCCTCCGCATAATCATCGGTTTTTAATATCACGTATTTATGAAAGGTAGACCAAAGATAGAATTATTCAAGTATAACGGTTAACGGGCATCTCTATGGAGCAAGGCGGCATACCTGAAGCATTAACGTTTGATGATGTTTTACTACTTCCTGCAGAATCAGCAGTTTTGCCAGCTGAAGTCGATATTTCTACTAAGCTAACTAAGAAAATTAGTCTTAATATACCAATTATTTCTGCTGCAATGGATACNGTTACTGAATCAAAAATGGCAATTGCAATGGCTCAAGCAGGAGGAATGGGTGTCATTCATAGAAATTTAACTATTGAAGAACAAGTTAATGAAGTAATTAAAGTAAAAAGATTTGAATCTGGACTTATTCTTGACCCCGTGACTATATCGGAAAATCTGACAATAGGTGAATTAAGAAAAATTAAATCCAAATATGGATTCTCAGGTTTCCCTGTTCTTAATGATAATGGTAAACTAGTAGGATTAATAACAAATAGAGACATTAGATTTGTTGAAGATGAAATGACAAAAGTCTCGGAAATGATGACGAAGGAATTAGTAACTGTCCCCAAAGGAATGGATGTAAAAGAAGCTCAAAAGATACTTCATAAGAATCGTATTGAAAAATTAATTGTAATTGATGAAGATGGTAATTGTGCTGGAATGATTACAGTCAGAGACATTCAAATGAATAGGGAGAATCCTAACTCATGTAGGGATGAAAGAGGCAGATTACGAGTTGCCGGCGCAACAGGGACTGGTGAAAAGGGATTAGAAAGAGCTGCTGCCTTATTTGCTGCAGGCGCGGATGTAATTGTGGTAGATACTGCCCACGGACATTCACATGGAGTTTTAGAAACTGTAAGTAATATTAAAAAAATAAATGAAGATATTGAAGTTATTGCAGGTAATGTTGCAACTGGTGATGCTGCTTCAGCTTTGATAAATGCCGGTGCAGATGCAATAAAAGTTGGCATAGGACCAGGTTCGATATGTACAACAAGGATTGTTTCTGGAGTGGGAGTTCCCCAGTTAACTGCAATAATGAATACGTTTAATATTTGTAGAGAAAATGGCATTCCAGTGATTGCAGATGGTGGAATAAAATATAGCGGAGATATAGCAAAAGCCATAGCCGCAGGTGCCGATTGTGTGATGGCTGGTTCAATACTCGCAGGAACTGATGAGTCTCCGGGAGAAAATATACTCTATCAAGGTAGATCTTACAAAGTCTATCGAGGAATGGGTTCTGTAGGGGCTATGAGTGAGGGTTCTCATGAGAGATATTTCCAGTCAGAACAAGGAGATACCAAAAAGTACGTCCCAGAAGGAATTGAAGGAAGAGTACCTGCAAGAGGCCCAGTAGAGAATGTAATTTATCAATTAGTAGGAGGTTTGAGATCTTCCATGGGATATACAGGTAATTCAAATATTAAAAATATGAAAGAGAAAAGTGATTTTGTCAAAATTACAAATGCAGGCTTATCTGAAAGTCATGTACATGATGTAGAAATAACTAGAGAAGCACCTAATTACAGAAGATGATGAGTATGGAAGATGTAATCATTGGAGGAGGNTGCTTTTGGTGTACNGAGGGAGTCATGAATGGCCTGAAAGGAGTTTTAGAAGTATTACCTGGATATTGTGGAGGCCATTCAGAAAATCCAACTTATGAGCAGGTATGTGGAAAAAAAACTGGTCATGCAGAAGTAGTAAAAGTGACTTATAATCCAAAAATTATTAATTTGAAGACAATTTTAGAAGTTTTTTTTACATCCCATGATCCAACTCAATTAAATCGGCAAGGTAACGATGTTGGCCCACAATACAGAAGTATTGTATTTTATAGTAATGAAAAAGAAAAAAATATCATAGATTCAGTTACTGAGGATTTTAATGACTACTATGATAATGATATTGTTACAGAAATTGTTCCAANAATGAAATTCTATGTTGCTGAGAAGTACCATCATGACTACTATGAAAGAAACCCATCACAACCTTATTGTGCCATGATTATTTCTCCAAAAATAATCAAAGTAAGGAGAAAATATTTACATCTATATAATATTGATAATTAAAAAATGAAAAAGATAATATCATCATAAAAAGATAAATAAAAGATAATTTTTGGCGTAACATTCAACAATCAAAAAAAAATCAATATACCATGGGACCTAGCCAGAAGCAGGATGAAAGTCCCGTCGATAGGGCATGGGCAATTCATGCTGCAATAATCGGTTTGAATACAGGTAACTTATTATTCAGAGGATTGGAGTTGGATCCTGAAGATCCAGGATTAATTACTGTAGCCTGTTTATCTCTGCTGGCTGTTGCTTTACCTTTTCAAGCGGTTTTTTTCTTGATAAATTCATATATTCAAGATTCTACTAATGTGCATGAGATAGAATATAGAATGCTATTAAGAATATCTCTAATTTGTCAAACAGTATCTTATATGTCACTAATCGGCATAGCAATCCTAATGTTTGAAACTCATTTATATATTGGACTATCATTTACTTTCGGCTCAGTTGTTGCATTTTTTCTTGTTAGATCAGCACTTGCGCAGGTTGATATATTGTCCAAATTATGATTATAATAATTCTTTGGGTCTCAGAATATTTTCTAATTTCCAAGAATTATCTTCTTTAACTAATAATGCAACGGAGGCAGTCGGCATGCGATGCCATTCTCCAATTAAATGATTTAGTAATAACTCCGAACCGGGATTATGGCCCAAAAACATTGTTGTTTCATTATTTTCTATATACTCTAAAAGTATGATTAATTCTTCTAATGGCGCATGATAAATAGAAGGTTTGATTTCAATTTTTACTTTATCCGGATCCATATTCATTAGCGATAAAGTCTCACAAGTACGCTTTGAACTACTCAGATATACGGTATCTGGTAACCAGTCCAATTCCAAAAGTGCTTGATAAATTCTAGGTGAATCTTTTCGACCTCTTTGATTAAGNGGACGATCGTGGTCGTTAAGATTTGAATCTGCCCAACTACTTTTTGCGTGTCTCATGATAATTAGTCTTGTGGACAGAGTATTATTCCTCCTCTATGTGAATAAAATTAGGTTCTCTTTTTTCCATAAAGGCAGAAACTCCTTCAGCAAAATCATCTGTTAGAGAAGCGGACAATATGAGAGCTCGTTCGAATTCTAATTGGGTTTCAAAAAAGGTCGAGGTTGAAGCATCCAGTAACTGCTTAGTAGAACGACGACTNAGAAAGGCCCATTTACCCCATTCTTTGGCTATTTCNAAGGATCTAGATATTAGATCTTCTTCATGACAAATCTCATCTATTGCGCCATTATCTAATGCTAATTGGCTATTCCATATTTCATTATTGAAAAAGAATTTTTTCGCTTTCTGAGTTCCAACCAATCTAGGAAGAAGCCAAGTTGTCCCTCCATCTGGAGATAATCCCAAAGAGAAAAAGGATGCAGCGAACTTAGCTTTAGTTGATGCAATTCTATAATCCATGGCTAGTGCTAGTCCTAGCCCTCCACCTGCAGCAGCACCATTTATTGCAGCGATAAAAACTGTAGGAGAGGTACGTATTTTAATTAATAAGGAATGTAAAGATTCAGTCATTTCTCCTATCATTTGGCTTATTTCTCCGGAGTCGATTGCGTCAGCAAATTCATTAATTGGTCCACCTGCACTAAAGAATTTCCCATTCCCGGTCAATATGATTGACAAGCATGTGACATCATCCATGAGATTTTCAATAGTTTTTTTGAAAATATCAAAATTAGAACTAGTGAAAGTATTCTTTGCTGCTTCGGACGAAAGAGTTACCAAAGCAACTCCTTCTACATGTCTGTCAACTGTTAAAATCATGGTCTAGCGAAAGGTGTTTTCTATTTCAAATGCATGAATATGATAAGATGTAACGTTTTCGAAGTACCATGCATGACCGCGAAGAAATGTATATCAATGGAAAATGGATAAAGGCAAAAGGTACTGAGAAAATTAATGTTATTAATCCATCAACTGAAGAAATTATTGGAACTATACCAGTAGGTAATCTAGAAGATATAGATTATGCTATCAAATCTGCAAAGGAAGCTTTTACTAATTGGTCAAGAAGTGAAATTGGAGATAGAATAGAAATTTTAAATTCATTATCGGCATCACTAAAAGATCGTAGTGAAGAAATAGCCCAAATAATAACTTCAGAAGTAGGGACTCCAATTGGTTATTCGCGTACAGCCATGGTTGGAACTCCGAGAGTAGTAGCACGTTCATATGCTAAAATATTAGAAACATTTGAATGGGAAGAAGAGGTTAGAAATTCATTAATTGTAAAAGAAGCAATTGGTGTTTGTGCTTTTATAACTCCTTGGAATTTCCCATTGCATCAGATAATTGGCAAGGTTGCTCCTGCAATAGCTGCCGGCTGTACAATGATATTAAAACCCTCAAAAGAAGCCCCATTNAGTGCATTTATTCTTGCCGAAATACTTGATGAAATTGGTCTTCCTAAAGGAGTATTCAATCTAGTAACAGGCCACGGATCTGAAATTGGAGAATATCTATCCGCACATTCTGATATAGATATGGTATCTTTTACCGGNTCTACTGGAGCAGGTATNGCTGTTAGNCATGCTGCTGCCGATACTGTAAAGAGAGTNACTTTAGAATTAGGAGGAAAAAGTGCAAATGTTGCNTTNGATGATGCAGATCCANTTTTNGTTGGTAAGAAAGCCATACAAGCTTGTCACCAAAATAGTGGCCAAACTTGTTCTGCTCTTACAAGATTGATTATACCAAAGAGCATGGAAGAAGAAGTTTGTAGAGTAGTTACCAAAAGAAATGAGGAATACAAAGTCGGCGATCCTTTGGATGAAGAAACACGTTGTGGGCCAATGGTTAGTGAGAAACAAAGAATTAGTGTAGTGAATTATATACAGAAAGGGATAGACGAGGGAGCTACTTTGTTGTCTGGAGGGCTTGGTATGCCAGATAAATTAACAAAGGGTTTTTTCGTAAAACCTACAGTTTTCAAAGATGTTACTCCAGAAATGACAATTTGGAAAGAAGAGATTTTTGGACCAGTTCTTGTAATTACTACATATGAAGAAGAAAGAGAGGCTTTGGAATTAGCAAACGATTCTATTTATGGACTATCCGGAGGAGTTTGGTCGAAAGATAAAGAAAGAGCGATTAAATTTGCAAGAAACATGAGAACTGGTCAAATTAGTATTAACGGAGGTTTCTTTAATGTTAGTGCCCCCTTTGGTGGATTTAAGGCATCAGGGAATGGCCGAGAACTAGGTGTTCATGGACTTGAAGAATTTTTAGAAATAAAATCAATTCAGAGGTAGGATATTTATTGATTATTTTCCAAGCCATAAGGCGTCTTTTCTTTGTAAAAATGCTTTTACTCCAATTTCTTTATCTTCAGTATCAAATAATGCAACAAATTCTGATCTTTCAGTTAGTATGCCTTCAGAAAAAGGTAAGTCTAGAGAAGCCCTTATTGTTCTCTTTGCTACCTTTATAGTATGAGGAGATTTTTTTGCTATTTTCTTTGCAAATGATATAGTCGAGTTTTCTAAATCTTCAGATTTATGAACTGCATTAATTAGTCCTATCCTCAAAGCTTCTTCTGCTCCTATCATATTTCCACTCAGTATTACTTCCATAGCCTTGCCATAACCCAATAATCTACATAATCTCTGAGTTCCTCCTCCTCCGGGTATCAAACCAAGATTGATTTCGGGTTGACCGAAATTAGATCTTTCTGAAGCGAATCTTATATCACAAGAGAGTGCTAATTCCGTTCCCCCTCCAAGTGCAAAACCATCAACCATTGCGATAGTGGGCTTAGAGAGATTCCAAACTGCTTCCCATGCATTATCTTCGAAAAATGGTCTAACATCATCAGAGTTTTTATTTTCAAATTCTGAAATATCTGCTCCAGCGGCAAAGGAAGGGGGTTTACCTTTTTGGCCTTCTTCAATCGGAAGAGGAGGTGCTCCTCGGATAATAATAACTCTGACATTATCATCTGATTCAGCCCTAATGCATTGCTTCTTTATTTCCTCATGAATCTTATTATTAAGAGCATTTAGCTTATTTGGCCGATTAAGAGTCCAAATGGTGATTAGTCCTCCTTTTGGACTTGCTTCCTCGACAGGTATATCATCAACTAACAATACTTCTTCCATATACTACGGAATACACTATGACCCTTCAACGTACGTATGAAAGGAATCAATCTTCACTATATTTTACTGGAGGTGGGGTTGGGAGAGGAGGAAGTCCGGGCAGTTCAGGTAATGGAGGAAGCCCGGGAAGTTCGGGCAATGGAGGAAGTCCGGGAAGTTCGGGCAATGGAGGTATGACATCTTCTATTTTTTTATTTGGGATGTGTAAGGGTATTCTTACTTTGAGTACGCGGTGTTGATCTATTCTGACATAAGATATACCATGAGGAATTGTGCTATCTACCTCTTCTGATTCTAATAAAATTGTCAATCCATGATTTGGATCTTTGAGTAATTTGGATATATTCTCACCATCTTCTGCTTCTGCCCAATTACTCACTTTGGAGGCTTTTCTTTTGGCTAATTCCATCCTTCTTTCTATAGTTATTTTTTTCTTCAATTCTTCTCTCCTCAATCTCTTTTGACTAATGAAAATATCAATCTCGGATTCCATCTCCGATTGAGGATCTATGGAAGCAACATATGGCATTGCTATTTTGATATCATTTGAATATTCCTTTTCCTCGACTAGTTGAGGCAATTCCTCATCTTCTAAAGTATCTGATTCAAAATCTTCATCGGGAACATTTCTTCCACGACTACGTTTTATTTTTTGTTCACGACGATAGTTTGCGTCCTCTTTTTCTAAAACTGGTGGAGGTAATTCGATATCATTGACTGGTTCGTTACTATTGTTTTCTAAATATTTTTGTTGACTTAAAATAGGCTTAATCGGAGAAGGTCCTGAAAATAATAATAGAGATGTCAAGGATAAAAGAATAATGCCACCTGCTATTTGAAATTCTAATCCTTCCTTAACAATATAAATCAAATATATTGGAATTCCAAGCAATAATGACAATGACATAACCAACTTCATCATCGACGGCATAGTAATTCCGAGTTGAGACAAGAGCCCCTAACTATTCACTTTGACGGAAGTTTTAGTGAATCTAGTAGCCCCTTAAGTGAAAAGGTTCGATGTGAGATAAGGGTTTTTTGTTGAATACTCATTTGTGAAAAAGTCGAACCGTTTCCTTGTAAAGGGATGAATATTGGATCATAACCGAAGCCTTCTTTACCTAATTTTTCAACCGAAATTGTTCCTTTGCATACTCCTGAAGATTCCCAAATTTTATTTTTCCATTGTAATATTGTTACTGTACGATATTCTGCACTACGATTAGTAGATTTTTCTAATAATGCTAGAATTCCATCTAGTCCAATGGAATCATACACAAATGATGAAAAAACACCAGGGAAACCATGAAGCGCGTCAATAAATAAACCAGAGTCTTCAACCATTATTGCATAATCTTCTAACTCTGTATCTTTGATTAATGATATTGCTTGCTTTATTTTTGAATTTGCTACTTCTCTCAAGTCGGATGATTGTGGCTCAATAAAATCAGGTAAATTACCATTTATTCTTAGTTCCTCAACTGAATGACCTAATTCACTAAGAAGGGCATGAGCTTCCTGTATCTTATTTTGATTACTTGTTGCGAACAAAATCTTCATAATTTCACCTATGCATGATAACGTACTCTGCCTCTAATCTCATTGAAGCGGGAAATTACTTCAGGTGCAGAAATTAAATCTTCTTTTTCCGAATCTGCAGAAAGATATCCTGCAACCATATCTTCAACCGCATTTTCATATTCTGAATGGCTCGCTGTAAGGCATTCATTCAAGACTTGTAAATCCAGACCTAAATGTTCAACTTCTGGAAATATTTTAGCTAATCCAAAATCAATTAATGATAAATTACCCTCACTATCAATTAGAACATTATGAGTTGTTAAATCACCATGAGATATTCCAATTTCATGCAATTTTCTAATAATTACTCCAAATGACTTAATTTTTTCTGATACTAGATTATTTTTATTGTTTAGATAATCAAATAAAGTGATTCCTTCAATTTTGGACATTAAAATCCATCCCTGTTCTAGGTCTAAATCGATTATGGAAGGAGCAGATAGTTCATGATATTGAAGTCGACCTAATGCCCTGGCTTCTACAGTCAATCTCTGACGTGTCAGCTTACGATCTAAATGAGGAGTCCTATACCCTCTGGGTCTTCTCATCTTCAATACTGCAGATTTTCCCATCCAAGATCCTGAAGTAACAGTTGCTTCAGCACCTTGATGGACTACTTTATCCACTATCCACATCGGAATATCGGCGGCTTCCATGCTCACGGGAGATGACATACCTTGAAAGCGGTTTCATTCGAGGAGGGTTTGAAGAAGATGACCATGGAGATGCCCAAGCTGCCTCAACAAAAAGGCATTATTACTCCAAAAATTTATTCTGAGGCAGATATTCAATTAGAAGCAGAGCGCTTAAGCGATGTTATCCAGCAAAAAGAAAGATGGGATATCGAAATGTGTAAAACTATAGCCCCAATGACATTAGAAATTAATAATTTAAAGAAAGAGAAAGATGTTTTCATAATAGCACATACATATCAAACCCCTGATATCATTTATGGAGTAGCTGATGAAGTTTCGGATAGTTATTCATTATCTAAAGCAGCAAGAGATGCTCCTCAACAAACAATTTTATTTTCGAGTGTCAGGTTTATGGCGGAAACAGCAAAGATTGTCAGTCCTCATAAAACAGTTTTACATCCTTCTCCAGACGCTGGATGTTCGCTAAGTGATGGTATCAATGGACAAGACGTAAGAAATCTGAAACAAAAATATCCAGGAATTCCCGTTGCATGTTACATCAACACCACTGCAGAAGTAAAGGCAGAGTGTGACGTATGCGTTACAAGTAGTAATTATTTGTCTATTTGTGAAAAATTACCGGGCAATAAGTTAATTTTTGTACCTGACAAATTTATGGGCAAACATCTACAAAAATCACTTAAAGGAAAGAAAGAAGTTATCATATATGATGGAGAATGTGAAGTGCACGCAGTTTTTACGGGAGAGAAAATAAAATCATGGAGAAAAAGGATGAGTATACAAGGTATTGAATTAACAGTTTTGAGTCATCCTGAATGTGATTCGGATGTTTTAGAAGAAAGCGATATAATTGGAAGTAGTGAAAAATTAATAAAAAATGCATTAGAATTATCTGCAAATGGGAAAAAGGATATCATGCTCATTACTGAATGTGGTACTGCTGAACGAATTATGGCAGAATCAGATAATGAATTGAATCTTATTGGTGCTTGCGTGATGTGCAAACATATGAAAAAGACCCAATTAGAAGATATATTACAAGCATTAAAGTATCCTAAACCGGAACAAATTATTCAAATAGACCAAGATATCATAGATAAAGCTAGAATAAGTCTTGATGAAATGTTTAGACTTGCAGAGTAATCACGAATCTTGTTCTCTTGCCGATTGAGATGCCCAGACAAATGTCAAAGGAATTAACATCAGAATAGCGGACTGAATTAAAACTGATGAATAAGGGCGGAAAATTTCTTCTAGTGGATATACGATAACTTCTAAGTCGCCATTGTCCTTTATATCCGTCCATGCAATACTCTCTTCCAAGGCATGTGGCTGAATTTGATTTATGTCATCATAGGTTAAACGTGATGATTGATTTGTTACAGTATCATATAACCAAACATCATTTGGTTCAGAAGGTATTTGATTTAACAAAGTAGGATTCCAAGAAGATATTTGTAGGAAGGCGACGTTGTTACCATAGATGCTAGGAGAAGAGGAATGCCATAATGGATCTCCCAAAACACTTTGATTACCAGAGAAAATATCCACTAATACAAGTCTATCCATATATCCTAAATCAACTAGTGCTATCAACCATTTACCATCCAATATCAACTCTTTAATTGTTGAATTCAAATAATCTATCTTTATATCCTCGGACAATAAAGTAGTGTCAGAAAGAGAATCTCTTGGATTGATTTCAATATTTGACTTTAATTGAGAGTCAAAAGAAGTAATATTAACTAAAAGGTTTTCAGTAGAGTTTGAAGACCAAGCGATTAAATTTTCTGAGGCTGTTACGGCATTGAATGGACCATTTACAGGGGGCGAGAGAAATGGGCCATCTATATCCAATAAAGTCAAAAAAGAATCGTGAGAGATTACTATAACAAATCCATCTGAATTAGAACCTAAAGAAACATCGACTATGCTATTTTCAGGGTAATATCTGAATAGAGGTTGTAATATTTCAAAATCATCATTGAATTCAAAGTAGTCAATCCTATCTTCAGTGAACAAAGCAAATCCCTCATCCGATGTCACTACATCTGGCAACATACTCCAAGGCTTGGTAGTAACGGAATAATTTTTTAGAGTCGTAGTATTCCATGTATTAATAGAAATAGTCTCATCGGGTAATTCTTCAATTGTTACAAGCCACCCTCCTTTTCCAGAAGTAGAGGTGGGCCACTCTGAACCTTCAATAGGAAAATGTTGATGTGTAGCATCCCATAATAAAACACTACCTGTAGAAAGCAGGAGTACTGCTATGAAAAGACTGGTTTGTTTCTTTCCTGGCTCTCTAAATGGCTCAATAACAGAGTCTAATCCATCTAATGATTCTGAGAAAGATCTTTTTGGATTATCCAATGCTCTCGCTAAACGGAAAGAGAATCGTCTTTCGTCCAGAATATTCCATATTCTTCCATGAGTTCTTTCAGTCATTCTAACTGCTAAAATTGCAATTACCATTCCTCCAATAATATCAACTAGCCAATGAATTCCAAGATAAATTATCGAAAAGGCTGTAAGTGAGATGAATATTAATAAAAAGTTTCTATATTTTATCCATCTTCCATCTTCATCCCACTTTTGCATAGAAAGCCAAACAGCAAAAGGTAATCCAATGTGTAAGCTTGGCATTCCATTAGTAAACGGATCAATACGAGTAAACCAATTATGTATTTCAGGAGTTAGGTCATATGCAATTGTCTCCATTACCGGTATGTGATCTCCAGTTACTCTTACATTGAAAAACAAATAGAACGGGATGGCGAATGTATAGACCCAAAAAATAGACAAACAGACTCTATCTGCCATATGACGATCATCAAAATAAATTGGATATATTAGTGAGGAAAAAGTTACTGCCATAAATCCCATGACATAAAAATGAGTCAACACTTGATCGAGTAAAATTGTTCGGAATCCTTCTTGTATCCATAGAACCACATCGCCTTCGATTGCATAGACATAAGGAGTCATGTCTATTCTGGTATTCGCCATTAAAGATCTATCCAAACCGTCAAACAAGTCTTTCCAAATATATACTGAAAAAACAATAATTATATGCGCCCAATATCTTCTAAACATATCAATGAAGCCATCTGTTGTTATTTTGGCATAAGGAGGTTTGAAAATTGGCATAAAAATAATACTCAAAAGAATTGCACCTGTAACCCAAGTGATGTATATTCCCGTCTCAGCAACCATGTCAGTAATCCAGTGGAGTCGTCTTTATGAAATCAATTCGACCCATAATTATGACTAAATTAAGTGATTTTAAGAGATGGGGTAGCATCTTCATTGAGTGAATTTGTAATGTTATCAACAATTACATTGAATGCCTGTGCTGTCTCTCCTTCGGGCTCAGCAATAATCCTGTGTACGCCATCATCTCCCCCTCTAACTATTCCTGGGTCGAATGGTAAGGATCCCAAATATGGAACAGATAATTCTTCTGCTGCGGAAAGTCCTCCTCCCTTCTTGAAAATATCAAGAGTAGTAGACCAATTTCCTTCACCATCAGAAATACAATCTATCGAAATTCCCTCAGGACCCATCAAAGATACTTTAGAATTAGGTTCGGATTTTCCCCTAATTCTATATCCACTCATATTTTCTACAACACCTAAAACTGGAACAGAAATTGTTTTAGCGAAGTTGATGGATTTCCTACTATCTAGCAATGCAACTTCTTGTGGAGTAGTTACTATCACTACGCCATCAATTCCAGGAAGGTGTTGACTTACTGTCAATGGTTCATCGCTAGTACCAGGAGGGAAATCTACAATTAACGCGTCTAATTTACCCCAAGCAACATCTCCGATGAATTGTTGGATTGCACCTAATTTGATTGGCCCTCGCCATATCACCGGTTTATCTGGGTCTTCAATCAAAAAGGCCATTGAAATTACTTTAACTCCGTGTGGGCCTTTTGCAGGAAAAATTTGACCATCTTCTACATTCAAATCCATATCTTCTAAACCCATCATCTTTGGAATATTTGGCCCAGTAATATCAATATCCATCAACCCTACTTTCAATCCCTTTCTAGCCAATGATAAGGCCAATCCTGCTGCAACAGTTGATTTGCCAACACCACCTTTTCCTGAGAGAACTAAGATTTTATGCTTTATATCATCGTTTAATTTAGCTATTCGCATCTTTCTTTGCATTTCCCTATATGCTTGTTCCATCTGTGATTTTTGCTCATTGGTAGCAGTTTCTTGTGTAGATTTTTCTTGTCCAGACCCTTTATGGTGGCTTATTGGAGAATCTCCCATAACAATTGGAAATGGTAATTGTACTTCAACTATATCCCATGACAATCATGAAAAATAAAATTTAATCGATATTTTGAATATATTAGTTAAATTGATTAATGTATGGCCAATACAAAGAATGTGAAACTCTTGTTTGTTTGCGTTGGCAATACATGCCGTAGTCAGATGGCTGAAGCAATAGCAAAGGATCTTGGGCACGAGGCTTCCTCTGCTGGCACCCATCCTGGGAAAAAAATTGCTACTAATGCAATCAAAGTATTATCAGAAATTGGTTTATCTGTTGAAAATCAGTATCCCAAATCAACTGATGATATTGAAAACCATGGTTTTGATAAAATAATCAGTATGGGATGTGGAGTTGATTGTCCTAACCTAGGAATTTCACAAGATTGGAATTTAGAAGACCCTTATGGACGCGAAATAGATTTTTATCGAGAGACTAGAGATAAAATTTTTAATTATCTATCTGATTTATGATGGTTATTCACCGACGTATAGAAAAGTGAATTCCGTTTCCAGTTGGACATACGAGTGTAGTGTAGTGGTTATCACCGGGCGTTGCCAACGCCTGAACCCGGGTTCAAATCCCGGCACTCGTACCATTTTCAGAAAGTTATAATTCTGAATTTTTCAATAAATGATATGCTCCACCGAATCCAATTAATAATAAAATTAGCATCAAAAATGATATTAAAAACATCGAATTTTCTGATAGCCAATTATCAAATTCAGAATTATCGGTGTTACCCCTTTCTAAAATTAGGGTGTGTTCTTGCGATTCTGTCGGGGTTATTGAGAGAAAAGTATCAGTAGCCCGTATCAATATTGTGAATTCTCCTTCTGATAATGTGTTTCTAACATCAAAAGAAATGGTATATATGTTGTCATTGGCTATTCTATCTCCATTATTGCCATTATCCTCCAACAATAGCCATGAATTGGAACTACCTATTGGGGCTAATCTACCAATTTTAATCTGCGCTGAAGAAATATCATCCACATCATTTATTGTGACTTCAAGTGTATGTGTTAATGGATCACCACTTTCAGGTATGAGAATTTTACTTACAATTTGACTATTTCTATATAGTGTAATATTATTTATTGATGGTGCATCATTTAAAATTGTAAGTCTGTTTGAATCTTTGATTTGTCCATTGAGAAATATCTTAGAAGTTGTTCTAGATTCCCCAGTACTATCTACGAGTCTTATCATCAAATTTCTCTCACCGGGAGTAAAAGCCTCGGGAATAATAAAATCGCCAATCCATAATTCTCCGACTAATTCTAAAACAGTAAGTCCTCCTCCATTACCAAACATGTCAATAGATACAGAATCAACACCATTGCCGTCAACTGCCTTTATTGAAACGGATACCACCTCACCTCTGAAAACTTGGTCTGGAGTAAAATCGATTGAAAGCATCCTTGGAGGTTCATTGAGAACTAATATAGTAATATTTTGAGTTACAGTTGTCCATATATCTTGTAATGTTACAGGTATCTCGATAACACCGTATTGTAATCCATTATGTATTATTTCAGTAGTCCAAATATTATCCCTTATCACTAGATCTCCATTTAATCCTGAATCAGAAAGCGCTATTTTTCCTAATCCTAGAGCAGAAAAATCTGCCATTACCGAAATCACATCAGTATCTATATCAGTAACTAAAATTTCTAGATTAGCCTTACCACCTTCATTGAATAAAAAACCTTCTCTAAACCTAATAGATGAGTTTGAAGATGTGTTTATGATAGGAGCAGAATTTTCACTTAAAGTTATTATTGAGGGATATAATATAGTATCTGTTAGTTGATATTCTAGGAATCTTATGCTTTCATTATTTGAATCTCCATTACCGAAATCTACAGTTCGATATACTTCATGTAATAAACCTGCAAGTAATCCCTCATTTACTACGCTACCAAAGGCAGTATTAGAATTGAAATAAGTACCTTCCCAAAGAGCAATTGAAACTGTATGGGAATCTATATTTACAGTATTCAAATCAACTACACTTACTTCAAGAGGGAGTGCTAAATTTCCAATTAGATGGAAATTATCTCCTAAAAATAATATTTCAGGACACAATCCAGTTTCCCTAGATATTGGATTAGAAAATATAGATTCTGAAGCAGGAGGTTGTGGCTGGATAATTGTGGGAGAATTTGGAGGATATTCATATTGAATAGAGCCATTATCCTCAACATATTCATACTTCAAGATTCTATTATCCCAATCTTCTTGAGGTACTGTGTACTCATATGTAAGATTGTGTTCTGAGATAAATTCTTGATCTATTGGGCCTATTGGAGTAGCTGAAACATTAAACCAAAATTCATTTCTTATTTTATCTGCTTCAAAATACTCTCCACTCTCATTTGCATAAGCATCGGAATCTACTATTTCTCTGACTATTCCAAAACTACCTTCAGCGTCTCCACTGTAACTTCCATCTACTATTATCGTATCAGAAACTGTTTCGCCGCCCACTGATTCCATATTAATAACAGGAATAGTGCCATTTACTTCTATGTATGGAGATTCAGACGCTATGAAATCAAAATTTCCAGCACCGGACATTTTCATATACTGATGTTCGCGTATTCCATCTTCCCATCTTTCACTAGTCATGAAATCATCTAATTCAAATGAAAAAGATTCACCAAAGCCACTAATTCTTACAGAAACATTAGCCTCTACTTGAGTATCTTGTAAACGTCTAAAACCGTTTTCATCCCAGGTCTCATAATAAAATAGAGATATTTCTCCAAATCCTCCTTCAGAACTATCATTAGAACCTCCGTTAAAAGAAAGCCAACCAGATGCTTCTATTCTGATACGCTCAGTGAGGGTATTTTCTGACCATGAACGAACAATAAATGCATCCTTAACTTGTGCTTCTATTAACAAACCCTCTCCTTCTTCAGAGTCCGAGAGAAATATTGAGCCGCTGCCCAACATTTCGAAATCTTGTGTAATTAACTCTGAGCCATCATATGATTCATTTAGCCAAACTTTACTCAAATCTAAGGAAAGAGTGGTCGTTCTTACTCCGTCGGACAAATCAAGTAATAGTGAACCATTACCCAATTCATTTGATTCTAGTAATGAATTAGTTCTTTTTTGCCAACCTCTGCCTTCAAATAGAATTGATTGATTAGTATCTGTTTGTCCCCCCTCCATTGACCAAATAGTTTCTCTTGTTACTTCATGATCAGAAATTGGTTGATTCCATTGAGTTATTGATAATTCTCTTGCACATGATGTTTCACTAGTTTCAACAAATAAAATTATTTTATCAGTAAATAGGGGTTGAGAATTTAAAACAATATCAATGACCCCTCCTGCATTTACAGATGTAATTTCTTCTTGAGATAAAATATCTAATCCATTACGTAGATGTTGTGCTTGAATGGAAACTCCTCCAGGAGAAGTACCGTTGACATAAATTGGTTCGAAATTGACAATATAGCGATGAATAATTTCTGTTGTAATATTAGACTCAAGGCTATTATATTGGACGTCCCAATCTACCAAAATCTCACAAGTTCTTTCCATATTTGCATCTTCACCAAAGGCATTCATAGGGGTAATACTACAAATAAGAATGATGAAAATCAATACAGGTACTTTTTGACTGGTCACAATTAATGGATAACCTATTGACCTTTGAATCAAACGGTAGGTTGCTCTTAATTATCAGAACAGTGGCTCTTCATAATCATCATCAATACCAGAACGTTCTCTCCATAATTCAGTAGGGACATCATCATATACCCCTGCATATGGATCCTCATCAATCAAAGATTGTTGATTTTTTGCGGCCTCCGCTGCAGCAAGTGCAAATGCTTCAGCACTGGCTTTGAATTTCCAATAATGAATTCGCCATTCTCTACCATCCCATAATGTGGTTTCTTCTGATTCTGTGGTTAGCAAATCATAATCTTGTAATTGATAAAATAAGTTCCTATCTGTTGGTTCTAAAGCATTATCTATTATTCTATTTGAAAAACCAAAAAATCCGAGTGCGTGTTCAGCTATATTTTCAGCTACAACGGTTTCCATATCCATATCAACTTTGGTCCTTATTGCTTGAGTTAATTGTGCCAAAGTCAGACCCATTACAATAATTCCTCTACGGGTTGGGGCGGAGGGCATCGTTATTTCAAATATCTCACTTAAAGTGTAGTTTTCAAGAGAAATAATTCCGAAGTGATTAATCTTAAGATGCTATCGGGACATTTATGGAAGACTTTGGGAATGGGAGATTTCTTGGTTTGGAAGAGGTTGCGAAAGGCCCTTACGATTTGGTAATATTACCTATTCCTTTGGAAATGACAGTTAGTTGGATGGAAGGTACTTCAAATGGCCCAAGTGCTTGCATAGAAGCTAGTTCTCAAGTTGAATTATTTGATCCCATTTTGGATTCTGAAATCCCATGTGGATTATCTTTTCACACAGCTAAGGAGTGGGAATCTGAAGAGGTTACTTTGAGAAAACAATTAAATTCAATTCAGGACTATGTCAAACCCTGGATTGATGGATGTCAATTTCCAATCATTTTAGGAGGAGAACATGGAATTTTACTCCCTATAATTGAGGTTTTAGAGAACCATCCAGAAGTTGATGATTTGAGTCAGATTACTCTGATACAAATAGATGCACATGCAGATTTAAGAGATACTCTAAATGAAGAACGATTTTCTCATGGTACGGTAATAAAAAGATGTTTGGACGAAGGGGTTGGTAGGGTTATCCAGATAGGAATTAGAGCATATAGTGAAGAAGAGTCAAGAATAATCAATGATGATGATAGGATAGAAACTTGGTTTGCTAGAGATATACTCGGCGTAATGGAAAGAAATACTGGTTGGCCAAAATTAGTAAAGCGTATTTCAGAACTTGAAGGCCCGATTTGGATCACATTTGACATTGACGGCTTAGATGGTGGCTTGGTCCCCTCTACAGGAACGCCTGTTCCTGGAGGATTGTCATATTGGGCAGCGGTTGAATTAATAGAAAGAGTCTTTAAATCAGAAAAAACAAAAGTCATTGGTGCAGATATCAATGAAATTGCCCCAGGAATCGATAATAGATTGACTCAATTTAATGCAGCTTTGATTGCAACAAAAATAATTGCGTGTCATATTTCGACACTTTAATTTAGTATGATCTAGAAAATAACATTTTAAGGCACAATTATTTTATTCGTTATTTTAAAAAATGGTATTAAAATATATTTTTGTAAGGTAAATTTTGTATACAAGTAATTAAACGGGCATTTAGGCGTATTAATGAAATGGAAAATAAATGAGATTAATAAAGTAGGCATGCAATTAGTACTTCCATTATTCGAAGGAGTCGGTAAAGCTCCAAATAATTCACTAAATGGTTTGAATAGAAAGCAACGCAGTTTGATTAGAGCCGCTATTTCCTCAAAGGACTTTGAAGGTAAAAAGGGTCAAAGATTATCTGTTTGGACAGAGGGTTGTAGAGTATTACTTGTTGGAATGGGGAAAAAGGAAAAGATTACAGGAAAATTGATTCGAAATACTGGAGCCAGAACCATTGGAATATTATCAAAGAAAAAAGGAGTAGAGATAACGGTTAGATTTACTTCTGGTTGGAACTTAGAAAATATGCTAATATTTTCAGAGGGGATGATGTTAAGAGATTATAGTTTTGATGAACATAAAAAATCTAATGAAGAGGAAATTTCTGATCCTTGGAATGTAGATTTTCAGGCCAACAATAGATATCAAGAATCTTTAGAAATAGGTTTGAAGAGAATCAATTCTATAGTAGGAGGAGTTCATCTTGCTAGAGATTTAGGTAATGAACCTGCTAATATATTATACCCTATGGAATTTGCAAATAGAGCCATTAAATGGGCTAAGGACAAGAATAATGTGAGAGTTGAAGTTTATGATTGGGCAAAATTACAAGAATTAGGAATGGGTGGTTTAGTAAATGTAGGCAAAGGAAGTGATAGGAAGCCGTGTATGGTTTTGTTCACTCTTAATCCAGATAAAGATGTAGATATTCGTAGGCCGTGCATAGTAGGTAAAGGTATTACATTTGATACTGGAGGAATTTCAATTAAACCGACCAATGGGATGTGGGATATGAAATATGATATGTGTGGTGCAGCAACCGTATTTGGTCTAATGGAGGCATTATGGTCAACTGGATACAAGAAGAGAGTGAATGGGATTGCGTGTTTGGCTGAGAATATGCCTGGTTCGGGTGCTTACAGACCCGGTGACGTCATACCGACATATTCTGGAAAAACTATTGAGATATTTAGTACAGACGCAGAAGGAAGAAATGTTTTAGCCGATGGATTATGGAAAGCAGGTGAATTTAATCCTGAATACATTATTGATTTGGCTACCCTGACAGGAGCAGTTGTAGTGGCTTTAGGAAATCAAATAACTGGGATGTGGAGTAACAATAACTCATTGCAGAAAAAATTTAAAAATGCAGCAAAAATTGAGGGTGAAAGTGTCTGGAGAATGCCGTTAAATTCAGATTTTGAGAAATATATGACTGATTCTGCATTTGCAGATGTCAGAAATGGATCTGCAGGGGGAAGAGCCGGATCTTCAAACTCTGCAGCAGCTTTTCTGAAACAATTTGTCCCAAACTATAATTTTGACAAAGAAGGAGAACAAATTCCCTGGATTCATCTAGACATAGCGGGTACTGCATGGGGGCCGGGAGGTAAAGCTAGATCAGAAGCAAGTAATCCTTTATTCAAATATGGTACATCAGGAGTGCATGTAAAGACGCTGCATAGAATGATTACAGAAAATGACTAAGAATCTTCATTTTCTTCATCAGAATCTACTACTTCAAAGTCTGCCTCTACTACTCCATCATCGGATTCTCCCTTAGAATCTTGTTCTGCCATTTCTGCGGCGGCTGCTTCATATATCTTTGTAGAAAGTCCATGCATCAATTGTTCTATTTCTGCTAACTTTGCTTGTATTGCAGCGTCATCTATATCTTCTAGAGGTATAGGTTGGTCATCCTTTACAATTAGAGTTTCCAACTCATCTAATTTTTCAAGGACTGGTTTTGTATCTTCTTCAGAAAGTTTATCGCCGGTTTCTTCAATTGTTTTACGTGTTTGGTAGATTATGCTATCTGCCTGATTTCGGAGTTCAACTCTAGTTTTTCTTAGCTTATCCTCTTCAGCAAATTTTTCTGCCTCGGCTATTTTTTGTTGAATTTCATCCTCAGACAATGAAGTTTGACTTTCTATCTTTATCGATTGTTCAGTTCCTGTTCCTAGATCTTTTGCCGAAACGTTAACTATTCCATTTGCATCTATGTCAAAAGTTACCTCAATCTGTGGAACACCACGAGGCGACGGTGGAATTCCAACAAGGTGGAATTGTCCCAATGTAATATTATCTTTAGCAAATTCTCTTTCTCCTTGTAAAACATGAACTTCGACGGCAGGCTGATTGTCGGCAGCAGTAGAGAAGGTTTCAGATTTACGGGTCGGTATTGTAGTATTTCTCTCAATCATTGGAGTTGTTATTCCTCCTAATGTCTCTATACCTAGGGATAAAGGAGTAACATCTAGTAGTAAAACATCAGTAACCCCTTCATCACCTACGATTATTCCTGCTTGTAATGTAGCGCCTACGGCAACTGCTTCATCAGGATTTATGCCCTTAAAAGGGGCTTTGCCAACTTCTTTCTCAATTGCAGATTGTACGGCAGGAACTCGCGTTGAGCCGCCTACAAGTATCACTTTATCGACATCTCCTTTCTTTACTCCAGAATCTTTCATTGCCCTTCTTGTTGGAGCCATGGTTCGTTCGACTAATTTACTAATTAATTTCTCAAAATCTGATCTCGATAGTGACATATCTAAGTGCTCTGGTTGACCATCTTTATTTTGCGTAATAAATGGTAAATTAACTTGTGTTGATGCAGAGGATGATAATTCTATTTTAGCTTTTTCAGCTGCTTCTCTAAGTCTACTCATTGCCTGAAGATCTTTTTGCAAATCTATTCCGGTAGATTTTTTGAATTCAGAGACTAACCATTCTACTACGACATGATCGAAATCGTCCCCTCCCAATCGGTTATCGCCACTAGTCGCCTTTACTTCGATTTGTGGTTGCCCATCTACTTGGTATATTTCTAGAACTGAAACATCAAAAGTACCTCCTCCAAGGTCATAGACCAGTATTGTTTGATCATCGTCTTTATCCACTCCATATGCTAATGCAGCTGCTGTAGGTTCATTTATTATCCTTAAAACTTCTAAACCGGCAATTCGTCCAGCGTCCTTTGTAGCTTGCCTTTGTGCATCTGAAAAATAAGCAGGACAGGTGATTACGGCTTGTTTTACTTCTCTACCAAGGTACTCTTCTGCATCCGCTTTTAGTTTTTGTAATATAAACGCAGAAACTTCTTGTGGTGAAAATTCATCTTTATCGATTTTTTGTGACCAATCAGTCCCCATTTCTCTCTTAACTGAAAGTATTGTTCGATCTGAGTTAGTAACTGCCTGTCTTTTTGCTGTTATTCCCACTAAACGCTCTCCATCTTTTGTAAAAGCTACCACACTAGGAGTAGTTCTTGAACCCTCAGAATTTGGGATAACTACCGCTTGCCCTCCCTCTAATGTAGCAACACAACTGTTTGTCGTACCTAAATCAATTCCTATTACTGGTCCACTCATTTTTTTTATCTCCTTTTTATATATACATTGTTGAATTAATATCAAAAGTGACATCTAAAATACCGTTATTAAATGTCCATTCAATAATTCGACTGGCTGGTTCTGGTAGGTTAAATTTCTTGAAAGGACGCAATTGCGTAGTTTTCATAACCTGTAAAGATATACCTGCATCTGCAAGATTTAATTCTATTGAATTAGCCTCTAAATCAGTATATCTGGAAATATCTACTGTAAAATACATACGATCATCGTGAATATAAAAATTATCTTCATCGATTTCATCATCGGCATTGGAATCTGAGTCATTGATTTCTGCATTTACTTCAATTACTGGCTCATTTATTTTCATATTGATTCCCATATTCTTGAGAAAATCACTAAATCCTTCAGTATTTCCTATTCCCATCAAATTGTCCATCATCTTCTTTATTTCTTGAGGTTCTAAATTTGAATCTATTTTATTAAAATCCATCTTAACATTTGTTTTGGCCATATCTTCAGGATTCATGCCCATTTCTTCTAGACGAGTTTTTAGTTGGTGCATTAATGATTTTAACATTTGATAATCGACATTCATGCCCATTGTAGAAAACAATTTTGCCATCTCTTTCAGCATGTTTTCTTCCCATTCCTCTTCACTTGGGTCCGACATAATTCATCACTACTTAACCTGTGGTTGTATAGTGGGATACATGGGAGGTATATTAATACAACGTTTCTTAGATTGGGTAAAGAAGTTTTAACAAAGCAAGTGAATTAAAAACGGATTCTTACCTCGGGAGGTCATAATGAGTGAAACTGAGCATGATATTGCATTGGAGGATACTGATCGTATTCAGGGGCGTGCAGCATTGGTTAACAATGTAAAAGCCTCAATTGCTCTTGCAGGAGCAGTAAGATCAACCTTAGGCCCGCGTGGCCTAGACAAAATGTTAGTAGAAGATGATGGTTCTGTTCTTGTAACGAATGACGGAGTTACAGTTCTTGAAACCGCAAAAGTTGACCATCCTACTGCTAGATTGTTGATATCTGCATCTTCTTTACAAGATAGGTCGGCAAGAGATGGCACTACAACAACAATATTACTGACTTCTGAATTACTTCAGAATTCTCTTGAATTAGTTAGGATGGGCATACATCCATCCGTAATTTTGAATGGATATAATATAGCGCTAGAGGAATCATTAAAGGAATTAAAGAGGATATCTAAAAAATCAAACAGTTCAGAAATGGAATTGGCCATTGTTTCTACTTCATTGGCTGGTAAGATAGAAAAAGGTACTTCGGAAATATTAACTTCTTGTGCCTTGGAAGCAGCTGAATTATTAGCGAATGAAGAAGGAGGAGATGATTTAGAAAGATTAAGAATAAAAAGACTTCAAATTGACAATGGAAAGATGAAGGATTCACGATTAGTACATGGATTAGTATTAGCAAAAACTAGGCTTGATAAATCGACGCCATCATTTTCAAAGGATGGTAAAATCGTTATTATTGATGGAGAACTAGAAAATAAAAAAATAGGTTTAGAGGCTTCCATTGAGATAAGTGATATAGGAATATTGGAAGGTTTTCATGATAGAGATGCGAAGAAAATTCAACAAATTGTCAACCACTTTTCCTCATTGGGCGTCAATATGCTGATTGTTCGAGATGGAGTGACTGATGCAGCAATAACCCCTCTAAAGAATGCGGGGATAATAACATACAGAAGAATGGAGAGAGATGATATGGAATTATTGTCAAAAATAACAGGTTCAATACCAATAAGAAATCCACTAAACATTGGTAAAGAACATATTGGAAAATATACAAATCATTCCGAGAAATTAATTGCAGGAGTAAAATATACTAGTATTGAAGGAAAGAATAAAGGTGGAATGACATTTATCATTAATGGTACAACTCCTGAAGTAAGAAGTGAAGTGAGAAGAGCTTTTGATGATGCACTGGGGGTCGCACATCGCTTGAAAAGGGATGCTTTTACTTTGCCCGGTGGAGGCGCAAGTCATATTCACCTTGCAAGGCATCTTAGAATGTTTGCAACAAGTCAATCTGGAAGGGAACAATTGGCTATTGAAGCCTATGCTGCTGCACTGGAAATAATTCCTAGAGTATTAGCAGAAAATTCGGGTTTGGATCCAATTGATACTATATTATCACTCTCTGCAGCACAGAATAATGATTTAGAAAATGGCTCTTGGATAGGACTAGATGCGAGGACTGGACAAAATATTTCGATGGAAGTTGCAGGTATTCTTGATCCATTATTTGTAGCAAAGCATGCCCTTTCAGGTGCAACTGAAGCGGCAATTAGTGTCCTTCGTATTGATGATGTATTGTGGGCCAAACAAGATGCCCAAACCCCTGATTGGCAAAATGAAATTGAAGAAGATTAATCAATTACTCAAACCTTCTAACATTGAATCAACTATAGTTTCAAGATTATATTGGGCTTCCCAGCCCCAATCATCTTTTGCTTGTGAATCATCAATTGAGTTAGGCCATGAATCGGCATATACTTGTCTCTTATCTGGAGTGAAAGTACATGTAAATCCATCAACCCTCTCAGAGATAGTGTCAGCCAATTGTTGAGCGGTAAATGAAAGTCCGGAGATATTGTATCCCGCTCTTGAATCGCCAATTTCGTCAATAGGAGTATTCATCAATTCTAACGTAGCTCTTATCGCATCATCAATATACATCATTGGTAATCTTGTCTCTGGACCTACAAAACAATCATAATGTCCTTTTTCAAGTGCAGCGTGGAATATTTCTACTGCATAATCTGTAGTTCCGCCTCCTGCAGGA
>PBHZ01000016.1 GCA_002719615.1 Methanobacteriota archaeon
CCATTGTTGACCGTTTCATAATTTGCTTCAATCATGGAATCAATCTCTTGCATCAATTCAGGTGGACAAAGACTTGTTCCGTTACCGAATCCTTCCTTTGAAAATTGATTGAACATTCTGATGATTTCACGACTTTCATTGTTAACAATCGTTGCATGTTTCTTGTCCCACAAAACGGGAACTGTGCCGATGCTACGACTCTCGTTCCAGCCTTCGAAAGCCCTGTTGTAGACGCCTTCCAACCCGGCTTCACCGTTGATTGTATCTGCTGTGGCTCCTTCTTCCTCAGGGTTGAACGACCAAGACCCATCTTGATTCATTCTCCAATCTACCACATCGACCGTAATGTGTTCTTCAAGACCGAGCAATGTTCGTGTCATCAGAGTTCGATGTGCCCATGGACAGGCATGGGAGATGTAGAGATGGTATCGTCCACTCTCCACATCAAATATTCCGCCTTTGGAAATGGAATCACGAAACTCGCTCGATTTACGTACGAATTTACCTTCATCAAACGCTTCCGTCCAAGCTCCTGCTTGTTCATCTGTAGGCTTCATGGTTCAACGTTCGATAGGTCCCTAATGAAGTTGATAGTATCGCCATCTAGACTTACTCTTCTTCGGTCAACCACGATTGTAATCTAAGCAGAGTGCCCCCTTTACTTATTTCTAAAGAATTAAATCATCTTTAGTCCAGATATTTTGATTCTTTGATTTCTTCAAAGTTTTCGAATAACTCAGGTATTATTTCTTTGAATTCCGATTTATGTTCTTTACAGCTAAATATTTCCGAACCGTTATGATATATTTTAGTAGTATATTCATAATATCTACTACCTCCATCTGTTGACTTACTAATTTTAGATTGTTTTAAGCTGAGTTTCTTTATGTCTAACTCTTTCCTTGAACAGACGATTAGAGGGGTGAATTGTTTCCAGAATATTACAGTGAAAGAATTAGTATCTCTNGTAATNATTGCCTTATNCTGATACGCAAATAATCCTGCNGANNTTGTNAACAAAAGAAAGATACCTATTTNATCTATTACTTCTCTTATNGTAAATCCATCATATAGNGCGATTAAGGATATAATCACTATAAAAATAGAGAATGTAACTGAAGTCTGGACGATTCCTTTGGAGGCACTGTTACCATATGTNGAAAAAGANAGTAATCGTTCTTCATATGGCTTCTCATCCATGANTCCNATAAAAGGTNAGTCTATGATATNTTGGTGTAAAGATTAGATAATATTGAANCTATAACGCTCCCCTTTGCTTATTTGGAATAACTAATNNGTTACAANGGAAANNCCAANAGTTCAGATAAGCAAAGGNGAGCGTTATAGTTNCGGTATTTCCTNCATTGTACTACTTTTGTTTTGTTGTAATAGTTGAAATAAGTATTATANAATATACACAACTTCAATTGTTTAGTACTTAACAGAACCATATGGGCAAGGGTTCTCTGAGTTCATTGAATTGGGAAAATCGATTCATCAATGAAACCCCCGGTGATGATCAAGTAAATGGTTTACCAAGGCAGATTCCAGGTGTCTGNTGGTCTAAAGTTAATCCGACTCCTACACCAGATCCATTGATTAGATTATGGTCTTTTGAGGTGGCAGAATGCCTTGGATTAAAGGTAAAGGAATCCGATATACTCGGAGGTAAAAAAATAGTTACCGGGATGAATCCCTATGCTCAGCGTTATGGAGGCCATCAGTTTGGCAATTGGGCTGGCCAACTTGGCGACGGTAGAGCCATAACTTTGGGTGAAGTAAACACAGGTCAAGAAATATTAGAATTACAACTCAAGGGTTCAGGAATAACCCCCTACTCTCGTTTTGCTGATGGAAAAGCCGTACTTCGCTCTTCTATTCGTGAGTTTTTATGTAGTGAGTCCATGCATCATCTTGGCGTTCCCACAACACGTGCTCTATCCTTAGTAACTACGGGAGAAAATGTTATTCGAGACATATTGTATAATGGAAATCCAGCAGCCGAAAAAGGTGCGATTGTATGTAGAGTAGCGCCTAGTTTTATACGATTCGGAAGTTTTCAAATTCATTCATTTTCGGGAGATATTCAAACTCTACGTAGTCTTGTAGATTATACTGTTAAACATCATTTCAATACTCATAATACNCAAACTGATGATGATATAATTGAATGGTTGAGGTGTGTAGCAGATGAAACAGCATTGATGATTGCTCATTGGATGCGAGTAGGTTTCGTTCACGGGGTGATGAATACTGATAATATGTCAATTCATGGTTTAACTATTGATTATGGGCCATATGGGTGGGTTGAAGATTTCAACTTTGATTGGACGCCTAATACAACTGATTCTACTTCAAAAAGATACAGATTTGGAAATCAAGCAGAAATTGCTGGNTGGAATTTTGCACGCTTACTTGAGTCAGTATCTCTGTTGTTAGAGACACCAAGAAAATTAAATCAGGTTTTAGATTTTTATTNTGAATCCTATCAAAAATACAGTAATGATATGTGGTCTGAAAAACTTGGACTGGATCAATTTATAATTGGTGATGATGAACTAATTATAGAATTAGTTAGAATACTTCAGTTGGTCGAGACAGATATGACAATATTTTTTAGATTATTATCTTCGATTAAGAAACCAGAGATAAGTCATTTGATGAATGCATTTTACTCTAAAGAAAAGATTCCTGAAAATGAGTGGAATATCTGGTTGGAAAAGTGGTGGATTAGAGTTAAAGGAAACCCCAACCGAGAAAAAATGAATTCATCCAACCCTAAATATGTATTGAGAAATTGGATGGCTCAGTTAGCTATTGATGCTGCAGAAAAAGAAGATTTTACNGTTGCACTGGAACTATATCATATGCTCAAAAAGCCATATTCTGAACAACCTGAATATGAAGAAAAATGGTTTCAGAAACGTCCAGAATGGGCACGCCACAGAGTAGGTTGCTCTATGCTTTCTTGCTCTAGTTAATAGATTCTATATCCAACTTGAAGTACAGATAGCGAATACACTGTATTNCAATACAAAGATTAGAGGTGTGATTTAGAGATTATTCTCACAAGTGTTTCCATTATTATCTGAATTAGTCCCATCAGGACATATCGTATTACTCCATATTACAGACTGTAAATTAGCGTCGGTAAAGTTCGCACCCGTTAGATTACTACCCGATAGGTCTGCTCCAGACATGTTGAAATTGCTAAAGTTCATTCCAGAGAAATCATTCATTATAGCATTTTGAATCCATCCATCAACTAGATTTTGCTGGATTAAAATATCACTCATAAGATCGGATATGACTGCCTCTGAATCACTATTTGCGATAGCCCATCCATCATCCCATCCTTCATTGTAGTAGTGCTGAGATACGCCGTCATAACCAGCGTCAATTTCATCAATCAATGATTGAATGGTTTGGTTGAGGCCGGATATCAGTTCCTGCATCTCTAAGATTTCAGTTTTGGAATCGGAATTATCATCTTGTAATGATTGAATCGTTTGGTTCAGGTCAGAGGCCAATACCTGCATTTCCCTAATTACAATCTGGGAATTGGAATTGGCGATTTCCCATCCATCATCCCATCCTTCATTGTAGTAGTGCTGAGATACACCGTCATAAGATGCATCGTACGCATCTCCGTAACCAGCATCATAGCCCTCTTGGTATCTCGCGCCAAGATCTTCCTCAGAATTATTNCTTGTACATCCGGTTAAGAACGAGGATACTATTACTATCGTGATTAGAATTGAGTTGCTTCTCATGTAAAGAAGTGAAACGAGTCCGCTCTATGATTGTATGTGTAAACTGGGGATGTGGAATTAGTCGTTGGTGCCATAGAGGATAAGGAAGATGATGTTCCCGAGCGGCATGGCCACTTTGTGACGGATACGTAATGAAATCNTCTTATTCATGTACCTTTATTATCTCTAGAATTACATAAGAATATCGCTGCCGAAAATATAGTTAANATTGATAAAAAGGAGTTTGGGGAAGGTAGAGAACTAACAACTCCGGAGTCATTTAGTTCAATCAATTTGATGCTCATATCCGCGGTTTGGTAGTTCGGAACGCCCTCGGTTTTAACTGAATAGACACTCGTGGCCATAAATTTCAGACTGAATGTCTGTTGATGGCTTCCGTTACTCAGAACTGTGAAATTATCAGAAGAAATGTGAGAAGGCGCCATCAGCGTAATCCTAATTTTCTCAGGGGGAGCTTGTGAGTCAATTTCAACACTACTCATTGGAGAAAATACTGACCAACCGGAAACTTCCAAATCGTCCTTATTTGTAATCTCTAGATTGAACTGATCCCTGCCATTTCCATCATTATATACAGAAAATATCACGACTATTTCGTCCCCAATCCCAGTCGTAACTAATGATTCCATAGCATCAACACGTAACCTGGAGAACTGATTAATGACCACAATTAGTTCGATTTCATCGGATTGTGTAATTGCACTCACAGGAGCTCCGTTAGCCTCTGTGACTTGTGATGTTATTGACACAACTTGCTGTCCCATAGGTTGCCTGAGCTCCCCTCTCACAGATACCTGGAATTCTGTTTCACTACCTGGAGCAACTGTGCTCGATTCCGGGCCTGCAATAGCTAGAGCTCCGCTTTGATAGGTCATCTCCACCGTGACACTGTATGGATTAGAGTTCTGGATTGAACAGTAGATAATTGTCGTTCTAGTCGCTCCGGGATATACATCAATCGGTGCTGGCTGATTACATTCGACTTCAACCTCAGGTACAACTTGTCCCTGCGAGATCGGAAATAATTGGAGGATTATGATGGCTGTAATGAAGAAAAGTGAATTCCTCTTCATAATTCTGCCAAGGGGTACTCCTCTATGATATATTCGAAATATTAGCTCGAATGTGGTAATAATTTTCTCCAACGAGTAGTTAGGACATGGTTGTAAACCAGGGACTTGTTGATAGTGGCATCAGCTAATTTAAGATAGTTTACGACCCTGTATGATAGGTCAGGTTATCAAATGTCCTTGAATCCAATCATTCTATGAACCATAGTTTCTCTTGTGTCATCGGCCTTTCTTCAAAGTTTTCCATGCAATCTTCACACCATGTTAAGGTGCATTCCACAGGCATCATCCAGAAACGAAATCAATGGAATTATTGTCTAAAATCACTCCAAAAGCCTACCATCTACGCCTAAATCAGAAAATTTAGATAATGGTTCTATCAATTCAGAACGCACATCTTTAACTTTCCTTATGCTAGTCTTTTGCTCTCCTTTCTCTAACTCAACTAAATAATTCACAATTTCTTTATCAGATAACTTTGGATAATCGGTCCTTTGGTGTGCACCTCGACTTTCTTCCCTTAGTAAAGCGGATTTCATAGTTGCCTCAGCACTTTCAATTGAACCTAGTAAATCCAGGGCCAGAGCCAGATCAATGTATCCCTCGGCAGAGGGCCTTACATCGACATCATTAGATGCTTTTCTTACTTTTTCGAGTTTTTCAAGACCAATAATTAATCCATCACCCGACCTTACTACACCACAATATTTCCACATTATATCTCTAACTTTCCTTTGGAGTGGTCTTGCTAGATTTTCCCCCTCAGAGGTCAGTAAATCAAGTTCTTTATTTGCCTCTACTATGATACCTTTATCTCTAATCTGTAGTTCAAGTTTATCCGAAAAGTCAGCTGCTTCCTCTCCGGCTATTTTTCCAAACACTAGTATCTCAGCTAATGAATTACCACCCAGTCTGTTAGCTCCGTGTAATCCGGCAGTACATTCTCCGGCAGCATATAATCCCATTACGCGTGTAGATTGGGTCTTCGGATCTACTACGACCCCTCCCATGCTGTAATGTGCTGTCGGTGCAACCTCCATTGGGGATCTGGATATGTCCAACATTTGCGACTCCATGAATTGCCTATACATTCTTGGAAGTTTTTCCATTATTTTTTCTTTTCCTAAATGGCTAATATTCAACAAAACACCCTCATTATCTGTACCGCGGCCCTCGATGATTTCAGAGTAATTTGCCAAAGCGACCCTATCTCGGGTAGAAAGTTCCATTCTAGCCTTATCATAATTTTCCATGAACCTTTCACCATTTGAATTCGTTAGAATTCCGCCTTCTCCCCTAACTGCTTCAGTTACCAGTGTTCCCGCTAATGATTCGGGGTGAACCATTCCTGTTGGATGGAACTGTACCATTTCCATATCTGACAACTGGCAACCTGCATTCAAAGCTAGTCTCATAGCATCTCCGGTATTTTCATCACGTCTTGATGAACTCCTTCTCCATATTCTGGTGTGGCCCCCAGCAGCCAAGATAATGGAATCCGCAAGATAAACACACCTTTCTCCCGTAACAATGTCAAATGCAAGTGCACCAAAGCATTGTTTTTGTCCGTTTTTTTCGCTTACTAATAACTTTGAAACATACATCATATCTCTAATAGGTATACCAAGTTCGGAAACCTTATCCAGCAGCGTAGTAAGAATTACTCTTCCAGTATAATCGCCGGCGTAACATGTTCTTCTGTATGTGTGCGCTCCGAAGAATCGTTGATCCAGTTTACCTTCATCATTAACCGCAAAAGATGCACCCCAATCAACCAATTCATTGACTCTATTGGGAGACTCTTTTACGAGAGTTTCTACAATTTCAGGATCTGCAATAAAATACCCATCTTGATATGTGTCAACAAAATGTTGAATCCAATCATCCTCGGGATCGACATTTCCTAAAGCTGCATTAATGCCTCCAGCAGCTAATGTAGTGTGAGCATCATTTCTCACTCTCTTACCTATTATCATAACTTCGCAGCCTTTCTCATGAGCCCCAATGGCAGCTCGTAAACCCGCACCTCCTGAGCCTATTACCAAAACATTGCAAATCTCCGTCCGATACCCTCTATTCATTCCGTTCTCCCCTGATATATTCCAAGAAAATTAATGATATAATCTTGATGATAGGCGACTCCCATTATCAGATTATGCAAAGGTAGGTAATGTGAATTACTATTTCACATTTTCATTAGTGACTATATCGTAATATTGGGATGCCCGATACCCCTAGATTGGGCCCAATTCAAACTCCGATGGTACCGAGTGTTACCCAGAAAAATATATTTCCAAAAAGAGCGATCAAAAAAATAATTTCAATCACGATATCTTTTTTACCAAATCTCCATTTATCCCTGATTGACAAGAACAATCCAACAAATGCAATCGGCGTTCCGATTGTAACAGTGAAAATTGACCAATACAAATAGGAAAACCCATCATCAAAGAATATGTCAACTACTGGGAGAAGAAAAGCAAAAGTATAGTTGAATGTGATGATTAGTCCTAGTCCTGCTATCTTCCACCCTCGTAGTGAATATTGTGGGTTACCGCCCAGAGCTTCAGACATATCATCAGATAAGGGCCTCGCTTTATGATGGTCTTTGTCATCAAGGGGTCACTCAACAAATGTCCTAGCTTAATATCCATAACCAAATCCAAAGTTACCAATTCCGTTACTTAGCCATACCAAAAATAGAATCATCATCGATAACATCACTAAAGTACCATACATCATAACTCTCCTGTTGTTGATGTATTCGTAGATCAGGATACCAATCGCTACTAATGGTGTGATCATTAAAAGAAATATGAGATCCTTTGCCCCTCCTGAGGTATCTGGTACAAATAGCAAACCAAGAATTGGAGGTACAAGTGGCACAAAGAAGCCTTTCAGGAAATACCACAACCCCGATGATTTTCTATTAAGTTCCACGATATCCAACCCTAGGATTTGATTAATTAAATATTTACCTCTGCAAGAATGCGTTCATTGTAGCTTCAGGAGTTATAGTAATATTCAACAGAAAAACGATAAATTTTATTGTTATCCGCGAAAATATTGACTCAACAGCGAAAAAAACCGCATCAAATGACATATACAGATGTACAGCTATGCAAGGGATTCCCTTGCATGCATATACAGATACATAGGTAGGGTAGATGATGTCAGCATTAAGAAAGGAGATTATTATCAACCCTGAATATATAGAGCGCTTTGATGTACAGTTGTAAACATGTTTTTGAGAGACCAAAATTGGAAAAGATTACGGAATTTTGTGCAGATGGTGACCCAAATTATGCACTTGTTAATCTAAAATGCTCCATTTGTGGAGTAGTGGGGAGCGCTGTTGCCAATATCGAATGGGGAGGTATAATGATCGATTTTGAATGGTCAGATGGGGTTGATTTCGGACACTATCCTCCTCCTAATTCATCTTCATCAAACTAATAACTCGTATCCATCCAATAAACGGTGGAGTTATTGATACAGATACGTTCGCACAATTATGTTCGAGTATAGCGTTGGCCTAATTTGTGGTTATGCTATGGCAAAGTATATGACACCGAGACTGCCTCGTCTAAAGACCAAGAAATATCATCTCCACCATTGGATATGGTGCTCGATGGTGCTCCTGTGTGCGTATTACGTCGGTGCACCCGATGTCGTATACGGTGGTTTGACCGGGGCCGTCTTGCAGGGATTAACCTACAAGAATTGGGGCATATTGGCATCATACGAGTAACTGGGATATGGTTAAGGGACATTAACATTAACGACGCTTCATTCTCAGAGAGAGTTGGGAGCAAAGCAAGTACACGTATCTTCTCATACAAAGGATATAATCTTCATAATCGAGTGGACTTCGACGTCGTTCCCAGTAAGAAAAAATGCTGGGAGACCTGAATTAGCATCAAATTCGCTAGCGAATACTCCTTATTACGATCATTCGATTACTCTGAATCGATTCATTAGCGTCATCAACTTATTAGGTACAGGTGCTAGATATACTCTCCCTGTGCCTCGAATTACGTTAACAAAACCTTCTCCACCAGCAATCTTTGAAAGAGCATTCTTACCCAACATTTTACTAGTAAATTGTAAAGATGCGTCTCTTGCAACGGCGAAACTTCCATCTATAGTCAATGTATCATTCTCCAGATGAATTACCTGTAAAGGGCCTTGTGAATGTACCACAACATTACCTTTTCCTTTAACTGATGTTTGAAAAAATCCTTCCCCTCCTGCAATCATAGACATACCCTTGTTTCGGAATATACCGACTTCAATATCTATATCTGAACAAATATAAGCCCCCTGATCGAGAATCATCTCACCTTCAATCTCGAGAATATGATATTCACCCAGTGTCGGGGGTCCAAAATATATCTCTCCCTTACCTTTGTATGTTGGCCTGAATATATCTTCTCCAGAAACCATTGATTTCAGAAATCCACCAACACTTGGCGCTTTTGTTTGCATCTCAATATCTCCTTTCATGTAATGTAATGCTCCTGATTCTGAGCGAATACTATCTCCACTCAAAATCACTTTAACCATCTTCATACCTTCAGCATCCACAATCTCAATATCGGCCATAATATTCGTTGACATCTAGTGTTGATTAAATTTGTTCCTGCATTAAACAAAACAGCGAACATATTTCTGCTCATACCCATGATTTTGCTCAAGATATCTGCGAAAACTATCAATAAACTTTTGATTCTTATGTAATTGGAAGGGAGAAGGGGGTATGATACCTACGAGTACATGATTGCTTAGTGATAAATACATAATCTAGGGTTTACCTACATGTCGAATTTTATTGCAATAATAGCCACGATAGATAGCAATATTAAATCAAAAATGAACCTTAATCTAACAATTTTCCCGGTTGACTTCCACCAAACCTCTTTGACGTCTTCCTCCATGTCTGTCACTCTTCATCGATTACTTTTCTACTACTAAAAAAAGACCACATAGCAAAAGGAATTGACCAAAAGAATCCCCCAATTGTCCCAATAGCTACCACTGAGACTAAAGTAATTGGTTCATAATTTGGCATTCCAAAGAGAGGTCCAAATAATGGAATAACCGATGTAATACATCCTACGGGGATTAGAATTTTTAGACTAACTTCAGGCCAATTGGCAAGTTTTGATATTTGATTTACTATGAATGCTGAAAATAATGCTAAAGAAAACCAACCACCAAATAATACTGCAAAAGACCCAGGATCAAATTCAGGAAGAATGAACACAAAAAGAATCAGTATTGCGAGTATCGCACCAGTGGCTGAACCAGAAAAGGTGATGTGTTTCCAATCTGTCTTCCACCAAACCTCCATGACGTCTTCCTCTAATATGTCTGTCAGTAAGGGCGTCCCTCTATGATTTAATCGCAAGATATCACAGAGCATATCTAAAGTAGTATACCCTCACTTGATTTATGATGGGTCTGATGAAATCCCTTATCTTCGGTCCAGAGGAAGGAGATATAGAAGATTTGAGAAGGAAGTATGGATCGTCTCCTTCACAGTTTATCACATTATCAAATGGTGTTGTTGTCCATCTTAGAGATGAGGGTGATTCTGATGCTCCGTCGATTATCCTTGTTCATGGACACAGTGAGGATCTGTACACGTGGAACCGGCTAGTGAAGCATCTGAATGGAAGTTTCAGAGTTATCAGATTTGATTTACGCAGACATGGTTTAACCGGCCCAGCACCCGACAATGAATACAGCATTGAGAATTACGTTTCGGATTTATCCCTGGTAATCGAGCACCTCGAAATTGAAAGTTTTATTTTGGTTGGTCACTCTATGGGAGGAAGAATCTCGGTCAAGTACACTATGGCGAACCAAACCAGAGTAAACGGTCTGATACTTCTATCTGCAAGTGGTGCACCAAAGAAGGAAAATACGCCTCAACCCATGGCTCTAAGACTAATGAGGAATCCACTTGGTCGTTTTTTAGTCAAACGTATTTGGTCTAGAGATATGGCTAAAAAATCCCTTTCAGACATGGTATTTGATGAGTCATCCATTACAGAACAAGAAATAGATCGGATGTGGGAGTTCTCAAAATATCCAGGTAGCATGGATGCAATGTTTCGAGAATTTGCAGAAACCTGGGAAGATTTCAAACCGACAGAGATTGGAGAAATAGCCACTAATTCACTGTTAATTTGGGGGAAAGAGGATACTATTTGTCCAGAAAGCATGGGGAGGTGGTATGATTCTCAACTACCCAATTCTACCATGATTGGTTTTCCCAATATCGGACATAATCCTCAGTTTGAATGTCCAGACGAATGTTTCGAAGAGATTTCTGCTTGGATAAGACGCTTTATTAGTCTACAGGGGCTTCGTATTTGATCTCTTATCTTTCTGTTTTATTTCCGCAGGTTTCATTTTAAGATCCTGTTCACAGACAGTCATGAATACCGGAGAAGAGGAGTCTGGTTTCATCGATTTGTTCTTCGAGGAATTGCCTCCAGAAGAGATGAGTTCGCGAGCAGAACTATTCTATCAAAAAATGAATAATCGACGTACTACTCGCCATTTCTCAACTCGAGAAGTTTCACGTTCGCTGATTGAGTCGGCAATCAAAACCGCAGGAACATCTCCCTCTGGAGCTCATTTACAACCTTGGACATTTGTGGCAATTTCTAATCAAGAATTAAAGCGTAAAATTCGCCAAGCAGCCGAAGAGGAAGAAATTAAAACATACTCTGAGCGGATGCCAGAGGCATGGGCAGAAGTTCTCAGGCCTCTCGGTACCGATGCAGTCAAAGAACATATAACCGATGCTCCTTGGGTAGTTGTACTTTTTAGACAAAAAAAGCGATTACGAGATAATGGAAAATGGAGTCCAACTTACTACTCTCAGGAATCTTGTGGGATTGCTGCTGGATTATTTATAGCGGCAATACATAATATGGGACTAGTAACGCTAACGCACACTCCTTCTCCAATGGGATTTTTGCGTGAGATTTTACAAAGACCAGAGCACGAACATGCGATGTTGTTGATGCCAGTTGGATTTCCTGCAGATGCAGCAAAGATACCAGACTTAGATCGCAAATCTCTATATGATATCTCAGATTTTTTTGAGTGAACGTTTCAATTACACAGATTTTGAAAATTGACAATAAATCTAGTAAAGGAAACCGGAAAACAGGCAATGGTAGCGTTTCTCTCAGGCAAACTAGTAATTATATGCTGATATAAGATGACCGATGTATGCGCGGAGTCATTGAGATTGTACCAACACATGTTGTACGTGAGGGAGGAGGTTTCTTGGTTCGAAGACCATTTAGAATGGGGAAGATAATGAGTCCGTTTTTGTTAATTGACGAAATGGGACCAGTGAATTACGGACCAGGTGAGGCTATAGGAGCACCATGGCATCCACACCGCGGTTTCGAGACTGTAACTTACCTCCTTGATGGTAGAATGAGACATGAAGATAGTGAGGGCAATACCGGTGAATTGAATCCTGGAGATGTCCAATGGATGACTGCTGGAAGAGGTATCATCCACTGCGAAGAACCACACGAAGAATTCTTCAGAACCGGAGGTAAGATGCATGGATTCCAAATCTGGGTTAACCTTCCTGCGGCAAATAAAATGATGAAGCCTAGATATCAAGAAGTCCCTGCATCAGAATCTCCTTTAGTAGAGCAAGATGGTATTTGGGCACGAGTAATCGCAGGTGAATGTATGGGAAAATCTTCCAATATCGACACAAAAATACCAATTACTTTAATTCACGTCAGAATGGATAAAGATACCCGTTTAGTTCAAAAAATTGAATCGAATCTGAATGGGATGATTTATGTCTTTGGAGGAGAGATTTCGATTGAGAATGATATTAGAGTAAGAAAGCATCCAATGCCCTTCGGTATTAGGGCAAAGCAACAGATAAAGGATGGTGAATTGGCCCTTCTCTCCGAGGGAGGAGAAATTAATATCCGATCCAAGTCATACTCCGAGTTTTTGATTTTAGCAGGACCTGAATTGAATGAGCCCATTGAGCGGTATGGGCCATTCGTAATGAATACCAGAGAAGAAATTCACCAGGCTGTATTAGACTATCAAAATGGGACATTTGCAATAAAAAACAAAGAATAATGTCAATATTTAATACATCAATTGTATTTCAGATGCTGAACTTAACTCAATAACGCCAAGAGGTCCACTCCATTTGATTTTGTCATCCGGAACTATTAGCGCCCCATCTCCCTCACGGTATCCGAGTGTTGCTTTTACTGAGGCAAATGAACAATATAAAGTGGCCTTAGATGTGATAATATCGATCAATTCTGTTACTGCTTTGGAATCTGTCCCCATTTCTTTGTCTAACTCTTTGATAAAATCAGGCTCTAGCAATCTTGTCCCAGAAGCTGCGAAAAAAACGCTTACCTCGTGGCCTTCTGTGATTGCTCTAGCGGTACATGCTATTCCTACAATAGTTTTCAAAATATCATTCTTAGGTTCTGATACAAAATTCACGAAGTATTTCTTGCTCATGAAGAAAGGCCAAAAGAATTTGCTATTTGAATTAGTGCCATGTGTTTCTATTTTCTATTAATAAGGTGTGGAAACAAGACAGGTACTCTATCCCTGTATTTTTGGTACTCCGGTTCATGTTCCCACTTCGCCAAAGCCCGCCTGTCCAATATCGGAATTCCGCTGACTTTTGTCAGTAGTATATAGACGAAAACTGGAGATATCCATGAGACCTTTTCCAGACCCTCAAAGCAGGCCAACCCAAAGATGGCAATACCTGTCCAGAGCATGATCTCTCCTAGATAGTTTGGATGCCTACATTGTGACCAGAGACCTCGGTCTATCCACTTGCCTTCATTCTCAGGAATGGAGTTGAAATTAGTTTTCTGCGAGTCCGCCAAAACCTCAATTCCAAAACCGAGAATCCAAATTAGAAGCCCAATGGCGTCCCAGATTCCAAGAGGAGGAGATGAGCCTGATTGGCTGTTGATAACGATGACGACATTCGCAGTTAGGAATATCCAAAGTCCTTGCAAAGTCCAAGGGACTAAGAATCTCACTGGAGATGTTTTTAGATTGTCAAACCGACCATCCTTACCTTTTTTATGAATCCTAAGAAATAGAAATCCGGATAGTCGAACTGACCAAATGATGACTAATGAACTAATTATTAATTCTCTATGACCAATCTCTCCCGACTCAGAGCCCGCCCAAAGGCTGAATGCAACTACTACTAGGTAGGTGACCCCACCAATGAGATCATAGAATCTCTCAGTTTGGTATATGGAGGCTGGAATCCATGCCATCCATTGGACTCCAAAGATAATGATAGCAGACCAGGTTACTGAAGGTAGTCCTTTAAAGTTGGTTGAATTAGCATCTACAGCGATAAGATCTAGCCCAACAATGAGCACTGCTGTGGTAAGCACTATACCAGTCAAGCGGTAATCGTCGCCCCTCGTGTTCATGTCTCGGTGCACTGAAGATTAGCAAATAATATAATGGCATGAGATTTAAAATAAAATCCGGAATAATCTATAAGTATAATTAGATGATAGGGATTTTATGAAGTCAATTTCACGTAGGAGGATGACGAAAAGCCCTATATTCTGGTTAATTGTAGCAATTATACAGCCATTGGTGTATTTCATTTCAATGGATTATTTTGGTCAAGTTATTGCGATAATTATACCTTGGTTATTTCTGATTATATATATCGTTTGGAGACGGATTGATTTATGAATAATGGTAAATAATATTGATATTGGTAGAATAGATATGGGTGAAAGGAAGTGCGCGTTCGATGGTTGTAATGCACTGGAATTTAGGGCAACTGGATATTGTCTAAGACATGGGGAAAAAGGTTTGAATACTAAAAAAATCAGAGTTGTGGAGGTTCCTAAGGATGGAGAAAGAGAGGAAATAAAAGCTGAGTGGATATTGTTCCTCATTGGAATTCCTATCTCATTTTTTGGATATAGACTTCTGCAAGTAGAACCAGTTATACACTGGTATGGAGAATTAATCAATCTGGTTGTCAAAATCTGTGGAATAGTCTCGCTTGTTGTCGGTACAATTTTTCTCTTAATGCCAATAATTGAGAAGTATGAATATAAAATTAGAAAATCGTCAAAATCCGAACTTTCATTCGAACCGTCGACGGGGATGTACTACTTTCCAACTAACCAAGAACGTCCTGAAGAACAAAAAGCCTCGGAGGAATAAGAAATGTGGTTGTTGGATTTAACAGCGAGAGGGTGGGGAAAAGATAGTTGGAGTGAATTAAGCTTCAGCGAGAAGAGTTTTACTATATTCATTATTTTTGATTTGATGATTGTAACTCCGTTTATCGTATTGGATTTGCTGGATATTTCTGGTTTTATTTGATTGTGTCATAATCTAAAACATATAGAAATTCATTCTTCTTCGGTAATTGCAAAAATACCTTTCCTAGATGTCCTGAACCAAAATAAAAGAGCTAAAGCCCACATAATAAAAATAAGGCATACATCGATATTATTCAATTCAAAATAATCTATAACAATATGCCCAAGTACAATTGTGAAAAGTGGCCATGCAGGATGAATATGAGATGATTGTTGTTTGCTGGACATGACTAAATCTTCTATTATATCCTAGGATATTAATATTAGGCCGGCATAAATTACTTTAGTTTTGAGAATATATTACAAACAATTCATACATGTGAGTCCTATCTCAAGTCGATGAATAGTAGTGATGTTCTAACATTTTGTTTCAGTTCATTTATTCTTTTGGCGATAATTATTGCCATCAAGAATGGATGGTTCAAATCTGCTCTCGCTCTGCTTTTTTGGGGATAAATAAATTATTACCTATGATATTAAGCATGGTTCAAGGGATTTTTACTCTTACTTGTATTATTTTGTATTTTTGTAGACTTGATTTAAACTTCAAACTAAACTTGCGGTTCAGATTTTTTAAAGCTTAAACGTCCTACAATAATCATAGCAATCATCAAACAAATATGTATTAGTGGAACATAAAAAAGATCAAATCTATTTACTCTTATGACCATTAAATACCCAGTAAGTATTGCCATAAATCCTGGTAATATCGCTAAACCTTGGAGTAATCTTCTAGTTTTTGGCCAGAATACTAAAAGGAATGCAATCAAACATATTGGTATTGTGACCATAGAAAGAAAGGTTGCTCCTAGAATACCACATGCCTCAGGGCCAATGCATAATCCTTGAGCAGGAGTTGGAATTAATACTATAAAAATTAAAACCGTAGTGAAAACTACTGAATTATGATTCTGAGAATATAATTTTGCCATATTATTTGGTTTGTATCAAAGCACTTAGTCATTTATAGATATCAAAGGTTAAAAATTACGTTTCTTTCATTTAATCTCTGAGTCATGTTTTTCTAATTACCACAGCCACATCCAGGAGTATCGCAAGATGATGGGTTGACTTCTGCCTTTTGTTTTGTTTTTTGTTTCATCTTTCTGAGTCTTGCTAAACCCTTAAAGCCACGTGATTTCATACCCTGCGCAGAACAGAAACGTACAAAATATTTTTTATTATATAACCTAATCCTAATAGAAATTAAGAGTAAATTAATCTCCCTTCCATTCCACCTGCCACTTCGATTACTTGACCTGTGACGTGTCCCGAAATTTTGTCCGAAGAAAGAGATACGCAAACTCTTGCTACATCAACCGGTGTCGCCAATTTCTTTAGAGCCATAGTTGCAGTGGCTAGATTTATTGTATTTTCATCAATTCCATGTTCTACTTTTTTTGGAGTAATTGTCCATCCTGGTGCAACAGCATTTACTCTTACATTACCAATTGTAGCCACTTCGTTCTTCAAACTCATTAAAAGTCCGGTTGTAATTGCTCCTTTTGCAGCCGCATAGTCTGAGTGACCTGCTTCTCCATAAATTCCAGCAGTAGAACCGATGAGTATCAAAGAACCATTGCCGGTATTTTTCGCATTCCTTAAGAAATGCTGAGCTGTATTTACAGTAACATTTAGATTATTTTGAAAAGTAGAATTCCATCTATCTAATTTTATTTCCCATAATGGAGACGGTTTTGGAGGGTAATATCCAGCATTTGCTATACAAATATCTATTTTTCCATATCTTGAAATAATGGCATCAAACATTTTAATGGTTTCTTTTTCATTGGATAAATTTGCCTTAGTGGCAAAACCACCAATTTCATCTGCCAAAGAATTGGCACTTTCTTCTGAATTATTGTAATGAATTATTACTTTAGCACCTTCAGCTGCAAATTCTTTACAGATTGCTTGTCCAATTCCTCCTGCTCCTCCTGTGACTAAAACAATGGAGTCATTGAGTCCTGTGTCCATCATTAATTCGAATGAGTAATTCTACTTAGTATGCTCGGAATATGTAATGTCAACAAAAAAAGTATTAATTATTCAAAAATGAGGATTCATAAGTAAGTATGATGTCTTAATCATATGAGAGCGATAACTACTGATTTGGGAGTAGCTGCATGCATCGTAAAGAAAGAGAAGATATTGCTTGTTAAAGAATCTAGAGGTTCAAAGGCTGGCTTATGGGGTATGCCCAAAGGGGCTGTTGATGAAGGAGAAGCACCTGCAAAAGCTGTTCTTCGTGAATTGAGAGAAGAATGTGGAGTTGAGGGAGAAGTCATTGGCTTAATTGGTGTGAGAGAACGAGTTGAAAATAAAATTCCTGGTATGTTCTTAGCTTATTCTGTGAAAATAAATGAAGATGAAATTAAAATTGATCGTGATGAAATATCAGATTTTGGATGGTTTTTAATTTCGGAATTCGAAGATATCAATTGGATAAGTGAAGCAATGGAAAATATTGCTAAAAGTGCAATCAAGGGTAATTTAGTGGAAATGACTGATTACACAAAGCAAAAAAATAATCATTATGTTGTCTTTTCATAAAGATTGTTTTTAGAATACAATACCCATCTTTTCTGCCATTGGAGGCATTTCTCCAGTCTTTGCATAATAATATAACGAAGCCCTGTTAACAGAGTCGACAGTAACGAAAAATAAACTGATAAGACCAATAAGGAAGAGTATCAAAACTATTCCAAAAATTACCCCATAGTCTCCGAGAAAGAAAAAAGGTATACAAATTGAGATACAAAGGAGAATAGATAGGAATTGAATGATACCAACACCACCTGTTGCACCTATATTTTCTCCCCAAGTATCAAAAAATAATTGCGGACTAGATTGTAAACTGTCAAAAACTCCATGTCTATCCAAAACCATCATTGGTACTACAAAGAATGTTAAGGCCCACCATGCAGCACCGAGAATGAAATGAATAAACATAGCAAAAAATGCGATAGGCGAGTTTTCATTCTGGGAGATACCTTCCAAAATTTTCAGAAAAAGCCCAACGGTTCCTGAGATGATGCCCCAAATGAATATGCTCGGAAGGCATTCACTTGCTTTTTTTATACCGAATGAAAAACTAGGATTTGAGCCACTTGACAATCTTTCATATGCACTAGCTATTATTGCTGAATTCCAAAATACTGTCACAATAGAGATTACCATATAACCTAGAAAAGCAAGGGTCAAAGTAGCTACAGCAAATGCATCTTCTTCATTTGAATTTGAAGCTGCATCAGTGGTTTCAGGAACTAATGCGGTAAGACCTAATGTTCCTGAAATTACTAACAGAGCAACACCAACGGATAATACCAAGGAGATTAATGTATAAATCATCAATTCTGGATCGGCACGAATAACTCTCATCCCTAATTTAGTCATTTTATAGCCTCTGCGAATTCTATCCCAAAGGCCAAGATTAAGTGTGTCTTGTGGCATATTAGAAACTCCTAACGATGTGTAGAATTAATTATTTCTACGTCATTATGAATATTATTGTATATTGAAAAGCTTATTCTTCTTCATGATTATTGACTGAGATATTTTCTTTTGAATTACTTCGGAAATTGGATAATAATAAAAATATCATCAAAATAGGCATTAAAAGTATGAAAATACCAATAATATCAGAATTAGTAAAAAAACTTGGTAAAGATATTGATGGACCTATGATAAAGCCAATAATAAACATAGAAATAAGCAATAACAACAAGCTAAAATCATCACGGGTTAATTCTAATTTTCCTTCATTAAATGGCCCTCTCTGATATATAATTGTAAGAATTAATATCAGACATATTATTAAAAATAATAAAGGAACAATAAAAATTCCATCTTCAGTAAGTGATTCGGAGTTAGTTTCTAAATTCAAAATAATTTGAGTACATAATATTATAATAATGATAGATAATAATCCAACTATTGCAAAGTTTCTCTGGATCTTACTGTCACTCATAGATATCTCTCCATTTTTACTAATTCTACTCTTTTTCCCATTCCATCGCGTACACGCCTAACAAGTCCATCGCGTTCCATACTCGATAGTAATCTACTAGCTTTAGAATTTGTAAATCCTCCTTGACGTACAAGTTCGGCCTGCCACATATTATTATCATTTGATTTTAATATCATAACTACTTTTCTTTCTGCTGATGATAGTAATGGTAAATTTTTTGTTATTTTAACGCTAACATCTTCATCTTTTTCTAGGACTGGTTGAGGATTTTTATTATTTAGTAACCAAGTCATTGATACCCCAATAAGAACTCCTATACTTGTCAGAAATAACGAATAAATAAGGTATGGAACTATATCATCAAAAGATGTTGAAGAAATCGTAAATGGGACTAATATTAGAAGTAATAACATGAATGTAGCCATTCCCAATGTTAACTTAGCGATTTGTTCCATAGATTCTGATGAAGTAGATAATTCATCATTATCCATATATTCACGAAGCCTGATTATAATTCAAATGTTGGGTGACTATGTGTAATAATCACCCAACATTTTACTTTGAAAAATATGTTCAATAACATACCTGACGATCTTCAGACCATGTTCCGCCGCTCTCCTCGCAGCTTTCTTTCGATGAATTTGCATCATCAGTATCTTATTCTGATTCTTCTCTATCTTCATCGGAGTTTTCACAAGCCATTTCTGTACAGGACCAAATGCCACTATCACATATACACTCATTACAACCATCTGAACTTGCTCTTCGCTCTCCATCACTACAAACTGGATCCGAACAATCTTCTTTCATTGACCAATCACAATATGATTTATCATCTTCAACAATCCATTCCCCTAGCCTAGATTCGCACATTTCTTGTGTTACATCAAATTTTTTATAATCTGTACGATCTAAATCTTCACGATCTAAATCATCTCTTTGAAAATTTTCACTGAGTCTTGAGATTAATCCCTTGTCTTCCCTTTGGTCTTTTTTACCTTCACGCTTACAATCGTCTCCTTCGTAACACTCTTGGTAGTCTGCATGGCGATTAGCCATTTCTTCACCTATTTTATTCAAAATTGAATTGAAAGTACGGCGATCGTCATGAGTAGTTGCTAATCCTGCACAATCAGTATGTGAGATACAATATGAAATTGCAATTGCCCCATTTTCAACCATACTCATTTTATCTGTAAGTTCTTTTTCACCAAAATCTTTCCATTCATGGTGCTTATAGGAAGTTTTCATTTCTTTTTCTTTTGATTCAAAGTTTAAAGGTGCTTCACCATTTCCTCTCTTTTCTTCCCAATCTGGGTATTCAGCTTCCCAATCGGCCTTCTTTTCTTCCCAATCGGCCTTCTTTTCTTCCCAACCTGGGTAGTTATCTTGCCAATAAGCCTTCTTTTCTTCCCAATCTTGCATATCTAAATTTACTTCCTTCATCATAGGCTTTGCTCTAGTATCCATGGAAAATAACATTGAAGTAAGTACTTCAGAATCAGCATCACAATCTACATTGTCTATACAAAATTGTAAAGCTGTAGTCAATATTCTATTTGCTTCCACTCTTTCTTGCAGATGTTTTTCTCTATCTTCATCAGATATATCTATTCTATCAGACAAAAATGATTTAAGTTTACCTTTCAGACCTTTTTCATTATTTTCTAATTGTTTCCATGTAGCATCTCCCACTGCATCATCAATTATTCCTGCATATGGGCTATCTTCAGCATACCGAGGCTCAACAAGATTGTCAACACTAGTACTGACAGAGGCTCCTGCCAATAATGAAATAACAGCAAGTGCTAAAATTATGCTGAGAGATCTTTTTTGTCGATTATTTTGTTTAGTATCTATATTCATTCTTTGTCACCTTGTTACTCAATTAGATGCAAAACCATATCAAAATGTTTAGTAAATGCTTAACAATCTATGAAAAAACCTGAAAAACAATCATCTCAAGACAGATGGAGAAGTGGCGGACCCACCGCGATTCGAACACGGGTTAAAGGCTCCGCAAGCCCCTGTGATATCCAGGCTACACTATGGGTCCAGTGAGGGAGCGAGGGCTAACTTCTGTTTAATCTCAACGGTTTATTTTTATTTTATTGTCATTGTAATATTATTTCTTTATGTTTGCGTCATAATGAAATATTGTGACTAACTCCAAGATATGTGAATCTGCAGAAGCGCTTGAATGTGGGCATTATCGGTGTTGGTAATATGGGCTCTGCTTTAGTTAGAGGTATTATCGATCGAGGGATTATTAATGAAAAATCAATCATAATCTGTGATATTGATAACAATAAAGTGGATATACTGTGTAAAGAGTTAGGGGTAATTGACGGGGGTGAAGCAGAAAATGTTACAAATTTGTCAGATTTAATTATACTAGCATCTAAGCCTCAAAATATTACTAGTCTTCTAAAACAAATTTCTAATGAAGTAAACGCAAGTAAGACTGTGATGAGTATTGCTGCTGGTGTAACAACCTCATCAATAGAAGAATTTCTTCCTAAAATTCCAATTATACGTGTCATGCCTAACCTTCCTGCCTTAATTGGAGAAGGTATGAGCATATTTTGTAGAGGAGCATACGTAAGTGATATTGATGTAAATAGAGTAATAACCGTTCTAGATGCTATTGGAATTTGTTCAGAATACTCTGAAGAGTTAATGGACTCTGTTACTGCATTGAGTGGTACTGGTCCTGCATATGTATTTCATACAATAGAAGTAATGATAAAAAGTGGAATTGAAATGGGTATGACCAAAGAAATGGCTGAAGAATTAGTTCTACAAACGGTATATGGATCTGCATTACTTGCCATGAAATCCGAACTCAGTCCGACCGAACTTCGCAAAGAGGTAACATCTAAAGGAGGGACAACAGATGCTGCAATAACTCATCTTACAAATAATGACTATACAAAAATTGTAATTGAGGCTATAATTGCAGCAAAAGATAGATCGAGAGAGTTAGGAGATTCAAAATAACTTACTTAGCATTACAAAATATAGTTAATCGTAAGTTTATTCGCTTAATTTATCATGAAAAGCTAATTAAATTTTAAAAAACGACTAATTAGATGTTATATATAAAAGCATTAATTAATAATTTTATTTAATAAAATGTTAAGTACTTTCAGTAGAGCCTGCTTTCATGTCTAATGATAGTGACACAAGCCTAACGCCGTACATGTTGATTGGTGGACCAATACTCCTGTTAGGAGCATTCATACTCTGGCCAGCAGCAGATTACATTGGTACTAGAGGTACACAGTCTTTAGTAGATGAAGCCGATTCTCTGATGCCTTTACTCATAGCCGCATCACTGGGAACAATGCTAATGTTAGGGGGGCTTTACCTGCTAAATTCAGAAATGATGGCAAATGCAAATGGAATGAATAAACAATTACTTACAGTAGGTAGTATGTTAATTATCGCAACTTTAGTTATGTTCATAATAGGCATGGGCAGTAATGTCAATGTAATTAATGCTGAAAATACAGAGATAGATGCTGATAATGCTAAGCAAACATGGGCAAGTGAAGCAGATCAGGATGAATCCCAGCAAAACTTCTTCGATACTGGTTCTACTGCTTGGGCAATGTCTCCTGTTACTTGGGGAATAGCTATGATTATTATCGGATATGTTGCTTTCTCGTCTTCTCGACCTGATGGTGCGATGGGTTTTGTACTTCCTAGTATGATGGCAATAGGTACAGCTTTCTTAGCTTCTCCAATACTTAATGAACCTAGTTACTTTGATATGATATTCCCAATTACAATAATTTTCCATATCATCATTGGTGGACTATTGTTATCAGGAAACCTAACAGTTCCAGGATCTGAATAATTGATTCATAAACTTATTCAAGCATAAGATAATTTGTTACCCTGCTGTACGATTTTCTTCTTGGAATTAGAAATTAACCATTTTGGGAATCCACCCGTTTTGGAGTATCCCAATACTTTACGTAAATCATCAGACCATCCGGCTTTCCAATTTTTATAATTATCATCTAGACCCAATATGGGTCGCGCGAGTTCGGCTTGAATGTGAGACGCTGCAACTGCGTTACCGGACGATAGGAGGCTATTAACAACAGTATTAACTATTTCAAGATTAGATTTTATTTGTTGTTGCTTGGTTTTTTGTTTACGTTCTGATTTTTTAAGGTTGGTGAATTCTCTCTTTCTTACATATCTTTCAAGTTCGGCAACATTGGAATTTAATTTTTGAATTAGGGCAAATATTTGGTCAAGAGTAATTTGTTCTTTGTCTTGTTTTGTTATTACTTCTTTCTTCTTTAAACTGGGAAGAATAAATTTACCATTGACAAATTCGAAATCTCTTAATGTACGGGCATCAATATCTCCCCAATCTCTATTCTGATAATTCTTTTTCTCGTCCCCGAATTTATCTTGAGTAATAATTAAAGCATTTTCAGAAACTGCATAATCAATCCAATAAATATCTTCTTTATCTTTGGCAATTAGATGTAATTTATCTTGTTCTATTAGATCATCTAGTATGTCAATATCGCCCATTGTTTGCGCATTTGTTTTGGTTAATGAAGTAGCATATTTATACGTCCCAAGTTTCAAAAAAGCGGTTGTATTCCATCCTTTTTCTTCACAAAATGATATACAATCTCTGAGCCTTTCAGGCCGGATTTGAAGAAGTCTTTCTCCATTGTCATTTTTCATTATAATTCCGGTATCATTGTGTAGAATATTAGCCGCATCAATTACAACAGTTTCATATTTATTTTTCATAATTTCACTTATCCTTTTTTAATTCTTGAAGGAGAATTGCTAATGCTAATCCACCTGCTGTCCCAATCGCTCCTCCGAGGAGTGCAGATGAAAAGACATCGTAGTGATTAGATTTTGATGATTTTTTCTTTAGTAGTTTAAGTTGATAGGCAACTGAAGATTTGGACATTCCAACAATTTCTGCGATTTCTTCCAAAGAGTGCCCAGTCCCTCTCAGTTGAACAATCTGTGCAATTTGTTCCTTAGTTGCCACAACATTCCTAGGAATATATCCTAATTAAGTGTTATTATTTGAACTATTTCCTAAAAATTATTATTATTTAGGAAATAAAACTAATGATAAGTTTAATTCTAGTACTGGATATGCCTAACTATGAGAGACGTTGCTATCTTGTTTGTCTTGTTAATCACTACTGTATCTTTTGCAGGTTGTACTCAAACAACAACAGGAAAAATAGATGCTAGCTACTGTGCCCAAAAATATGATACTATTGAAGAGTCGGAGTTGGCAAATAACTCATTATTTGAAAAATGTGCGAAAATAGATCTTATGTTAAAGTTAAATGATCAGGAAGTTATTAATGGAACTTCTTTTGTAGGCCTAGATGTTTCTAAAACTGATATAATAATCATTCAGATAAATAACACATCATCAATTGTGATGGAATTTAATATTCAAACAAATTCTAATTTCAATATTATTTCATTGAATCAATCCGAATATGTAAAATATGTTACAGATGAAGAATATGAAGATATAGATAATTTGAGTGGTACATGTTTGAGTAATTGCTCATATGAAGCGGAATTATTTGCTGATTATTATTACCTGATGCTAATGTTAGATGAATGGAATTAAAAACAGTAATTTTAGATTAAAATTTAAAAAGCAGGGAAAAGAAAGAAATATTATGTAAGTTTGATTTAGACTATGAACAAAAGACTTACAATTTTTATCACGGTTATGCTCCTTTCAGTTTCTTTAAGTGGATGTACAGGGGAAGATGAAAATAAAATAAATCAACTTGAGATTCAAATACAAGATAATCAATATTTAATGAATAAATTAAACTTAACCGTGGAAGGACTACAAGAAAGTATTGAAAAATTAAATTTAACGATAGATGGACTTGAAAATGAAATTACTACCCTACTTCTACAAATTTCAGAGTATGAAGGGTCTATAACTTTACTAAACAATCAGAATGACACAAATACGGAGTTAATTAGTCAATTATCTCTGAATATTACTAACCTAGAATTAACAATAACCGAATTAGAAGTTCAAATAATTTCTTTTCAGGATGCTAAAGCTGCTTTAGAAGTTCAGATTGAAATTTTAGAAAGCGCCAAGTCGGATCTAGAGAGGCAAATATCTTCACTTTCTTTAGCAAATCAAGATTTACAAGTAGAAAATCAGAATTTACAAGTAGAAAATCAGAATTTACAAGTAGAAAATCAAATTTTAGCCATTGATATTGTGGAGTTACAAGATTTTGCTGTAATATTGAATGATACAATTTTAGAACTTCTTAATGACATATCTTTACTAGAAAACAGTACATTGGACACGATAATGGAACGTGGGCAAATGAAATGCGGAGTCAAGGATGGTCAATATGGAATGGCCTATAGTGATCCAGATACTGGTGAACGATTTGGCCTTGATATTTCTTATTGCAAAGGTATAGCGGCTGCTATTGGACTTAATCCCGAAAATGATATTGAATATGTTAATTCTGGAGGTACAAACAGATTTGAGTTATTAGCTAATGGCAGCGTCGATGTTCTAATTCGTACTACAACCTGGACAACTAGTAGAGATACAGAGTTAAATGCAGACTTTGGTGCTGTTAATTTCTATGATGGGCAAGGTATTCTTGTAAATACTGATGAGTTTCCTAATGCTACTTCTGCACTTGACTTGGATGGTGCAAGTATTTGTGTTGCAATAGGAAGTACTTCTGCAGGGAATATTGCAGATTATTTCGAAGAAAATAACATGAGTTATCAACCTGTTAATACCTGGCAAGAGGGTTTGGATTTTGTTAATGAAAATTGTGATGCTGTTACAGGAGATATGTCAGCATTGGTTGCAGCAAAATGGGGAATAGAACAGGATGGAGCTGCGGATTTTGAAATGGCAATAATGCCTGAATTGCTATCTAAAGAGCCTTTAGCATCTGTTACTAGAGACTATGATACTGAATGGAATGAAGTTGTTTCATGGGTGTGGTATGGAATGATAACTGCAGAAGAATTGGGGATTACCTCGGATAATTATCAGAATGCCGATACTAGCAAGCCTACAATAGATAGATTATTGAATTCAAATTTAGGACTTGGTACTTCCAATAATCCACTTCCAGAGACATGGATGCAATCAGTGCTAGAAGAGGTTGGAAATTATGGCGAGGCTTATGATGATGCATTTTGTGATGGAAGTTATGATGGATATAGTGGCTCAGATTCAATGTCAGGGTGTTTGATTTCTAGATCGGGTACGTTGAATGCATTGATATCTGAAGGTGGCGTGCAATATTCTCCGCCTATGCGATAAATGAAAAATTACAGCACTATAGGAAGTACAGTTTTCCATCTAGGTTCTGCTAATTTTTTCGAATTTGGTCCGTCTCTTACTATTTTTGTCTTGTTAGTTAGAACTCCGTGCATGCCTAGAACGGAGAATTTTACTCTTAACTCAACGAATCTATCTCTTTCCAAGATAGTCATTTGTTCATCATCTAACTCTATGGTAGAATTAGACTCTTCATCTCCTTCATTGTGTATTTGTAAGACATTACCATTCATATTGGCTCTCGGAGAAAAATCATAATCAGTTGGATCGTNCATTTTTACNTCTGCATCAATTATCAAACGNGCGCGGATAGAGGCCTTGGTTATCTCAATGGACTTTACCATGTAGTAGGCATTGACCATGAGTTCAAAGCACTTCGCACTCTGAACGCTGAATTATTATATTCCTATTTCACTTATCCTAGGTACTAATATAAGAAAATCGACAATTAATTGCCAATCATTCCCCTGATCCGGATCTACCTCGTCTATCGGTATATCTGGATGACAATCATCAGCAGTTATCGTCCAAATCCACTCTCCCTGGCCAAATCTTTGACCTGGTTCATTAAGCAATGTGTATAATAATTCATCAGAAGAATCTGCGGTTATTGTGTATCCTGTTTCAGGATAAGAATTCATATTGTCCCTAACAATTGTAGCAGATGAATTCTGTGTAATGTTATCTTGTGAAGTAGTAGAGAAAATATTCCAACCTGATGAGGGTACATTGATGGCCATCGTAAAATTATCTTCTGGCCACATAATTGGTAATATGTCTCTTGCAAGAATTAGTGTTGAATTAACACTAATCATCCTGGATGAAGGATGAGGATTATCCGTTATTTGATATGATTGGCCTTGTTCTAAGTAACCGGACCATTCAAACTCTATGTGTTTCTGTTCCCAAACTACTCTAAAGTTCCGTGAAAGTACCATTACGGTCCAAGTTGAAGTGTTTGATGCTCCTTTATCATCTGTTACAGTAATTGAACCTGTACGATTCTCGGATTCTGATAATACAAGTTCAGTAGTGATACTCTCTAATGAATCAAGATCGTTTGCAGGGTCACCATCATTGTTCGTATCTACTGTAATATCGAAATCCCAGGAAAAACTAACAACGCCTCCTTCAGGGTCTGAAGAGTCACTTGCATCTAATATTACTGAGTCACCTGTTTTTATTACGTTAGAATATTCAAAACTGAGAATCGGAGGAGAATTTACAAATAACGAAACATAAGCAATATCCATCCCTCCCTGATCATTTACAACAGTGACNTCAATGGAATAATAACCAGGAATATTGAACTGGTGGGTGGCAACACCCTGTTTTGTTATCTTTGTTGCTCCATCATCAAAGTCCCATCTATATTCTTCAATTATCGAAGGATCGGGAGTTGAGGATTGTCGAGCATCAAAATTTACAGATTCCCCAGCATTTATTTCTTCTCTATCCGCTGTCAATTTTGCATTTGGATTAAGATTTGATAGTCCACTACAGCCTGCAAGGGAAGTAACAATCAACATTGATGTAACTATCATTGTCAAAGATGCCCCAGTGACTTTCATCAATACATGAGGTGGACTTCATACTCATATGTATGTTGGGTAAAAATTAGATTTCCATTCAATTAAGAGAGTTCATGGGCAACGTCGTATTCGGTAACAATAGATATAGTATGCTCGGTAATTTTCAAGTTCTCGGATTTGACCTAGAGACAACCGGTTTTGCTTCAAATAAACACAGAATTGTACAATATGCATTTGTAGGCAGCGATGAAAATGGGAATCATATTAATGTCGAATCTCTAGTTAATCCAAATATGAAAATTCCAATGGAAACTACTGAAATCCATGGCATTTCTGATAAAGACGTTAAAAATATTCCACAATTCTCTGAGCATATTAAAGAAATAAGTAATTTAGTTGAAAAATCTATAATAGTGGGCCATAATATTCTTGCTTTTGATTGGCCTTTTCTTGAAATGGAATATCTAAGATGTGGTATTGAGATGCCTAAACCTTATGCGATAATTGATACATTAGTACTTGCGAGAAAATTTAAAATAGACTATTTTGGGAGTAAAAAGTTGGGTTCTCTGTGTCAAAAATTTGGAATTACATTAGAACGGGCTCATTCTGCGGATGCGGATGCTGGAGCTACCTTACTTCTTTTATGGGAAATAATGAAATCTTATCCTGAAAAATTTAAATTTTGGTGGGAAGAATTAGAAAAATCAATTTCTGATTGATTTTAATAATGGATTCCAAGGTAATATTTCTGACCAATCCCCCAGATGTCTAATTCCCCCATCTATTCGTGTACTACCGAGAAATAATGGGCCTTCATATCCATTACTCTGTAATTCTCTTAGTTGGTCAAGAGGTTGATTGGATAAGAATGCACCAAAACTTTTTTCTGAGTCTCTAAGTTTACCATCAATACCGTCGGGTATCATAATTTTGAATGAAGCTAGNCCTTCTTCCTCATCAAAATTTATCAAAGTAACAACTTCATCATTGAATGTCTTATGTCTCTTTAATTTATCGTCATGTATCGCTACAAGCCATTTAGGACACCATGCTTTCCACTCACAGAATCCACAGCTAAATTCTTCTGGAGTAGCTTGAAAAGGATTTTCAGTTAATTCTATCGATTGCCACGCACTAAACGCATCTTCAGTTACGGATAATCCTGTAGCTTCGTACATTGTTTGGTTCGATGTGTACCATCCTTCGGTCCTTATTGGAGGATGGTTTGGATTAATTAGTATTAGTAAATCTCTATAAAATCGCAATTGACGATTTACTGTTTTACTCAAACTATCTTTTGGTGGCCTACCAGTTTTCAGATCTACTACTATCCATCCTATTTCATTATCCTGCTCATCTAAATCCTTCAATAATAGATCTAATCTTCCCATTAATTTCCCACATTCTGAATTTAGAGTTCCTTCGTTAGCTAGAATAATATCTCTAACTTTATTCCACATTCCTATAGTAATTTCAGGAAGATCAACATCAATTATTTTTGCTTGACTAAGTAGCATAAATAGTGCCTTATCCAAACCTTCTTTCGCTTTGGAATAAGATTTCTTCTTCCAACCAGATCGTCTTGTTGTTTCAAAAAAAATATCTTTTTGTAATTGCCAATGATTACTTAGAATTTCAGAAGATAGTTTTGGTAACCAATCTTTTTCCGAAGGTTGTCTATCTGACATGTCAATATTACAGATGTCTTCTACAGAATTATGCACAGCATTGCCGATGACAATAGGCATTCCTATTTTCCTAGGTAGCCCCTGTCTAGATAACCAATATTTTCGAGGACATTCCTCATACCTATTCCATGATGATGGCGAGAGTTGATAATCTTGAATCTCATAGCCATTTGAAGGTCCCCAGTTTATCCTCTTGGCCTCCATGATGCCCCAGAGGTGGTAACGGTTAACAGTGATTTAGTATCACTGGACATTATGACAGAGAGGCCGGTAGTGGAAGTTGATGAGGGAATTGCTCCCTCTGGAGCATTAGTAGTGAATTGTTTTCCTTCAGTTGGATTTGTAAGCAGNATAGTAGCACATTATTTAATTGAAAAACTAGAATTGAGGTTGGTNGGAGGNGTGAATCATCCAAAACTACCTCCTATGTGCTTAGTTCAAGANGGGAAGCCNTTNCCTCCACTNAGATTCTATGCTGGAGAGCCAATTTGTAATTTAGAAAGATGTGATAAAGTAATTTTAATTGTTTCAGAAGTCCAAATTGAAAATCAAATAAAAATGAACCTNGCTAGAAGTTTAATGGAATGGATAAAAGAATCTGGTTCAGGAATTTCGATAATGATTGATTCATTTACAAAAAATAACAAGGAAGGTCATACTATACTAGATGATGATGATAAAGATACAACAATGCTAGGAATAGGTTCTACAGATGTAGCAATTAAGACTCTAGAAGATATTGGTTTGCCTCTATTGAAGCATGGAATAGTTGGGGGTATGACAGGTGTTATGATGGGCGAAAGTAGGAGAAGGGGCTTGGATTCTTTAGCAATAATTGCTGAATCAAGTGGTGGCCCTATCGAGGGACAGCCGTTCCCAGATGCTAGAGCCGCAGCAAGAATAATTGAATGCTTAGATGGATTATTACCGGCCATTCATCTTGATCCTGAGCCACTTCTCGAAGAAGCTCAGAAGATTGAAAATCAGATACGTGACATGATGGCTGTAAATTTAAATCAAGCAAGTGATGATAATGGTCCTGAATCTATGTATGGGTGATTAAAAGTCTCCAAGTGTTGTTTGTCTCTCTTCTGGTAAATTTTTCAATATCTCTACTCCAATCAAAGAAGACAATTCGATTTCTGAGATTATTTTAACACCAAGACGTTGTGCTTTATCTAGTTTTGATCCTGAAGACTCTCCTGCCAATAAATAATCTAAATTTCCAGATACAGAAGACAATACTTTCCCTCCTTCAGATTTTATTGAGAGAGCTATTTCTTTTCTTGGTCGACTTAATGATCCAGTTATACAGAAAGTTTTTCCTAATAATTTTCCAGATTCTAAAGTCTCTTTTTCCTCTGAAATTTCTAAATATTTCTTTAATTCATTTATTGTAGATATTCTATTGGCTAATCCGTCTAATACTAATCTTGCTACTGTCTCACCTATTCCATCTATGCTAACTAATCTATTTATCACTGGATTATATTTCATCATATTTCCTTGCTTGTCACTCTCAATAGGTATGTTGCGATTATTTACTAAATTCATTAATGTCTCAAATGTTTTTACTTCTGAAGAAATCAGCATTGCTATTTCTGGCCCTACACGAGGCAAACCAAATGCTGAAATGAATTGGGTTAGAGTTAAATTCCGAGTATTATTAATTTCNTTGATTACATTACTTGCTGATTTTTTGGCCATACGTTCCAATCTCATTACATCTGAAAGTTCTAATTTGTACAAATCGGCTATATTCGTTACCAAACCAGAAGAACATAATTGTTCTACAAGTTTTTCTCCGATTCCATCCATCTCTAAATAGCGACACCAGTATAGTATAGAACGCTCCAATCTAGAAGGGCAACTCATGTTCATGCAACGAATAAAAGCCCCATCTTCGACCAATTCAGTAGAGCATCGAGGACAGGTAATTGGAATATTGATATTTTTTATTTCTGGTAAAGGTTCAATGTATGGTGATCCATCAGCATGCTTTCGGCCTACCAAATCAGTTGTTTTAGCAGGNCCCAATGTTTCGATAATCTTTGGGATGACATCCCCTCTGCGTACAATACGGACTTTGTCTCCAATTTTTATTCCTAGTCTAATCACTTCTCCTCGATTATGTAATGTAGTATTTTCAACAGTAACTCCAGATACAACTACTGGTGCGACTCTAGAAACTGGAGTTATGTTACCGGTTCTTCCTACTTGCCATTCAACGTCCATCAAAACTGTAGTTGCTTCCTCAGGAGGAAATTTCCACGCTAAAGCCCATCTCGGATGATGTGCAGTCATACCTAAAAGTTCTCTTTTATCCAATCTATCTAATTTTATTACGATACCATCTATTTCCCAGTCTGCTTCTGCTCTCTTTTGTGTCCAGTAATTTATAGCAGAAGACACCTCTTCGATTGTCGATTCAGCATTAGAACCAGAGGCAATATGATTACCTGCAACCTCGATACCTACACTTTCCAACCAAGAAATTATTTCTGAATCATATGTGAAATTAGGAGGATCTTCGCTATCAGGATGTCTATCTTCGCCCATTGGAAATTCAGCACCATATGCCAAAAATATCAGATCCTCTGCTTTTCCTGTCCCCGATTTTAATGTTTTTTGACGTAAAGAGCCTGCNGCTAAATTTCTTGGATTTGGGGCTATATCAGAATATTTCTCTCTAAATGTCACTAAAGGCATAACTACCTCTCCACGTATATGACAATCTCCTTTCCAATCAATAGATTCTGGTACATTGGATATTCTACGTGCATTTGCAGTTATGTCTTCACCTCGAGTGCCGCTACCACGAGTCGCTGCACGAACCAAACGTCCGCGCCTATATTCCAGGGATAGTGCAGAACCATCCAATTTTGGTTGACAAACGAATCTCTTTCCCTGTGCAGTAGTTTCAATAACATAGTGAATTATCTCTTCATTGGTATTCGCTTTATCCAAACTCAACATTGGGAACAAATGATTAACTTTTACAGAACCCGGAGGAGGGTCCGATCCTACTCTTTGTAATTGAGGATGATTAGGAGAAAGCCTTTGTAATTCATCCCATAGTCTATCAAATTCTGAATCAGATAATTCAGGATTTGCTTTGTTGTAATATAGATCAGAATGATGTGAAATTAGTTCTGCTAATTCATTAATTCGGGCCGATGAGGGTTTCTTGGATGTGCCCTGTTCAACCATGTTTGACGAAGTACGGTAATACCCTTCAATCCTCTCTTTCTTTGCTAAAAATAGTAAATGGTGGGCCTGCCAGGATTTGAACCTGGGTCTCGCGACCCCCAGCCGCGAAGTATAGGCCAAGCTAACCTACAAGCCCCATGGGATTTTTAACACGAAATTGTTCGCATTCAAAATATTGCCGGAAAATTATAGTTCTTCGCGTGCAACACTGAATGGAGCTATTTCGTCAAGTAAATCGATATGTCCAACGAACATTCTTCGGCAACAATATCTTGTGATACCGACATCATTTAACACCTTATTTGTGTCTCCATCGTTATCTAGTGCTTCTTTATATTGAGCATATTTGTGAGCTATAACTTTGCCACAGCTCCAACATCTTACTGGTATTAACATACATCTTCACCTTACCTATATGACTTCTGCCACTTCTTACGAGCACCACGTCCCATTTGATGCTTGGGTTCTTTTCTACGTGGATCGTTGACCAAAAGAGATCTATCGAATCTGATAAATTCATCTCTTAATTCCTCATCATCTCCTTCAGCTCCATCATTCCATTTTACAAGTCCTCGGGCAATGGCAGTTCTAATTGCATCTACTTGCCCCATTTGACCCCCTCCGTGTACATCTACTTTGATATCTACACCTGATAATCTATTCATTGCTTCAGCAATTTGAACAGGCTCTAATGCCTTTCTTCTGGCTAAAGTTGGTTCCATAATATGAATTGGTTGACCATTGACTCTAATACGTCCTTTGCCTTTACTAACAACTGCTCTGGCGATTGAAGTCTTTCTTTTACCACTAGTTGTAACATTAGCAATTTTGCGTGATTTTCTTGCAGCCATTAATTGTCACCTCCGTTCCATCTACTNTCGTCTACTCCTAGAGACTTACTTATTTCACCTAATCGGATNTATTTCAAAGGTAATGGGCGTTCTAATTGTGTAGTATCTCCCCACTCATGACCTTCTGGCAATTCTTCTCCAGATAAATTGGAAGGCAGTCCTATCATTACTCTTAGGTCACGTAGTGCATTTCTTCCACTGCTGTTTTTCTGATAAGGCAGCATTCCACGGACCGTGCGCTTTAATATCTGATCAGGCATTCTTGGAAAGAAAGGNCCTTTTCTTGGATGATTTAAATTATATCTAAAATGATAATCTGCCAAAACGGCTTTCTTAGGACCAGATACTATGGCTTCTTCTGCATTTACTATAATCACCTTATTTGGGTTACCAGACTTTCTAGCAGAAAGTAATTGTTTTGCAACTTTACTTGCTAAACGACCCAGAATTTTGTCTTTAGCATCATAAACAAATGTTATACTCTCACCCAAGTATTCTCACCCCCTTTCCTTTTGGATTTTCATTCATCAATTCGCGAATCGTGATTACACGACCGCCTGCGGCTTCTATTTTAGAGCGGGCACTGGAACTTACACTGAAAGCTGCGACGTTGGCCTTACCAAATATATCTCCGCTGCCTAGCAATTTACCAGGAACGAGGATCATTTCATCGTCCTTAGCATATCGCGATAAGCGACTTAGGTTTGGTTGGGACCAATTGCTTCGGCTTGCTTCAAGTCTCAAAGCTACGTCTCGCCACAGTGCAGAGCCAGATGACCTGCTCTGGTCCTTCAAATCACCGATTAAGGCGATAAGGGACTGGTTGGTCTTTCTGTTATTTTTACTCATATGACTCCCTCGACGTTTGTTGGGTATCGCCGCCACTTTCGGTTGTGTTATCAATGCTACGGGACAGCTTGTGAGTAAAATAGAAGAATAAATTCATCAAAAAGGTGAAACAAATGATGTTTTCATATTCTGAAACCATCATTTGCTGTTTCACTTTCTTGACCGGCAATTCTAACATTTCCATCAGAATCAATAAACTCTCCTGCTTTAGTAGCTGTGCCGTAAAGTCCTGATTCATTTACTGAAGTTCGATTAAGCATACTTTCCCCGAGAGCTCCTGTAATACGAGTGATCATCTGCTGGAATACTTGAATCGCACGATCTCTCTGATCCGCACCAATCTCATGATCAGAATATCTTGCTTCTTCAAATATCGAGAAAAAGACGTTCATTTCTTCTGGAGGGATTACTCCGGAAAGCATGTTGCTAATCACATCCTCGAATTCTCTAGTAGTCTCGAAAACTTTCTTCATTGCACCCTTAGAGCGGAAAAATTTGATTAAATTCTTATAACAATCAAAAATAGCTTCTATATAATTGTTAGATGCTTTGAGAGCCATGAGTGAATCAGTTAAAATACCACGAATGATTTCTATCTTTCTTCTTTCTCTGTAATTTTGGTACATAACTGCACCAACAAGGACTACAACAGATANTGCTATAGCGAGAACAATTAATGCTTGCGTAGTGAAGAAGCTCTGTTTTCCAACATCCAAATCTCCGCCCATTGAAATCACAGGAGTATTATTCAGATATTCTCCCTCAAAAAAGGCAGACTCTTGGAAATGAACTAATACTCGCCATTTCCCATCTTCAGCAATTTTCTCTAATTCACCTGGTATTTCCTCACCAGTATAAATAAAACTGAAATTTGCTACTCCTTGTTCATTAGTAATCAAATATTCTACGTCATGAGTTTCCCAACCTGTTCCATTCCAATATTGAATTGTAAATATTACTTGTTCACCTTCAACGGTGATAGCTAGCCTATCTCTTAATACTGCTACAGCACCAGATATCAAATCTCCTTCTTGATAACCTTGAGGATTAGACCAATGATCTTTCAAAAGTATATCTACTCTACTTCTAACTAAAACTTCTACATCTACATAAGAACTATTCACAACTGGATTAGATTCTGCCCTACAACCNCCCGGTATTTCTTTATCTGGTTCATAAGCCACTCTGACTGTGCGGAATCCTTCTAATTCATTGCCGTTAGGTTCAACACCACGACGGCTTGGGTTATCTTCAGGGTCTCCTGAGTACCACGACATTCGGCCTGTTCCATCTTCAGTAATTGCAGTAGCCATCGGCCTAGTATTAGTCTCTGGATCCATGTAAATATTCAGACATTTACCACCAATTGGTTTACCATTAGTCTGAATTAGCCTAGCATCAAGATGGAATGCTTCTTTGAGATATAATACATCAAAAATAGAACCATTTGAAAATTCAAATTGTGTAAAATCAGATCTGAATGGNCCAATCTCAGAAATACTCAGAGAAGANTTTGAAAATACCGGGAATATTTTAACTTTAGTGGCATTCTTATATCGGTATCTATCATTATTCTCATATGAATTAAATTCGATGTTGACTCTTGCTTGACCGGCTTGAACACCAGAAATTGGACAAACGATAGAAAAGTTACCGAGTGAATCCGTCACTCCTGGAATACAGGATGTAACGCCTTTGTCAGAATTATCCATTTCATAAGTTACTCTGATTGCCCGATTTGCTAATAATCCTCCTAATTCGTCAGTTAACTGTCCTGTTACAATCATCGGTTTTTCTATTGCAAGACCGGTATTNGGATCTATTTCAGANGTATAAACTATCTGATCATCAACTTCTAAAGATGTTCCTCCAATGAGNCTAAAACCGTCTACTTGGAATTGCATTACTTTTCTAAAGTGATCATTATTAATCACTAAAACACACGAGTCCCATGCTCCTGAAATAGCAAGCATTTCTTCTGCCAATGGCTCACAGCCTTCATGAGGTAAATTTTCTTCNAATCTAAGAATTACATTTACCGGCCCAAAACCATCAGGTAAGAAAGAAAATGGATCATCTCGTAATAATTGTGGGTTGAGAACTATTTCATGATAGATAGTACCTGCATTAGGACATATTTTGTTTACTATTTGTCGGTGCACTCGATCCTCAAAATCAATCCCTTCAAGGATTACTGAAACTTCTCCTCCTAGTGAATCACAACCAGACAATGCCTCTCCTCTGTCCTTTTCAAAAGCCGTCCTATTATCATCGGTTACTTGTGCAGTAAAGTACCAAATATCCCCGGTAGATAGTTTATTTGGAGATGTACTTTGAAGATTGATATATGTTCTTGAAACAACCCATAGAGATACTTCAGTATATGTACCTTCATGAAGTGCATCTCCCAAATATGTATAGCTGAGTGTAAAATTACCAAGTTCATGTTCCTCTCCTATTGTCAAGTTTACTTGGAAAATACCATTCCTGTCTGTAATCACTACATCATTTAAACCATCAGCTGACCAAGTATAATTTACCGGTACTTCACGTAGAGGTATGCCAGAATTATCAGTTAAGCGTGCTTCTATTGAAGCATTCTGGCCTCGATAAAGGCGCGGTGCTGTGGTTACTGTGATATCTGTAGTTCCTATCATAGAAACATTACCAAAACTACCAACCGGAGCTAATACCTGTTCTTGGTTTCCAGTAAAATAAAAGTTAGAATTGACAAACCCTGATTTTAACCCAAATGTTCCTGCAGCCCATGTAGAGTCAAATGTGTGATTAAATTCGAATCTTGCTTCTCCTTCTATTGTTGAAGGGAATCCGGATCTTCTAACTTCCCCTACACCTTCGAAAACTAAATTCCGATCTTTATCGACTGCAAGTTGCATACGATCATAATCATATGGATTCATGGTCCTATTCCAAACCTGTCCTTCTACATACAAAGTTTCCCCAGTAAACATTTCTGGAATAATTTCACATCTAATTGGACTATCAGGATCTGATGGATCTGCAGCACCACAAGGCGGCACATCAAATGCTGCACCATTTTGTAATCTAGTAGCCCAATAATTACCGTCATCAACATGAATATTTGATTCTAAATATTCAACTGTGACGAAAGGCTGATTGTTGTTATCAAGAAGTGCCCCTCCTGCTATTTCTGCAAATGTTGAAGGTTGGCCGTCCCAAAGTATTGGGTATGCTTTACTAATACTTACTTCAGAATAATCTAACCCTGCAGCAACCAAAGAAGGTTGATGGAATAATGCTCTCCAAGCACCAAATGAAGACCCTGTGAATTGTGTTGCATCATAGAAATAAACGGGCCTGGTGGCAGGAGNAATTAATTGAGTCTCAACAAACATTCTTTTCATGGATCTAATGGAAAAGCTATCAGTTTCGGATGGTTCTAAGTATGGCCATGGCCAATCATAACCCAGAGAAGGATCTACGGAACCTATGAATGAATAATCACCAACATCTAGATTTGTTGGAACTTCTAAGTAAGGAGAGCGGATAACCTCATGCTTTTTTGTGAAATTATTCCATAAAATTTCTTCCCATCCTCCAGCTATTGTTCCTTCACCATTATCTAGGCTACTATTATATCGTACCTGCTCCCATGCACCCACAATACCATTAGATTGGTTGAATCTTAAATTCGCCCATCCATCACTTCCTGCTCTGTATCCAAATCCATATCCATCAAACTCAGTAGGGTGAGTGACATTTCCAAAAATTCCTCCATTTACTTCGAATGAAAATGGTGCATTAGGTATCCTATTGTCAAAGATACCTCTATCATAATCAGCTGAATAATGAGTCTTTAAACTAATTTTTAGAGGCATCTCTTCTGAACGAAATTGGGTACCCGCACTGTAACCAGATGTCGTATTAGCCCTAACTTCAACAGGTATATTCTCAGAAACCGCACTATCATGAATGAACATCTCAGTAACTTCAGCATACACATAATACGTGGAATTAGAACCAACTGAAATATCTTCAGGGAATAAAAATTGACCAACTGTATAACGACCATTAGAATCTGTCAAAACATCTACTGTTTCTAATGCAACAGTTCCATTTCTAGTCCAAATTATTTGTATCTGTACTGGTATATTGGCTGTTGGTACAAAGGAACCGTTATCAGCTAATAAATTAACTTCTCCTGAAAATATTGCAGGAGTAATAGCATCTAACCACAATACTGTAGGTGAATCAAGTGTTATTCTAGTGGGAGTTTTATCATCTTCATCCAGAATTCCGTCATTATCCGAATCCCAATCAGATGTTTCTGGATCAAAATCTTCTTCTGAATGGTCAAAGTCTGCATCAGTTCTATTGTCAGCATCGTCATCTATATCATATGCATCTGGGCCAGTAAATGGGTCAGAAGGATTTGCAATCGCAGAGCCATTACCAAAATCATCATGATCCCAGGGATTGGTGGATTGTGAATTAAATCTTGTGGGCCATAATAATACTTCATCCTCATCTTTCATACCATCTTGATCATCATCTTCATCGACGTCGTCTCTTAATCCATCATTATCGTGATCCCAGGCAGAAATAAAAGGAGTGATTCCTGATAATTCATCATCATTACTGATACCATCGGCATCCCAATCATCATCTGCCCAATCTGGTATTCCATCATTGTCATGATCCCAAACTGATTGTTCTTCACCTGTGAAACATATATCTATTGTTTCTTGGAATTCATCAGATAATCCATCATTGTCATCATCAGGATCCTCGCCATCTGGAACGCCATCATTATCATTATCTACGTCATAATACTGAGGGAATAACAAACCTTGACCCATTACTCCTTGATCCCAGACCGCTTGATACCATCCATCGTCATCCGGATCAGTATCTAAGCCATCATCATCAGCATCTGCACAATTACTTCCTATGAAATAATACGTCCCATCATCAGTTGTTCCATCATCATCCCAATCATCATCTAAATCTACTTCAAGATAATCCCAAGTACCATCATTGTCGTCATCTATATCCCAATGGTCATAAACTCCATCAAAATCATCATCTAAGTCTGCAGTATCGTTTGCCATACAATTTGGTTCTAGATTTCCAACAATTGGTGCGCCACAGTCATCATCTGGATCTACATTATCATCTAATAAATCCGCTAATTCATCAGGGAAAAGATTTGCATTACCATCTGATGTCCATTGGAAAAGACCATTGTTTAAACCAACGTAAGCAACATAGAGATCTCTATTATTCTTGATGTCATTATAGGTTACAGCGGCAGTAGGTGTGGGGTTGCTGCCTGGATCGAAAGTAAACCACCAACAATTGCTGGTGCACTGATTATTTCCTTGTGAGTTTGAACCATCATATGCGCCATCATCATGTGCTGGATCTGGCCTGCTACTATATGGGACAGTGTAGATATTTCCACCAGTTTGTGTAGCTTGTAATAGTGGGAATGCATATAACCATGCCAATGGAAGCCCACAAGCAAATGGTCCAGAGGCNAATCCAATAAGGAATGCCACGGAGATATCGCACTCACTATCATCAAAAGAGCCTCCAAATTGAGGATTATTAATGTCCAAACGTCCATCAGAACCCTCATCTTGATCCCACCAATTGGGAAGTCCGTCTGAATCCATATCAACATCAATTCCATTGATTAATGAATCACCATCCATGTCAATATCAAAGAAATTGTTACCATTGAACGGNCTCCATTGTGTAACTACTGCCCAGTACATTTCTGGAATAATTCCATTGGCTGTTATTGTTACTGCCCCGTCTGTGGCATATCCATTGTAGGGTAAAACGAAGCCTTGAACATACATAAATGGACTGAAATGCCAGTACATATCGAAAAGTAACGTGAAAGTACCAGTATACAATCCACTGTCAGTACTGCCATCAATTATATCTCCATCGGAATGCGGATAGGTGTTTGTAAAAATATCTGTATTATCTGTATCCAATATTCCACAATTACCATCATCTGGATCATAACGNTCAGGAATACCGTCATTATCATCGTCCCAGTCTTCATCATTAGCAAGACCATCGCCATCAATATCTGTATCAATAGAATTTAAACCATCATCCCTATATTTTGAACCATTCAAAAGATGTAAATCGTTGTCATCATCTAGGTCACAATTTTCATCAATATCTAACCAATCAAGTACTCCGTCATTGTCGTCATCTACATCTACCCAATTATTCAAACCGTCTCCGTCCCAATCATTATTTCCAGTGTATGATTTACGCATAAGTATACAATTATCATCTGGGTTTTGTGGATTNGGATTTTCAAGAGATGGGCAATTCCATGAGTCAACTTCAGAAATTGTAGAATTCATGAATGAGTCTAATTCGTTTACTATGCCATCATTATCCAAATCGTATGGGAGGTCTGTAATATCTATTGCTGGATTACCTAATAAACTATCAGGAGATATTGGGGCGCCAAGATCTGTATCTTTCCAATCCCAAACTAAGTCATAATCAGAGTCTATGGCCCTGTAAATATCATCATCTGCATCTCTATCATAATCAAGTTCACAATCAATGCCAGGAATACCAATTGGTTGTTCATTAGGAAGATCTCCTTGACCGTCTCCATTAGTATCTACTTGCATACAACTATCAGGTATTCCATCATTATCATCATCTACATCCCACATATCTAGAAGGCCGTCGTTATCATCATCTGTATCAGAAGAGTCTGGAGATCCATCATTATCATTATCTGGATCAATAAAATTAGGTATTCCATCATCATCTAAATCTCCATCTATAATTTGTGTAAATGTTTGTTCCAATGGATGCCATACTGTTCTTTCCTTTGTGACGAAATCAAATGTATCAGTACCATAAACTGCAGGGTCAATAGTAAATGCTTCTGGGAATAATTTTCCAGATTCTTCTCTTACTACAACTTCACCATCGTAAAAAGATGAATCCGGATCTGCATAGATTACTGTACCAATATCATTAAACGTGTGACTAAAAGAGTCACCTGGAGCAATTGGTCCACTATCAAAAGAAGCATCACCTGCCCTAACAGTTCGATCAGATATTGCATTGTTTGTCCATATTATTGTATCGCCTTCTTCGATAGTTATTGACTGATTAGAAAGTCCAGCATTAGACATGGAAATATCATATTCATCTGTACCTGCCCATACCTCAGCCTCTGCCCAAGGAGCAGAGAGAGTAATATTGGATGTTAACTGGTCATTCCAAGGATGAACATCCCAAATGTCTTCTACACCATCATTATCATCATCATCATCAAAATAATCTTGTTCACCATCTCCATCAAAATCACATGGCCATGTAAATTGATCTAAACGAGCGTCATTATCATCGTCTTCGTCGTACGTACCTTTTCCACTACCATCTATGTCTTCATCGGGCACTCCATCATTATCATGATCGAACGGATTTTGATCCACCAAATAACCAGCTCCAACCTCAGTAAGAGTCCATGGGTGAATAGTAGTAGGTATTACGTATCTATCTGAGGTTACATTTCTTGGGTCTGAACCCTGTCCATCCCAATCAATCGGCCCTTCTAAAATCCCATCATTATCGTCGTCCCAGTCAAACTCGTCAGTAATACCGTCGTTATCATGGTCAAAAGGATCGGTACCATAACATCCATCAAATCTCTCAATAAGATCGCTTATTCCGTCGTTATCATCATCTAAATCATTTAGATCGCTTATTCCGTCATTGTCATGATCGTCCGTATTAGTCTCTTCCAAATAAAATTCATAATCTGGATTTAATGAAAGTGCTGCTGGGTCAGAAATCTTCCCGTAGGAAGATGCTGGATCGTTATAAAAAATATCTGTATACATGGGATGATTGAAAAAATCCGTATTTTGGGATTCTAATGATTGGCCATTTGGCTCTTCAGATGGCAAAGATGTTTCTTGAAAAAGAGATTTATTAGGAGATTCTGTTTCATTGACTAAATCGGATTTGGTATTAAAATCTTGAAAAGAATACATTTGCGTNCTGAAAATCATTATTGAAACTAGAAATATTGCAGAGAGAGTTTTCTTTTTGGCTTGTATATTTACATCATCTGTCAGTCTTGTTCTCACTACAATCACCTAAGTACTCCTATACGAGTTATTATCACTTATGAATAAATTGTTTGATTTTGTTTTATTGTATCAATTAGATGTTATAGTATCATCAAAAAAATATAATTTGTAATTGTAGGATGGCTATTATTAAATTAGAAAGTAAATGGCATTATGACATGGTCAACGGAAGGCAGTTGCTNAATTCAAAGATACACAGAGCGATTGTAACTGAAGCGAATTTAGATTACATAGGTTCTATTTCAATTGATGAAAATCTAATGGATGCAGCGAATATAGTCGAATGGGAGAAGGTACAAGTTTTAGATATAACAAATGGTTCTAGGTTAGAAACATATGCAATAAAAGCACCCAGAGGTTCAGGAGAAGTATGTATTAATGGAGCNGCTGCGCATTTGATAAGTNCTGGAGATTTAGTGATTTTATGTACATATGTTATCTTAGATGCGGAAGAGGTCAGTGGACATGTGCCGAAAATTNTTCATGTAGATAATAACAATCAAATTATAGAGTTATAATCTCGAAAAATAATTTTATTAATTTTTCTCGCTAACAGTTTGATAGTGACCACAAATTGTATCAAATACATTTTTTCCCGTGCATTGAATTAAAACTTCAACACCACGATTTGTTNCCTTTCTATTGATTATTTTATGAACTGTGTATTCCGAACAAGCTGGACAGGTGATTTTAATATTGGTTGGTTTTTTTTGAGTTATTTCTTGATTACTATTTTTCTTTTNATTTCTTTTTTTCCTGTTATAATAAATTTGATATGAAATACTGAGAATTGCAATTATTCCAGACAATTGTAATTCTAATTCTTGACGGGAGGTTGGTAAAACACCTTTGAAAAGAATATTCAAACCATTAGCTATTAGGAGTCCTGAGAAAAAACCAGCAAGAATTATTGGCATGGATTTACGTAAAATTCTCCTAAATACATAAGACAAGAATATAACTATCAATAGGATAATATATTCCAGTGCATCATTTGTAATATTTGGGATTGCAGGTAATTTTGAAATATATTCTAGGAGATCGATATTTCTTTCAAATTTTAAATAGTCATAGGTAAAAACAAATAAAATAGTGGGCCCGCCTACTGAAATAAAATCTTCAGTTGTCTGTACAAAGGAACGAGCCATGAATGCTCCAATTAACAAAATTAATACAACCATGATACTTTGTGGGATAGGAAAATCTGATGGAATATGAGATACAATTTTGGATTCATATATGAAATATGCTATTATTGCTCCAATTAATCCAAAAATTCTGTAAAGCCGTGTGTTATTGATTGATATCCCTAATGCATAATGCCCAACTACCATCCTTTTTTTTTCAGCGGGGTCTCTGAAAAGATAGATTCCTGTTGACAACAAAATAGTACCTATGACATATTGTTGCACACCTACAACTAACTAATTCATATTTTATAGTTTTATAATGATTTTTTGATAAATGTGATTTTGTTCTATATAATTCTAAGAACGAATTGTATAAATAACTGAATAGTGAAGGTCAATCATAGAGTATAATGAGATGTATCAAATGCCTAAATTAATTGATTATGGTAAAAAAGATATGCATAAAGAAACTGCCTTAATAACAATATTTGTTCTATTTATTACGATGTTTTTTATTTTCCAAAGTAATTTGTTAGTAGATGTACCGACATTAGATACTGTTGTTTCTTCAAATTATTTGTCTGATGAAATGCTTGCAATATTTCGTACTTTATGTGCCATACTGAGCTTAGTGACCTTGGCGTGGGTAGCATTAGACCCCAAGGGATCTCCTGATTATCCTCTTTATTTCGAAGAACGAATTAATCGTAAAAGGCATTCATCAGGCATAACCCGTCTTGCGGCTTTTACAATGTGGCATTTTGGTCTTTTTGGTTTAAGTTTNGCAATTTCTGCTANGGCATCATGGATTCATATTTCTGGTAACGAAGTTCCCNATTGGATGCTTATTTCTAGCCCTGCACTTTTTGCTACAGCATACAGTTGCGCNATATTGGTGACATTTGTCGTTTCTTTTCATATCATAGACAATGAACTGAATAGGGGGAATAATATTGATCATTTATTTTATTGGTATGAAATAGTAATGCATAACCTGAATGTTGTAATATTAGGAATTGCATTGATTATAAATAATATGGAGATGGATTGGAGATATTTTTCTTATGGGATAATTTTTGGTATAATTTATGTTTTTTGGGCGAGATTGTATGTAATTTTAGCNGGGGTCTATATTTATAATTTCTTAGATCCAAGATTAAAGGGCGCTCCTCTAATTCATATTATTCTGTTAATGTTATTNGTATTTTCATTTGTAATTGTAGTGTTATTTGAAAAATTAATTAATTGGAATATTATCATCGGTAGTTTATTTATGATCTTATTTACATTTTCCATAATTAGAATCAAGCAACCAGAATACCCACAATAATTACGCTTTTTTCAGATTTTTTAANCGGGATTCTTCCCGAATTGGAATATGTATTAGAGAAGAAATGATACCTGCTGCTATTCCGACCCACCATACGAAATTATATGACCCATGAATGTCGTATAGTATTCCTCCGAGATATACGCCGGTAAAACTACCTAATTGATGTGAGAAAAATACTATTCCATATAGGGTAGCCATATATTTTAAACCATAAATATGTGCAATTAATCCACTAGTTAATGGAACTGTTGCAAGCCAAAGGAATCCCATAGCAAATGAAAATATTAGAATTGAATTAGGTGTAATAGGTGTCAAAATGAACCATATTGCTGCTATGGAACGTCCTGCATAAATTCCAGATAATATCCACTTTCGGGGATATCTTTTACCGGCCCATCCTGCAAGTAAAGTTCCTAATATATTAGCAAAGCCGATTACAGAAATGGAAAATCCTCCAAGAGCGGCTGTAGTTTCTATCCCTAAATCTCCACACCAACCAGAAGGATCTATTGGTGAGCTCATTTCAGTGACAAGTGCAGGAAAATGTGCTGTTATAAACGCTAATTGATAACCACAGGAAAAAAATCCAATAAATACCATAGTGAATGAGGGGTCTTTGAAGGCTAATTTTAAGATATCACCCATTTTCTCTTCTAATTGTTCTTTAGAAGTAGGTGCAGGAGACTTCATTAAAGGCAATAAAAATAAAGTTGTTAGTATCGATGCAGCAAAAATAAGGAAAACGGTTTGTACNGAAACTTGGTTTAGAAGTGCGACAGCAGCAATCGGACCAATTACTTGACCTAAAGAACCAGCAGCAGTTGTTATTGCCAAGCTCATAGATCTATGTTCAGGGGCACTTGCTCGACCAACTACTGCAAGTACAACTCCAAAACCTGTTCCTGCAATACCAAAACCGACTAATACCTCATATATTTGATACTCAATAGATGTGGTTGCACCAGCTGTTAAGACTAATCCAAGAGAGTAAAATAATACCCCAATAACAATAGATTTGCGATCTCCTATTTTCTCAGCTATTGCTCCAAATATTGGTGCTCCAATTCCCCAAGCCAAATTTTGAATGGCAATGGCAAGGCTAAATTCAGCTCTTAACCAACCAAATTCGTCTTCTATGGGTATTTGAAATACTCCAAAAGATGCACGGATTGAAAAACCAGTTAGAATTATTAAACAACCCGCAATCAAAACAGGATTGAACAATACAGGATGTTTTTCCATGTAAAGGGGCAATGAAAACCTCAAATAACTTTATCTTAAAATACTCTCTGAATTTGAAATTCATAAATAAGATTTAATTTAATTGCTTTGACAGGAATCTAAAATGGTGGCAATAGAATTGAGTTCTGAAAATTCAGAAGTACCTTTTCCACTATTAAAAAAAACAATTAGACGTTATGATATCGATTGGCTAAGAGTTATTCTTTTTGGACTATTGATTCCTTTTCATGTTGCAATAGGAATATATTGGTCAACCTATGGTGCAGAGATTAATCCCAATATTGAGGAAATAAGAGACAAAAATGAGCTTGAATTCGTAGATGAAAGTAATGACTACAGTGCTGAATCGGTCACTTTTACTAGCATGATTTTGCATTGGATGCACCAATGGCGACTTGCAGCATTATTCATGATATCGGGAATGGGTACTGCATTTGCTTTCAAAAGTCGGACTTGGAAGACATTTCTAAAAGAGCGGAGTCAACGTTTGCTAATCCCCATGTTTTTCGGTGCATGGACTATAGGCTTTGTTGGTTCAATAATTCTTGGAGATGAAAAACTTGAACCAATGAGTCTTTCTATTTCATTTCTTGAAGGGATTGTTTGGAGATCTCTAGTTTTTTGGATACCAATATTTGGTAAATTGATTGCACTAGGTCATCTTTGGTTTCTTTGGAATTTATTTCAATATTCACTATTTATGACTCCAATTTTTCATTATGTAAGTAAAAATCCAGAAGGGGATGTGGCACGTTTTGTTCAATCTTTCTTTACGATTCCTAAGTTTACAGGTATCCTATTGATTCTACCACTTGTTTTATCATTAACTGAAATACTATTCAAGCCATGGTTTCCAGGATATATTGGTGTTGGATATGAATGGTTTTGGTTCTTTGTCTTCTTTGCCTTTGGATATATTTGTATAATTGCAAAAGAGNACTATTATAATTTTTTAGAAAATCAGCGTTATAATATCACAGTTATTACTTTACTGCTAACAATAATTTTTATTTGGATACGATTAGAGCAACACAAAAGCGGTATTCCTTACATTGATGGCGGTTGGCTATTAGAAAATAGCATAGTACATAATAAAATGACTATTTTTGCATGTTTAATCCATAGTTTTCATGCTTGGTTTTGGTGTCTAACAATATTCTCCTGGGGTTCATTTTTTCTCAATAAACCGAGTAAGAACTTAGCATATCTAAATCAAGGAGTTTATCCATTCTATATCGTACATATGCCACTTACATTCGCCGGACTAAGATTATCGACTGATTTTGGTCTCAAAAATTATTCTGCAATACTCTTTTCAACTCTATTTGTATTATTGACTTGTTGGATTTTTTTTGAAATAGTACGACGTAATAAAGTTACACGGTTCTTATTTGGAATAAAAGAAAAGAAAATAAAGGGATGAAATTAATGAATTGGAAAATTAAAATGATGGAAGATCAAACTGGTAAAGTTGTAATTATTACTGGATCTAATACCGGAATCGGTTATCATATGGCGTATATGTTAGCCTCTAAAGGTGCTTATGTAGTAATGGCATGTAGAAATTTGGAAAAGGCTTCAGATTCAAGGAAAAAAATACTCAAAGATTTTCCGAAAGCAAATATCAAATTATATCAATTAGATTTGGCAGATTTGGATAACATCAGGTATTTTGCAAAGAAATTCATAAACGAGAATGATAGGTTAGATGTCTTAATTAATAATGCAGGAGTAATGATTCCTCCTTATTCAAAAACAAAAAATAATTTTGAGTTACAATTTGGTACGAACCATCTGGGTCATTTTGCTCTAACTGGTTTACTACTTCCTCTTCTGGAAAAAAATGATAATGGACGAATAATAACTGTTTCAAGCATAGCACATAATCCTGGAATTATTGATTTCAATGATTTGAACAGTGAAAAGAAAAAATATAGTAAGTGGGGTTCTTATTCACAAAGTAAGATTTCTAATTTATGTTTTGCAATAGAATTAGATCGTCGCTTAAAGGCTGGCGGATTTTCAACAATTTCCTTAGCTAGTCATCCGGGATATTCTAATACTGAATTACAGAGATACTCGATTTTATGGCGAATTCTGAATGTATTTTTTGCTATATCTGCAAAAAAGGGTTCAGAAGCCACTCTCTTTGCCGCAACAAATCAAAAAGCTACTGAATATATCTATTGGGGACCAACTGGGATAATAGAAATGAGAGGTCGAACAGGTAAGGCAAAGATTAACAAAAAGGCTCAAGATAAAGAAACTGCTAAACGACTTTGGAGTATTAGTGAAGAAATGACTGGTATAAAATTTTTAAGCTAAGTATTGCGTGATTTTGAAAAACTATCATTTTTTGAGCGATAATGGTTAAAAAATAATTCTAATCAATTGTTAAATGCCTCTTTTAGTAATATAATACATCTATCTGCAATTGCAGTGCCAACTTCTGAGGTTGAAGCATTTCCTCCTAAATCATAAGTGATTATTTTTCCTTCAGCTAAATGCTCTGAAATAGCTCTATCGAGTAACTCGGCGCATAATGTGGCATCTTTATCATGGTGCTTGGAACCTAAATTATCAAACATTAATTGAACAGAAGATATTGTTGCTATTGGGTTTACAATATTTTTACCAGCGTGTTGGGGTGCTGATCCATGAACTGGTTCGAATAGCATATGATTATCTCCTATATTGGCGCTAGCTGCCATGCCCAATCCGCCTTGTAATACTGATGCAAGATCGGTCGCAATGTCTCCAAACATATTCGGCAGGACTACAACATCCAAATCTTCGGGACTACGAATAAGCCACATAGTAAAAGCATCAATATATGCTTCATGTGTTTGTAATTCCGGATATTCAGATGCAACTTCTTTGAATACCTTTCTAAAAAGTCTACATCCTTTGGCGACATTACTTTTGTCCACACATGTAACTTTTTGTTGAACTCCGGTTTTTTCCATTCTTCGGCTNGCTAATTTAAATCCAAAGTTTATTACTCTTTGACTACCTTTTCTTGAAATTGGCCTTAGATCCCATGCAACCTCTCCCTCCAATCCTGGAAATTTTTCAATTATTACTGGATCGTCAGGACTTTTTCCAGCTACAGATAATGCTGAACGTCGAAGTAATGAGTGGTATAATCCTTCTGTATTTTCTCTAATTAGTACCATATCCACCAATTTAGAGTCCCAGACTTGCGTGTAATTTCCATGTATTTTATGATCTACTCCCGCATATAATTTAACTGGACGAATGTTGGCATACAAATCCAATCCAGAACGTAGTCCAAGTATTACTGAACCTCCAGCATTATCGCCATTAGGTAACTTTGCATCTGGCCAACCTATTGCACCTAGTAAAATAGCATCAGAATTATCTCTGCAGTGTTCAAATGATCCTTCTGGCCACTCCATCCCAGTTTCTAGATAGTATTCTCCTCCGCATGGAATTTCGGTTATGTCAAAATCGAGGGGACTATGTTCTTGAAAAACTTGTAAAATTTTTTGTGCCTCTTTAGCAACTTCTTTTCCAGTACCGTCTCCGGGTAAAACAGTCAGACGGTAGGCAGTCATGTGTCTTGGCAGAACGACTTCATTTATCACTTCAACTCCTTCAATTAATCTAATGAGCGATGCGATAATTGATAGACGGTCGACTGCGATGGGTAGTTATGGAGCAAGGGCCAAGAGATAGAAAAGATTCCTCTCGCATCGATGTCGGGGTTCTTCCTGATTCTGTTGCGAGGTTATGGGAAACGATGTTAAGATTAGATCCAAATTGGGATTTATCAAAGTGGTTACATGAAAGAGCTCTAGATGAATTAGAATTAGTTGAGGGGCATCTTGGAAGGGAAAGATTACGATTAGAACAAAGATTGCATCGTATTGAAACTTTGGTGAAGAGATTAAAGAGGCAAAGAGAAGTTGCTGGAGAAGTAGTAATAAAAGACCCTAATCAGAAGAATTTATTTGATGTATATGAAAATAATCAAACAAATTCAGAAAAAGGAGATAGTTCAATTGATAGTGAACCAGACGGGGATGCAATAGTGGATTTTGGGTCTCTTGGTTTCGATGACGACCCATTACTCGCAATAGTTTCAGAGCATATACTGAATATGATGGAAATTGAGAAAAAAACTGGTAATAATGTTGTACATTNTTTAGATTTAGTAAAGAAATTTGAGCATTTATCAGTAAATGAAAAAGAAGTAGATGAAGCAATTTCAATATTATTACAAAAAAAGATGATTATTGAGTTGGATCAGGATGTATTCAGTCTTGAAAATTGAATGTAAATTAGATACAATCTTTCAAAAAGCAAACGATTGTAGTATCATTGATTTAAATGGTTAGTGAAGCATCTGGGTGGTTTGCTAGAGTAGACCACGAATGTAATGANAGAGTAAAACAAATTGAAATTTGGCTAGATGCTTGGGAAAAATCTGTAATAAGAAATATTCCTGTGGCAGCAGCGCTTCCAAAAAATTGGCCAATCTTACCAGCTGGACTATTATCTGAGCCGGGTACTGTCCTCGATACGTTACTTTCCAGGTTTGAAGCTGAGGAAGATGGCAGGTCAGTAAGAGGGATTGGTTCTATTCAAATTAAATTGGTTGATTTGATACTGGCTGATGAATTCAAAAATACTAACATCATTAAGAATAAAGAACCACTAGCAACGATCTCCATATCTGCTTTACCACCAGGATTTAGAGCGTACGCGGAACAGATGAATAATGATGTACAGACAAAATCTAAAATGGATAGGTTTAATGAAGAAACAAATAATCAAACGAGATCAGGAATTCCCATTCCATTTGCAGATCTCTCTGTTGGTGCGGGAATATTTCCAGATAGAATGTTGAAAATTCATTCTGAAAGATGTAATGACCTAAGAAGTTCATTGCAAAAAGAAGATACGATTAGGCTATTGGAAGGATTGCAACTTGTAGATGCTTCAGAAATTGCGGTTTATGCAACAAAAAGGCGTCTGCTAATAACATTAATGAAATTGAACTTGGTAAGTTTAAATGATGAAGAGGGNAAAATAAGTAANTTGGATGCTAAATTAATCCTTGAGAATAATGTTCTTTGTAGAGATATTTTAATCGAAGATTGGCCATGGAATGAGAAGCCCACATTTATTGTTTCCAAGCCTCCATGGTTAAGAATAAAAGATAAGTTTAGGAATAAAGAAAATGGAAGCGAATTAAGAAAAAGAATGTCTGAAGATCTCAGGAATAAATCTGAATCGAATGGTAAATTAAGATACTCTGCTTTGAGAGGAAATGTCAATCTATATCGTTTGTATGTAGAGAGGGCTCTACAAATTGTGCAAAAAAATGGTAAACTTAGGATGGTTGTACCAGATTCATTACTTCGAGAAAAAAGTAGTTCTCCTTTAAGAAAAATATTAGTATCTAAAAACAGATGGGAAACTTGTTGGTCCTTTTCGGAGAAAAGCCATAAACTCTTCCCGGGTCATTCTCAAGGCGTTTTAGTCATAGGAATAACAGCAGGAGGGAGGACAGAAGTTCTAACCAGTTTTGGACCTCTTGAAATCGGAGATTTTTCAAATAAAGAAGGATTAAATTCGAAAGCGCCGTTCTTGGAACTAGAAAGAGGTCTATGGTCAACTTGGACAGATGCGTCTTGGGCGGTTCCAAGAATACCAAGAGATTCTTTGGAAAGAAAAAGGGCATTGACAGCCATCAATAATCTTGCAGATGAACCTAGACTAGGAGAGAAGAATAATTGGTTAAATCAAGGAGGTAAAAAAATTCGAGTCAGACCAGGTGAAATTGTACAAAGTAATGATAATGTTTCAGACTGGGAAGATGAAAAAGAGTATGTTCCCCTAATAAGATCTGGTCATTTAAAATTGAAAGATGATGATGTGGTATTGAGTCACCCAGCAATAGATAATAATATGTCTGAAGATTCTCCAGATAGAGTACAGTCTATCTGGAAAGGTGAAATAAAAATCAAAGATAAGCCGAGAATAATTTGTCAAACCATTATTAACTCTGAATTAGGAAGGAGATTATTATGGTCAGTGTTGCCCAAAAATTATGCTCTCGCCAATTCAATGAATTATCTACAGATACCTGAAGAAACTCGTAAAATGCTAATAGAAGAATTTGGTGATTTAGAAAATGCACTAAATATCATAGTTAAATATTTGAATTCCGATAATCTGAATATTTGGTCAAATGTTTGGGCGGCAAATAGTAATGTAAATAATTACGAAATTTTTGACCTACCCTTTCCAAAACTAGTCAATACTTCCTCTTTACCATTTAATGGTAATAAATCTAAAATTTAATTACAATTGTCTTAATTTTAATTCCGGTCTCAGTACTTTTTAATGCAAATTTGATGAAACTAGTTATACCTTTGCAGGATGTGCGCAAAGCGTTAGCGTTCTAGCATAGAAGAGGAAAGTGGAGATAATATGGGAATAAATCCAAAAATAGGAATTACTGGTTTGCCCAGATCTGGTAAATCTGCAGTTCTTAAAAAAGTGATTGATATGCTTGTTGAAGAAAGAAAAAATGGCATAACAAGAGGTCCCTTTTCTGCTGAAAATTTAATCGGAGGGATGACAACTGAATCGATCATAGAAAATGGAGAAAGGGTTGGCTATGCCTGTGTTAATATCAAAACCGGTGAAAAGGGAGTTATGGCACATAGAAATATAGATTCAAGATTAAGAATACTAGGTTTTGGAATTGACCCTACTGAACTGGACAGAGTTGCAGTACCAGCAATAATGGATAGTATAGGAAATTGTGAAATCTTAGTAATAGATGAAGTAGGGAAATTCTCTGTCGAAAGTGAAATGTTTGTATCTGCTGTAAGAACAGCATTGAATCATGATATGCCAACACTACTTACTTTGCACAAGAAGAGTAGGCATCCACTTCTTCAGGACATCAGAAGAAGAGATGATGGGCGCATACTAGAAGTCACTCCTGTCAATAGGGCATTACTTCCGTATAAAATACATAAGTTAGTTAAAGAAATGTATTGATTAGAGACCTCCCCTACAGGAATCATATGGATTCACCCGCGGGGAGACTTGAAAGGCTTTTAATGGGCGTTATTTTACCTTTGTTATTTTTAATTTCCATTGTTTTTATAGACAACGAATTGACTATTAAGGAATGTTCATATGGAACATGTAACAATTATGTAATATTACTAATATTAATTTTATTGGTGATTATTTTCATAATTATTTTGTTAATTAATAGATTTACATATATTTTAGATGAATGGTTTAGTAAGGAAAATGATGAAAAAATGCGGTTACGTTTAGAAGAAGAATATCGTGAAGCAGATATATCAAATCTAAATTCTCAGTGGGCAAAAATGGAAATGAAGCATCTTGAGAAAAAGCATGGAGAGGAAGAGTAAGCGAAAACTTGACCCTCTATATCCCCCCGCAATGACAAGAGATGGATGCAATGAGTGACGTACCAAGCGAATTAAAGTATACAGCAGAACATGAATGGATAAGAGTTGTTGGTGAAGAAATAATAGTAGGAATAACTGATTTCGCACAGAATGCACTAACAGATGTAGTATGGGTTGAATTGCCAGAAGTTGGAGCTAAGGTTTCTATTATGGAATCATATGCAAGTGTAGAATCTGTAAAATCCGTTAGTGAAATTTATGCTCCAATCGCAGGAACAGTAATTGAAGTAAATGAATTACTAGAAGATGCTCCTGAGACAATAAATACCGACCCCTATGGGGAAGGTTGGATTTGTAAAATGACCATTGAAGATTCTTCACAGATAGAAAATCTCCTGAATTCTGATGCATATCGAGAATTATTGGAAGAATAATTATGCCCTCAGACGCCATATATATCTATGTAGATGGTTCTTGTGAAGAAAACAGGAATGTAACCTCAGAAACTCCTGCTGGCTGGGGCTTTTGTGTAATAGAAGGAGATAATGGATTAGGAAGAGGTCATGGAAATTTAATTTACGAAGAAAGTGGTAAGGTAATTACGGATAGAGATTCAGATTTTTTTCTTGGTGCTAAAGTTGGCTCTAATAATACAGCTGAATTGAGTGCAATAGCACATGCACTTCGTTGGTTGTTAATTGAAAATGGTAAAAAAAATGTTATTATTAAAGGAGATTCTCAGTATGCAATGAATATTACCATGGGAAAATGGAAGGTAAAAGCAAATCGTGAATTAGCACTTTGGGTACAGAATTTGTGGAAAGAAGTCCTATTTACTAAAAAAATAAATTTTGAACATATCAAAGCACACAGAGGGCATAGGTGGAATGAACGGGCTGATCATTTAGCATTTAGAGCAATGAAAGGCGATAACGCATTACCATTACAATTTTGGAAACCTGGAAAAAGGTAGATTAATCATCTTTCAATGGACCAATACTAAGTAAAACATACACAGAGTGGAGTATTACCAGAGCTCCAATAAGAGCTAATATCAATCCAGTTGGAGCAGGGAAGTTGTCTTGCAAAATATTTCCTATTAACCATGCACCAAAAATAAAGATGAAACCGATTAATAATTCTATTTTTGATGATTTAGATGGGTTGACTAAATTATCCATCCACGGTATTAATCCCTTTCTATTGAATGTAAATCGATACCATGAAATATAGATTAATGATAGTCCCATTAATCCGAAAACTCCTACTGTAAATGATTCTGAATCCCATGGTCCGGAAAATGAAATTTGAGGATATATTGTATTGATTGTTAGAATTGATCCAATTATAGCAAAAGTTCTCCAATCTGGAGTGTTGGTGTCTTGCATGTTCACAGCAACATCAATGTCCATTTTAAAGCGCCGATAGAAAATGTATTAATTGTATAGTTAGGTTTCGGCATTACATGAAGCATGTATTAAAGTGGTCAGAAAAAGTTGAGTTGGATCATTTAGAATTAAGATTCAAAGTTCTGAGAATTGGAATGCCTAGAGGCAGTGAGCATTATCCAGGAGTTGATGATGATGTTAATACTAGATTTTTGTGTGCATACGTAGATGAAAAAATAGTCGGTTGTGCAACCTTACAATTAGATTCTAGAGAAGGATGCAAATATAGAATTAGGGGAATGGCTGTTGATTCAGAATTTAGAAATAGGGGAATTGGATCAGATATTGTTAAAAAATTACAAAATGAGGTTAAGAAAGAAAATACAGGTATTTGGTGTAATGCTAGAATAAAGGCCGTACCGATGTATGCGAGATGTGGTTTCAAGATTGTATCGGAGATTTTTGAGATTGAGGGTATCGGACCTCATCATGATATGGAATGGAAAGTAGATTAATGGAGCACGGACCGGGATTTGCACCCGGGTCCAGGGATCTGCAATCCCTTGCATAGCTGCTCTGCCATCCGTGCGTATTGTAACCCAAGAACTATTTCTCTTTGAATATTATTCGTAGATTGTTGCATTAAAAAAATAATTTTTCTTGCATACTATCATGAACGTTCGACACTCGGGTTAGGGTATGCCACAAGTATCGGGACGATATGATGGGCTAGGAGTGGGCTTTGCACCCTATCTTCAACCCCCCGGAGAAGAAGTAGTGAGGTGGACAGTTGGAGAACCTGGATTTGATACACCAAAAGAAATAATAGAAATGGCAATTAAAGGTTTGGAAGAAGGTAAAACAAAGTATACTCGTGGAGCAGGGTCAATGGAATTATGTAATGCAGTATCACATTATATTAAAGAAAAACATGAAATTGATTGTCCAGCAGAAGACATTGTCATTACTCCCGGTGCAAAACAAGGTTTACTCTATTCTTTTTTGATCACAACCATGCCCGGAGATGAAGTAATTTTACTTGCTCCTTCTTGGGCATCATATGAACCAATGTTGAAATTTATTGGTGCTGTACCAATACATGTTCCTGTTAACAAAGAAACCTTTCATCCTGATTTAGACGCGATAAGAAATTCAATAAATGAAAGAACAAAAATGATTTTGATAAACTCACCATGTAATCCAACAGGTGCAGTATTTACTCCTTCTGAGATACAAGGAATAGTAGATATTGCGAGAGAACATGACTTATGGATTGTCTCTGATGAAATTTATGCAAGACTTGTATGGGTAGATTATCCTCATGTTTCCCCCGCTAGTTTACCTGGTGGTGCAGAACGAACTATTGTCGTAAATGGGTGGTCAAAATCTTGGGCAATGACGGGGATGCGTTTAGGGTTTTTAGCCGGCCCTAGTAACGCCATGAAAGCTGCAGCGAAAAGTCAGGCTAATTCTGCTTCCCATGTGCCAACATTTCTTATGGATGCTGCAAAAATTGCACTTAATTGTGATGATAAGGTTGAAGAATTCAATAATGAATACCTAAAAAGAAAAGAAATTATGGTTAAAGGACTTTCGGAGATACCTGGTTTGAGAATCGTCAAACCAGAAGGGGCATTCTATCTATTTGTCGATATAACAGAAACCGGTATGACAGATATAGAATTTGCAAATGAATCTCTCAAAGCAGGAGTTCAATTAATTCCTGCATCATTAATCACAGGCGGTTCTGGCTTTATCAGGATCTCATATGCATGCAGTGAAGAAGCGATATTAGAAGGCTTGAAAAGATTAAAAAAATGGCTTCTTAAATAAATAAAGAATATATGTTCTTTACAAAATATAAAATTATATTTATGATTAAATATTGCAATTATAAAATGAACGGGGAAGTTGGCAGGGGACTACATATTTTTCTAGATTATGTAAATTATAAGTCACCAGTTGAAGATGATGGGGAATGGATGCTAAATAAACTTCGTGAGAATGTTAAAAAATCAGGCATTAGAGAAGTACATTCGCATGTTGAAAAATTTGACGGAACGAAAAGTCCACCAGGTTTTGCAGCAGTTATTTTAATAGATGAGAGCCATGTTACTGCTCATTGCTATTCAGAGATTGGTTTGTTGGCCGTAGATGTATTTACGTGCGGCAATAACGATCCTCAAATAATAGTTGATAATTTAAAAGAATTATTTTCGGAAACGATTGAAGGAATTAAACTAGTTAGAGAACAAAAAATTGGTAGATTTATAAAATAGGTTGGTATTATGTCAGTTAAAGAGTTTATCAGAGACCATTACAGACACTTTAATGCAGGAATTCTGTCTGAATGTTCTGAATCTTTAATAAATTTTTTAGAAAATAAAGGCCGATTAATTATCACTTTGGCAGGCGCGATGTCTACCGCTGAGATTGGTCGGACATTAGCACCGGCTATCAGATCTCAGAAAATACATGCAATTTGCTGTACTGGAGCCAACCTTGAAGAAGATCTATTCAAATTAATTGCCAATTCTAGTTATGAAAAAATTACAAATTGGAGAGAGATGACTGCAATCGATGATGCTGAACTTAGAGACAGGGGGATGAATCGTGTGACAGATGTTGCAATTCCTGAAAAGGTAATAAAAGAAGTTGAAAAATTACTAATTCCTCTATGGAAAAATGCAGAGGCTGCAGAGGACAAAAGATTCCCACATGAATATCTATATGATATCCTATTACATGCTGATTTGGAATTTGAAGGAGAAGTACAAAATTCGTGGTTAATGGCTGCAGCCGATGCAAATATACCTATTTTTGTACCAGGNTGGGAAGATTCTACANTAGGTAATATCNTTACNGCTAGAGTNATNGATTGTACNTTCAAAAGTCCAGANATAATAAAAGGGGGTTTGTATGCNATGCAAGCACTAGCNGACTGGTATAGAGAAGATGATTCGCCCACTGGNATTCTACAAGTAGGAGGAGGNATAGCTGGNGATTTTGCTATATGTGTNGTNCCNATGTTAGANCAAGATNTAGGNATNAANATNAATCGNTGGAANTGGTTTGCACAAATTAGNGAATCTAAANCNTCATATGGAGGNTATTCNGGTGCACCACCAAATGAAAAAATAAGTTGGGGAAAATTAGACGCAAATACTCCCCGTTTCATGATTGAATCGGATGCAACTATAGTACTACCTCTACTGTTGAAGTCTTTAGAATAATTGAGTATAGTGTTCACATTTTTCAGAAATTCTCAATAATTGATTATATTTTGAAGTTCTATCACTTCTCGCTGGCGCACCGGTTTTTATTTGACCAGCATTGACTCCTACAGCAATATCCGATATTATGTCATCTCCTGTTTCTCCTGACCGATGACTAATTATAGTCGCGAAACCTGAATCTTTGGCCATTTTTATAACATCCATGGTTTCTGAAAATGTTCCTATTTGGTTTAATTTAATTAAAATAGCATTTGATGCAGATGTTTCTATNCCCCTTTTCAGACGATTGGGATTTGTNACGTATAGGTCGTCACCAACAATTTGAATATGTTGTCCTTCTTTTCTTGTGAATGCAACCCAGGAATCCCAGTCATCTTCTCCAAATGGATCTTCTATTGAGACGATTGGATATTTTTCAATCCAACTTGAATAAATATNTGCTAAATCATTTCCTGAAATTAGTTTTCCATCAAAATGATATTTGTCTTCCTTTAGAAATTCTTGTGCTGCTACATCCAAGGCAATTGAAACTTGTTTGCCTGGTTTATAACCTGCTAATTCAATCGCCTGAACTACATAAATAAGGCCGTCTTCATTACAATTTAAATTCGGGGCGAAACCACCTTCATCTCCTACTCCATTGAGTAGTTGATTTTGTTTTAGAACTTTTTTCAAGGTATGATATATTTCAACACCTGCACGTAGTGCATCTTTAAAATTGGTAAAACCATGTGGAACTATCATAAATTCTTGTATATCCACATTAGAATTTGCATGTGCACCACCATTTAGAATATTCATTAGTGGCACAGGCAAGGAACAATTATTTTCCTCATTTGCTATATATGACCATAGAGGGTAACCTACTCCTGCAGCTGCCCGCAAACAGGCTAGTGAAGTTCCAAGAATAGCATTGGCTCCAAGGTTTGATTTATTTGAAGAACTATCCAAATCAATCATAATTTTATCAATTTTATTTTGGTCTGAGACATCAATTCCGATTAAAGCATGTTTTATTTTTCCATTAATATTTTCAATTGCTAAATCAACACCTTTACCTATCCATTTTTCTCCACCATCTCTTAGTTCTACTGCTTCATAACTACCAGTTGATGCTCCTGAAGGCACGGTAGAACGAGAAGGGATGTCTATGCTCGCATAACACTCAACTTCTATTGTAGGATTTCCTCGTGAATCAAGAATCATTCGTCCGTGTAAATCACTTATTGGCAATCCCATGCTAATATGGAAAGAGTTTTCATTTCTGAATGTAGCGGCATAAAAACTTAAATTATCTATTCAACCATCCTATCCAATTAGAGACTTTTGATTGAAGGTTTGGTATATCTACTTCTGAATTACAACATTTCTCCCAACAAAGTTGCTCGTCTTTAGGAGATATGGAAAATAGTTCTGCCCTAAATATAGCTTCATTTACGTTTAATTGACCTCTTTTATCATCGACAAAACAATGTAGTAGATGTTTTGGATAATGGTGTATTTTTCCTGATTTAGGACAACAAAACATCACACTCCGATCTAAAAAAATCAAAGATGCCCCGGTATTTTCATCTACTTCATGACCTACTATATTTGTATTGGAAATAAGTGATGCAACATCAACATTGTACCATTGAGAAAATGCAAATGACAATTGTAGTTTTGATATATCATCAAGGAATTCTTGAATACGAAGATTTGTGGTCTCCTCGTTCGTCTCCATATATAGCCTGTTAATGTCATCACCTTTTAATCAAACTTTTTTATAGAAAAAATTTNAATTTACATTAAACGGAAATAAAGTTATAAATAATGAATGTTAACGTTGTGAAAGTAGAAATAAGATACGGTTTTCGGAATATAATATGTCAAATATAGATTCTTTAGATCGNGGCATCTTNGCAGTACTTCGTGATAATGGAAGAGCAGCTTATGTGGAAATAGCAAAAAGNGTCGGAGTTACGGAGAGAACGGTTAGAACAAGAATGAGGAAATTGGAAGACGATGGCGTCATAAGAGGATATACTGTAAGAGAAAGTGGAATTGGTTTATCGGCTCTAATTCGTATGAAAGTAGGACCTGGAACAGAAATAGGGACTCTGGCTGGAGAATTTTCTGGATGGGTTGGTGTTGAATCTGTATACGAAATAAGCGGCGAAGCAGATTTGATTGCTATTGTTCACGTTGATGATACCGCTGGATTAAGAAATATGTTAGATAAAATGTGGTTAGCAGCACCAGGAGATATAAGTTCAACACAGACAGAACTTGTTTTAGAGCAATATTAGATTATTTTTTTTAAGTGATAGCAATAATATTGTAATCTTTCCTCAACAAATGCTTGGTAAACTGGAGTTCCTTGAACCCCAGCAAANGTTTCAAAACTTTTCCTAATTGATTTGGGCACTAGTTGGTTAATTTTTTCTTTTTTACTATCATTAATAATATCTAACGCTTCTAAAACCTGTTTTGTAATATTTCTCTTAGAAATTATTTTGAATCCTACGGAAATAAAGATATTTTCTAATTCTGTCATTGTTTTTTTATCTCTAAAATCTGTCCAACAAAAGTCTCCTTGATTTTTTATTAGACGAAAAACTTCTTGAATAAATTTTGAAATATTTCCATAACAATGTGATGATTCTACGTTGTATATTATATCAAAACTAGATTCGGTCAATGGTATATTTTCAGCATTTCCTTCTATAAAACTAAGATTTTTCTGATCTTTATACCAAATATTACATAATGATACTGCCTCTTTAGAAAAATCCATTCCAATTAATGATTCTGGATTTTTTGTTCTTGCAATCCAACTTGCACCTCCTCCTCTTCCAGAACCTACTTCTAACACATTTTTTTCTTTGAATTCAATATCTTTGATATTTGTATTGTAAAGTTGAATAAATAATCGATGTGTTTCATCGTAATCTGAAAGAATTAGAGGNTCATCATCTGTATAACCATAATTCATAAATCTAAATTCTTTTTTATCGTATCCTTTTGCTAATCTTTGATACCACCACTTCCATAGTCTATTCTTAAAAAAAGGAGGCGATATACGTAATACTAATGCAAAAATTCTAGCGGGNAATCCCATCTTCATTATATCACTAAATTTTCCATTTCACCGAACAACCAATACTTTCATTTCTAATTTGAGAAATTTCTTCCCCAGCAATGAGTTCGTCTATAGCATCAGATAAGTCAGATGTTGTTGCATGAGAAGGATCACGAGGTGAATCGTCTAAACGGCCGCGATAAACAACTATTCCAGTAGAATCGATGAGATAAAATTCCGGTGTTCTTTCTGCACCATAATTTTTTGCAATTTCTTGGGTTTCATCGACCAAATATGCATATGACATTCCAGATTTTGCACGTTTAACCATATTGTCCCATGAGTCTGTGGTATAGTTTATTGGATCATTAGAATTAATACCAACAAATCCAAGAGCATTATTTTTAGCTTTTAATGATATTTTCTCTATTCTAGATTCAGATCCAACCACATAAGGGCAATGATTGCAAGTAAACATAACAATTAGGCCATTTTCNCCCATAGATTCTGAAAAAGAAACAATATCTCCATATATTGATGGGTTAGCATTTTTAAGTTTAAAATCTGGTGCTTTATCTCCAGGTTCAATTCCCGAGGTGGTCGTCATATTTTCTCGGAAAGAGAGTATAGAGTTAATGCTTTGTTATGTACTAAATTTTTTGATGGGTTGTTCTTCCTCTACTTTCTTCTAGACGTCTTCTCGCTAGACGATTTTCTGGGTCAATATTCAATACCTCTCTCCAAGCCAGAATTGACTTTTCTGCTTCTTCTCCTTCGTGTAAGATAGCTGCAATTCTTAACTTTGCATCAAGATGCCTGGGGTTACATTTAGCGGCACTTTCAAAGTCTGCTAATGCTTCATTTAGTCTACCAAAGTCAAGATATAGCAATCCTCGTTGATACCATGCATCGGATAATGTTGGATCGATTTGGATTGCTCTGTTTAATGGTTTTTGTGCCTGTTCAGCTCTGCCCATAGCATTCATACAAGCCCCCATATGAACCAAAGCCATGGTATATTCGGGAGATTTTGTTAACAAACGCCTTAATTCCTTCTCTGCTTCTATCCAATCACCCAGATTCATTAAAATTTCAGATCTTCTTAATCTAGCCAAATTCAAATTAGGCCTNTTTTCAACTAAGAAATTCGCATCATCCAAAGCCATACTCAGTTCTTCACGAAGAAGTGCAGCAGAACATCTATTTAATCGCGCTCTGACATGATTTTTATCTATTTCAATTGTCCTAGTGAATAAATCCTGTGCTTCAGCTAGAGTTCCNTTTTTTGCTGCAATTAATCCCTTGATGAAGGGGATTGTGCTATTATCTTTTAACTGCGTTGATGCTTCTGAAATCATAACATTTGCCTGATCTAATCTTCCTAAATCAAGAGAGAGTTGTGCTTCTTCTAAAGGTATAGAAGGATGGTCGGGAATTAATCGCCTAGCTCTGACCAAAGCTATCTCAGCCTCATTAAGTGAACCTTGATATCTTAGTGCACGAGATCTCCCTAACCATGCTAAACCAGATTCGCGGTCGTATTCAATAGCTGAATCAAAAGATGAGAGGGCATCTAAAATAATCATTTGATCATAATTTCCTGTATTATCTCTGTGTTCATCAACTTCTGAAAGATGTAGTCGGCCTCGCATAACATGTAAAGCTGGGTGTTCCCAAGACTCTACAGGGGCTTCATCAAGTACCTTTTTAGACCAATCTAAAGAATTATTCCTTAGAAGTAATAAACTTAATCTTCCCCTTACCTCAGGATTTTCTGTTACNTTGAGTAAGTATTCCTCAAGTACTGAAATTGCTGCATCAAATTTTTCATTATTTTCTAATATTTCTGATTCAATGATAGTTCCAAATTCACCAAGTGCCTTTGCCTTTTTTACACTACTCAATGCTTCTTTCATTTTATGAGGATTTGTTGATAAAATTTTTGAATGTAAAAGCCATGATTTTCCATTATTAGGATTTAACTTTAATGCCATTTCAACGCACTCTAATGCTGTATTTATTTCAGATAAAAGTAATAATTTGCCTGCCTTTTTGATTAACTCTTCAGCGCTCTTTGGTTTCCCAAACGGATTTATCTGTCTACCTATTTCATTTGCTCTTTCCACAATTTCAGAAAGTTCTGTTCTGTTTTGCGAGTCAAATTCTGTTTCAATACCGAGGCTTTCTAATCTTTTCTTATTTCTAGACACACGCTCTGGATCTGAATCAGAAACTAATAATGTCTGTTCTTGAAGTACTTGTATATCGTCTGGATTGATTGCCAACAATCTTTCTAATGTTATGTCAAGAGACTCTAAATCTCCTTTTTTCCTTTGTATATCTGCTAATGATGTGAGAGAAGTGGGGTCTTCGGGCTCCAACTCGTGTGCTATCTTGTAGAAATCGGCGGCTCTATCTATCTTACCAATTGCATGAAATAACTCTCCTATCCTTCGATGTTCATTCCCGTTTAATTCGATGTCTTCAGCCTTCATATCCGATTGGTTTAGAATAGTGTCTAATCTTTTAGTTAACGGTAAAAGGCCAGGAGTAATCTCTGAGTATTCCCCATTTTTCATTCCATGATAATGATCTAAAATAGAACGAGTGGCATGTGTAGCTATAGCACAGGACTCGCTGGAACTTATCGCAAATCCTTGATTTAATAATAAATTTTCAGCATTTTCTAAAGAGTGATGTACATTTAGTAAACCGTGTACCTTTGGAGAGTCTGAAAGAATAGTATCAACGCCCCTAGATAGTAGATCCAAAGAGGTGGCTTTCTCATTCAGGCTTCCTTGTAAGGAGCCTAGTCTTGTATGGAATTTTCTACTTTTTCTTAACATATTTTTATGCTTCAACCAAAGTGATGCGAAACAAATTAGGAGTACCATATAAACTGTCGCCAGAGTCATTGTGGAGGATTCCATCAGTCTCAGCGGACATGCAAGACTTTTGATGGCTTCTACTAATTACATATGTTAAACATCAATTATTACAGTAATCAAAAATCACCATGTAGTTCTTTTTATAATGTCAATCACCAAAAATAATCAGAAATCCTTAGGAGAAAAAGCCTGTACATCCTGTTTTCTAGAAGTATTACCTCTTGAATTACCAAGTACATTTTCTATTCCTGCTCCTGAAGCGTAATCAAATATTTTATCATTAATTTTTCCGGCAAAAACAAGGCCCTGTGCATCTTGTGTTTCTTCCAACGACTCTTTGAGGTTACTAGCGCCAATTGGTTCTGAAGCTGTACCATCTTCATGGATGATGATGGCTTTGTTCCTAGGCAACCCTTCAAGATGGACGGCCCACTCTTTAACATGATTCGGTACTTCTAATATTTCTGTGCCTGTTCCTACGGTTTCATCATCATCTTTTTGAATTTCAACTTGAATTCTAGCGACGGCTTTTGATGCTGCTTCTTTTTGATTTAGACATTTGGTTATTACTTTGCCTTCTAAATGTTCAACTTCTCTACTTTGAGGTGCTATTGAAACATGAGTGAGTGATTTTCCTAATTTACCACTTAATTCCAAAAGTAGTAATTTTCCTCCTCTATCTCCATCTAAAAATGCTGTAACTATTTTTTTACTTTTTGCCATACTTACAAGTTCGGGATCAATTCCAGAACCCATGGTCGCAATAGCATTTTTTATGCCGAATTTTAATAGATTTCTAACATCATTTCTACCTTCAACAATAATGATTGCTTCACTATTTTTAACGTTTGGTCCTGCAGTCATTCCTGCAATCTCTATTTCAGTATTCAGTGTTAAAACAGATCTAACTTCATCTAANATATTCTTTGATTCATCGGTTCCTGAATTTACTAAGTTCACTAATAATTGTTTAGCTCTATCTATTACATGGCCTCTCTTAGCCGAACGGATATTTTCTATTTGTTTTACTTTTATTGATGACTTACAAGGTCCTATTCTTTCAATCGTTTCAAGTGCTGCACCAATAACAGCTGTACTAACTTGATCGAGGGAAGATGTTAGTAATATTTCTCCTTGGACTTGCCCTTTGTTCTGATGTAGTACCACATCAACGTGCCCTATTCTTCCAGTTCTTTGTAATTTTCTTAACTGTAATTCATCTCCAAGAAGACCTTCTGTTTGACCAAAAATAGCTCCTATGACGTCTTTTCTTGCAACTGTTCCATCTGTACGAATAGATGCGTGTATGATATATTTTCCTTCTTTTGACATATTTTTATTCTCCTTTTTACTAATCCACCACACCAAAGACTCGTTCCGGGTTTGCCTAATCGGCATTTGGGTGAATGGACAGAAAATGTCCTCGAGTGTGGCTAGTAAGCAATTTATGGGACTAGTACATAGTTGATGAATGCTCCTATTAAAATAATTATAATATTCATAATAAATATTTTTTTAGCGAGGCATTATATTTGCTTGCTTGTATCGAAAGGTATGGAAGAAAATGGCTTCGATAGGCGAAGTGTGTTCCGTGGAGCTACTTTTCTTGCCTTAAGAGATGGGCAATTAAGTAATGGAGAAAAGAGATTATTAGTAAAATTGGCACATTCACTAAAATTAACCGATGAAGAGCCAAAGATGATTTATGATGCAATTATCGAAAACAAAACTCTTGAGGTTGGAAAAATAATCAGTGAAGAAGAGCAAAGACGTATTTATGGACAAGTCTTGGAAGCTATGTTAATTCATACTGATCGGTCGGATGATGAGTTATTACAAATAGCATATCTTAGAAAAATTTTCAAAATAGATGATTCGGAACATAGAGCAATTGCTAGAAGTATGGATAGACAATTAGAAGAAGTGGTTCATAGAACTCTTAAAGATGAAGTTAGAATTAGACTTTATGATTCTATTGATCGTATGGGAGATATTTTCGATAATATCCTTGTTAAAAATGAGGANCGTAAATGAAAGAATACGCCGTATTAGATGAATTTTTATCAAAATACCAAGATTCAGTTCACACCTCAGAAAAGAAATTATTGAAAATTATTCGAGAGGCTTATCCAATAGGAATTCCAGCACTTATAATGAAATCAAGTACAGATAGATTAGGTACTTCTGCTGGTTATTCATTTCATCTTGGGACACCTGACGGTTTACTTAGACGGTTAGCATCTTGGTTGATAACAAAAAATAATGGTAATCATAGATTATTACTGAAATTAAATAAAAAACTGTGGAAAAGACATGGCAGAGAAGATGTAGCACTTTCAGCTATTATTATTGCAAATTTAGATCATGCATCTATGGAAACTAACCCATGGGAGATTTTCAGATTATCTCTAAGAAAAAAAGAACCTGTAGATGGTTTATTACTCACTATAGAGGAACTGTTACGATCCGGTCGTGAAATGCCAAGTGAAACTCTTAGAATGGATTGGAGTAAAAGAAGATTAGTTGATGGACATTTATCAATATTAGTCACATATGCAGGAATGATTAGAGACATTGTTCCGAGTTTTGAAATGATAGCTTGCCTTGAAAATATAAAAATTCCACCTAATGATTCCGTGATTAGTAGAATTATGGATAAAATAAGTAAGATTAGACCACAGGAGTGATGGGTAGAACCCTAGTCGGGCTATCATGGGAGTACGTCTTTTACCGTCAGATGATCCAATCTCTGAACAGGTTCTTGAGTGGACGATTCGGAAAAACTCTGAAGATATTGCCCAACTAATGCGATGGTTGGGGGAATCGAGTGGTAGAAGGGAACGTCAAATATTACTAAAAAGAGTATTAGATCTTCTAGATGAAACACAGTATGCTTTGAATCGTTTGGATGAATTAAGGTGATTCAATGCGCTCATTACTCTTGGCAGGAGGTAAATCATCAAGGATGGGTAAAGATAAAGCCTTGATAGAAATTGATGGTGAATGTTGTATTTCTCGTATTTTGAATGCTCTATACTCATCAAATAGAAAACCAATTAGAGTAGCGGTTTCAAACAGGGAATGTATTAAAGAATATAGTAGAGTAATAAATTCAGAAATCGATATTGAATGGGTAGTAGACAGTAACCAATATGCTGGACCTATAGAATCAATTACTGAAAATCTTGAAGATAAAAATTTTGTTAAAGAGAGATTTATACAGTTATCTACTGTTGATGTTCCATGGATAACACCCGATTTCTTTGACTGTCTAAAAGATTCTATTAAACCTGATGATGATTTAATAATACCAACTGATGGACATAATTTACATCCGCTATTATCATTAATTAGACCTNAGCCAGTGTTAAATAAATTAAGAAACGAAAGTAAAAGGCCTTTGTCGGTTCAATTTTGTGAAATTAATTATTCATTATATCAAGGAGATTTAAAAACATTAAAAAATATTAATTATCTTCATGATATAGAATGATAAACTCCTTCAGATAATGAGTCTAAAACCTTCGGATATAATTCATGTTCTATTTTCTTAATCTTATTTTGTAATGTTTGAATTGTTTCCTTTGGTAAAACTTCAACTTGTCTTTGTTCCAATATCATCCCAGTATCGACACCTGAATCAACCAAATGAACTGTACAGCCACTTAGTTTTACACCTGCTTTTATTACATCTCTGTGGGCATTGGCCCCCGGAAAATCAGGAAGCAGAGATGGATGGATATTTATTATGCGGCCTTTCCATTTGGCAACAAAAGAGGGAGTTAAGATTCTCATATACCCACTCAAAACAATTAGTTCGATCTTGGATTTAATTAATTCGATATGAATTAATTCCTCATGTAAAATTCTCTGTTCTATTTTATTATTTATTTCTGGTAGAGAAATGATTTTTGTATTAATATTTTTTTCATATCCATACTTTAATCCCTTAGCATTATGGTTATCTGAAATAATAAGTTCGGTATGATGTAATCTCGGTATATTTTGATGATTTAATAATGCTTCTAAACCTGAACCACTTCCAGAAATTAAAACCGCTAATCTAAGAGGATTATCTAAAGATGCTATTCTAGGTAGTATATATGCCCCCTCCATGAGGCTCTCAGGAATCGGTAGGGTTTTACGGTTTGGTTATAAATTCATAAAAAGTTGACTGGATATAATTGAACTTAAACATGGTACGTCGTGGGATTTATGGGAGAGAGGTATGCAAAGACTGGAGAGTGTAGAGCAAATTATTGAAAAATATGCAGTTACAAGTGATCCAATAAAAAGTAAAATTTATGTCTCTTTGGGTTGTTTGTTGGTCTTATTTGCAATTATTGGTGTTTTTATACCAGGATGGCCTACTGTTTCATGGGCAGTGCCTGCTGCATTTTTATTTTCTATTTCCAATGAAAGGTTGTTCCGTTGGAGTTTGACTAATTCATATTTTGGCTCTGCAATTTTTGAATATTATGCTACAGGTAAAACGATTCCAAAACATGCAAAATATGGAATTGTAGGATTAGTTACTTTGATGGCGTCTCTATCAGCATATTTTGTATGGTATGTTTCTACAAAAGGAAGTGGAGACTTATCTGATCCGTCTTCTTGGGATGGTGCTGATCCAGGATATGGGGCTGTAACAATAATNCTAGTNGGTTTGATNGGAATTTTATACATTATCNTCCAGATAAAAAGTCGCGATTAGATTAATGTAAAAATAATCTCTTATTGGTAAATAACATAGACATTTGATGTTCATTTGCTGCATCTATTACTTCCTGATCTCTAATTGATCCCCCCGGTTGAATAACTGTTTTTACTCCAATTTTATTCGCAGCATCAATACCGTCTCTAAATGGGAAAAATGCATCCGAAATCAACATTGATGATTTGGCTCTTGGACCTGCACGTCTGGCAGCGATATGTACTGCTTCTACTCTACTTGTCTGACCGGGGCCGATACCGACAGTAGTGAAGCCTGTTTCAGTTTCTGAGACAAGAGCAACGGAGTTAGATTTTACTTCAGATAAAACTGTACATCCAAACCTAGCCAATGCATATTCATTTTTATTTGCAGTTCTTGTTGTAACACATTTTACATTGTCCCAATCAATATTTGGTGCACCTTGTATCTGCGACACCCAGCCACCATCAATTTGACGGATACGTAACTCATCTTTTCTTGGAGAAAAATCTCGTAGTGTCAACATCCTTCTATTTTTCTTCAATGATAATATTTCTAATGCACCCGATGCATAGCCAGGTGATATTATACACTCAAAAAAATGNTCTCCAATTAATTTTGCAGTTTCTTTTTCAATGACCGAAGTAAAGGCTATAACACATCCAAAAGCACTTTCTGGATCACTGGCTAGTGCATTAACCCAAGCATTAGTTTGTAATTCATCTAAGGCGACGCCGCAAGGATTTGTATGTTTTATTATTACACAACCGTGTTTATTTTTATCAGTGACATCTAGTAAAAGACCACGAGCAATACGTAAAGCGCCATCTAAATCTAAATAATTATTGAAAGATAGTTCTTTTCCTCCATGCTTTATTGCATTGGCAAGTCCAGATTTTATCTGTTTCATCGAGTCTGGATAGAAGGCTGCTGGCTGATGAGGATTTTCGCCATATCTTAAATTAGTACCTGAATCTGTACTTATAGATAGTTTACTAGGTATTTTTAAATTCATAAAACGATTTTCAAGCTCGTTACTTACTATTGCATCATAGGATGCTGTACATTGATAGGCACATATAGCCAATCTTTTTCTAAACTCTATATCGACACCTGAAGGTTTTCCTGCTGATTTTGAGATATTTTCTATTATATCGTCATATTGATTGTTATTTGTTACAACAATTACATCTTCATAATTTTTAGCTGCAGAGCGAATCATGGTTGGGCCTCCAATATCTATCATCTCTATCAAATCATCATCGGAAACCTTTGGTTTTTGTGCGGCTACATTTTGGAATGGATAAAGATTNACACAGACAAGATCAATAACTCCATATTCTAAATTTTTTAGGGTTTCTAAATCATCATTGATTTTTCTACGAGCAAGGATTCCACCATGAACTGCTGGGTGAAGAGTTTTTACCCTACCTGATAATATTTCAGGGTGATTAGTTAATTCTGAAACATCCATCACATCTATATTGGCATCTCTTAATTTTCTGGCTGTTCCGCCAGTTGAAATTATTCTCCAACCCATGTCACTAAGTGAATTAGCAAACTCTACTATTCCTTCTTTTTCCCATACGCTAAGAAGTGCTCTTGGACGGTCCATGTTATGCGATAAATCACAAGTTATTGAACAGTTCGATAAATGATATTAATCTCCCCGAGATGATATTACCTGATCTATTCTTAACATACTCATTGCTGTTTCTGTAGCGGATTCTAATGAGTTTTCAANTACTGATCGAGGATGCCAAACGTCCTTCGTGGGCGTTACAAAACCATCCTTGTTAATTCCCATTGGCAAATCACTTTCTCGAGAAGCAGTACGTAATTCCAGGATACGGTCTAATGATTCTCCACCTGAATTTTCTACTAAAGTTGCAGGTATTGTTTCTAATGCTCTTGCAAATGCTTCCATAGCTAATCTAGCCTTTCCTGGTTCTGATTCAGAAGCCACTCGTACAGAGTTGGCCATCTGAGAATGTATGGTACCTGCGCCCAAAATTATTTCATTTTCACTTATTGCATTAGATGTCGCACGTAGTGAATCATGTAAACCTCTGATTATTTCCTCAGTGTATACCTCTCCTGAACCTCCAACTTCTATAGTAACAATTCTTGGTTTTTTACATTCTCCTATCGTAATAATATCTTCAATTTTATCCGTATGTTCTCTTCTTTCCCAATCCAATGTCCCACATGTACCGATATCTGAAGATTCTATATCTAGAATTGAATCTACGACATTTGCCCCTGTGGACTCTGCAATATTTTCTATCTCAGAAGAATCTAATTCTCCTACCGTTAANATAGAGTTATCTGATAATAGATGGAGTATTTCTCTATCTATTTCACCTGTACAGAATACANCATCTGCACCGGTATTAATTATTGTGTTGGCCATCAATTCTTTACTTTCCTGTTCTGCTTCTATAAAGGAGTCTAATTGATTTGTATTTGTAATTTTAATTTCCACATTTCTAGTAAATGATCGTAATTTTAGATCAGAATTGATAACAGCTATCTTTGGGTTTAACAGATTATTGGGCAAATTATCCATCAATACTCTTCGATTAATTATGACTCCTTTTAGGAATCGTGAATCATGAATAGAGTTTAATCCAGTCTTAAACATTGTAACGTTTTCTGCATTGACAGAATCTCTATTTTTTGAGAGTACTGACAAAGCTTCAACAATTATGCTGGAAAAAAGATCAATGGCGGACTCAGCACCCTTCCCTCGTAGTGCAGTTTTAGCCACACCAAAAAGTCGTTCTTTGTTTACTGTGGTAGTCTCTTCTGCTATTTTTTCTTTAGCAGCATCCAGAGCAAGTCGGTAGCCTTCAACAAGTTTTAGTGGATGTAATCCTTTTTTTAGTAATATATTCGCTTCGATTAGTAAAGAGCCACATAACAGCATAGTTGTAGTTACTCCATCTCCACATGTTTCTTCTTGTATATTTCCCATGGAAACCATCATTTTTGCTGCTGGGTGTTTAACCATAAGTTCTGCAACTATTTTTGCTCCATCATTTGTTACTGCAGTAGTACCGTCAGTTTTATACAGCATTTTATCTAAACCACGAGGTCCGAATGTTGGTTTAAGTAAATCTGAGAATACTCTTGCCGCTAAAATTAATTTTTCTTGTACCTCAGTGCCGCTAGTAATATTAGTTTGATCTGGAACAATCACAACTGGAGGTTTTCCCGCACCATCACTCATATTACATTCCAAAAGACAGTTCGTCATGAATGCTTTGAGAAGAAATATGTAATTAGAAGAGTCGGGAAATAGATAAATCTATTTTCTACTCCAGAAATGAGNTGATATGAAGAGGGGTTTTGGGGCGNTTATTTTTTTCTTTTTGAGTTCTCAGATGCTTCTATTTGTTCCTCCAAGTGCTGCACAAGAAATACTTCCTGGAATCGAGTTGGAATGTTCCAGAAGTTATATCACAATAGACTTTGGAGAAGATTCTTCCCCTGAAGCTGAACTAATAGATTGTATACTAACTAATGACCGACCTTATGTTGAAGATGTTGCTCTGGAATATGTTTCTGAAGATATCGAAGTAACCGGTCCAGGAAGCCTTACAGTGGAAGGAGGTGATGATGTTTCTTTTCAGGTTATCATTGACCTAGATAGTGGATTAAGTCCACAGACATATACATTGAATATAACCGCAGAGGTCGTATCTGCAGTGGGAATACCAATGGGATTTTTAACCGATATTGAAGAATGGTTAGTTGAAATAGAAATAATCGAATATACCAATTGTGATGTCGCCTACAGTATGAATTCACTAAATGTCGGAGCTGGAGAAAATGCTTTATTTACAGCATCTTATAGCTGCGAAAGTAATGTCGATAAGGAATTAGATGTGGAAGTACATCTTGTAGAGAAGAATGAAAATTATGAAAGCGCTTGGGAATCTGGATTTAATGTAATCAGTGAAAAATGCACTGTTATGATAACCGAAGGTGATGGGTTTGAAAATTGTGAATTTGAATTAACTACTCCTTCAAATATAGACCAAAATTTCGAAGGTTGTTTAATAGTTTTAGATGAAAGAAAACTAACTGCTGGATCCTGTCAAAATGAAAACTCATTAGAATTTATTGTTGAACACAGAGATAGTGGATTAATTAATGGAGTCGGAGGAAATATAAGTGCTTTAGAGGATTATAATATTTCTGAAGAGCAAGTGTTGGTTGCCGGTGGAGGTTTTGTTGCTTTGTCGGTGTTATTTATTACTGTAGTTAGATATAGAAGAAGATAAGATTATTTATTTTCTATTTTTTCTCGCTTTTCTTCTACTTTTCTTTGATTTGCCGCTGTTATATTCCCATTGTCTACCAGATCTGCTGCGCCATTGGTCTAATTCTTCATCACCAAACGAGGTGCGCTCAATTTTTTTTCGAAGTGCTCTTGGAACATCATGTATTGAGTTTACTTTTAATTTTAAATTCAGATCTTGTTCTAATTGCCGTATGGATTCGCCCTTAGTTCCTACCATAGCCCCTATTGCTGATTCATTGATGAAAATTTCTGCGGATGAATCGGTTAAAAATTTTGCATGTGGTACAGGAATACCCGTTAATCTTGAAATTTCCCGTTTTAGTTGTTCGGAGGCTAATTTCATCGCCGGGCTACCTCCTTCTCCATCCTCAAAATTTACTGGTACTACGGCTATTTCTGAGCCAAATGCAAACATTTCATGAGTTATCTTACCTGATGGAAACTCCTTGATTTCAATTACTGGTCTACTTAAATCTGCTTCCATACCCGTGGGCGCTCTTACAACCATTTTTAATTCAAGAACTTGATGTACTTTCCCTTTTTCTATGTGAATTACTGTGTCAAGTACTTGCGATATCAAACCTAATTCAACTTTCCCAACTAAGCGTTGAATAGCCTCTAAAGCACTATTGGCATGAGTGACTCCTAATAATCCGACTCCAGCTAGTCTTACATCTCCAAATATTTCAAAATCTCTTGCTCTTCGGACTTCATCGAATATAACAAAATCGGGTCTAACTAAAAAAATTACTTCTGCAGTTTTTTCTAAATCTCCTTCTAGAGGAGCATACTGTGTGACTCTTTGAGGAACCTGGAGATCTCTTGGAGCCTCCATGGTCTTTACCATTGCCCCCACTTCTGAGTCAAGATAAGCGGCTATTGCTTGTGCGAATGTTGTTTTTCCTGAACCTGGACGCCCAACAACGAAAACTCCTCGATGATGATCTTTTAGTCTATTCATTAATTCATCATTTAAATTATAATCTGATATTTGTAGATGAGCTACCGGCCTAACTACAGTTATTTCCCATGCATCTGAAAAGGGTGGCCATGCACAGGTTATTCTCAAATCACCTATCTGCATTATTTTACAACCGGTTCGTTCTATTTCAACAAAACAATCCGACCTAGTCTCATTTTGTTCTATTACTAAAGATAATTCCTCGGAGAGTTGTTCTAATTTTGGTTTTGTCCAAATTTTATCTTCTAGTTGTTTTAGAGATAACGAAGATATATGTCCACACTTAACTCTGGTTGAACATTCTGCCTTGAGAAAAGCGGTGGAAACAGTTTCATCGATTAACAAATTTTCGATGCTTGCTGGTATTGGAGGGTGGTCCCCGAACGCTGCCATATGTCATCCAATAGGTCAAAGGATATGATGATTCAGACAAATATGACAAAAAAACAATTAAAAACAAAAAATACTATGTATCGATATCATTATCTTCTCTTACTGATTGAGCATTTCGTGGGACAGGTGGTTTCTTTGAATATTAATCCCCTGGGGGGCGTCCCCAAATATCCTGTAAATCAGATTATAATTCACCCTAATGGTGTTGAAGGAGATAAGCAAAATGATTTAAAATATCATGGAGGACCTACTAGGGCTGTATGTTTGTTTTCTTTGGAAAGAATTGAACAATTACAGTTAGAAGGGCATCCAATCAGTATTGGAAGTACAGGTGAAAATATTACCATAAAGGGTATTGACTGGAATATTCTAGAAATAGGAATGAAAATTGGTATTGGTGATGTTGTATTAGAATTAACAAATACTGCACCTCCTTGTAAAACAATCATTGAGTCATTTAATGATGGTAGGTTCAGTCGTATTCTTGAAAAAAAACATCCAGGGTGGTCAAGATGGTATGCTTCAGTCATTAAAGAAGGAATAGTAAATTCAAATGATTTGGTTTCACTTGAATAGTGTGTTTATTCATCATTCTTGAAATACATTACATTACCCGGTTACTTGCAAGCAGAGGTACCCGAGTGGTCAAAGGGGCTGGGATGAGGTCCCAGTGCGTAGTGCTTCGCAGGTTCAAATCCTGTCCTCTGCACCACCCAAATAATCTACCGATACCTCTGATTGATGTAGGGAGATGAGTGGCCAAAAAGGCCAACTCATTCCTTACGGCGTCCTGTAACAATTATCGCAGCACCCAACAACGAAACTATTCCCATTACAGAAGAGAAGCCAGGTAAGAAACTACCACCGTCTTCCTTTTCTGTTCTAAATGGATCATCAGGATAATCATCAGAGTTGTCTCCCACTCCGTCACCATCTGAATCTGTATCTTCTGTTGAATCGTTGGGGAATGCATCAGAGCTATCTCCAACTCCGTCACCATCTGAATCTTTTTGTTCTGTTGAATCGTTTGGCAATTCATCAGTGTTATCTCCCACTCCGTCACCATCTGAATCAGTAGTTTCTAATGGATCATATGGGAAGGCATCAGAGTTATCTCCGACTCCGTCATCATCAGAATCTGTATCTTCTGTTGAATCGTTTGGGAATGCATCAGAGTTATCCCCAACTCCATCACCATCATAATCTGACCATTCATTGATATCACTGGGGAATACATCAGAGTTATCTCCGACTCCGTCACCATCTGAATCTACTCTTTCTGAAGCATCATCAGGGAATACATCAGAGTTATCCCCAACTCCATCACCATCAGAATCCATGGTTTCTGATGAATCAAGCGGGAATACATCTACCGAATCCATTACTCCATCGCCATCATCGTCTGTATCTGCATTATCTCCTACTCCGTCACCATCTGTATCATATTGTTCATTTGGATTGTTAGGGAATGCATCTACGTTATCTCCTACTCCATCATTATCAGAATCAGAAGATTCATTTGGATTTAGAGGTAGCCCATCTTCTTCATTTGGTATACCATCTCCATCAGCATCGTCGTCGGAATTATCACCAATTCCATCGCCATCGATGTCTGACCATTCAGTAGAGTTGTTAGGGAATACATCGGAATTGTCTCCTACTCCGTCACCATCTGTATCATTCCATTCATTTGGATCTGCGGGGAATGCATCATTATCATTGTCAATTCCATCGCCATCATCATCATTGTCTGATTCATCATCTATTCCATCATTATCATCATCGGTATCATTGTTATTACCAACTCCGTCACCATCTGTATCTAGCCATTCGTCAGGGTCTTCTGGGAACGCATCAGAGTTATCTCCAACTCCGTCACCATCTGTATCTAACCATTCAGTTGGATCATATGGGAACGCATCATCTTCGTCAGAAATTCCGTCCATATCATAATCATAGGGCTGACAGGTTCCTTCTAAGAAATAGCCTTGAGTTAATAATTGCTCTTCGTTTCTATCAAATATTTCAATATAAATTGATAAGTTACATGTGTGTATATCTGTTAACACAGTGAAAGTTGGTAATATTTCATCATTATGTTCTTCAATGATTACATGTGACCAATCGTCGTCATTATCGTACCCATCAACATATACACCATAAATAACCAGATATTCTTGATAGCTCAAATTGGTCAGAGTAATTTGGAAGGTTTGTATGGTCATCGTCTCATTGAAAGTTTCTTCCATCACATCTGTTAACTGACCAAATTCTTCTGAAACTAAATCATACTGTTCTAATTCTAAAATCGGATCTGGAATATTAGCCAATAACCAGGTAATGTGGATTGAATAATTACCATCTACTAGATTAAATTCAGTAGATGGAACGAAAGAGTCATTCTCACTATCAGTTACTTCAAGGGAATGTACCAAAATATCATTGTTTTCTGGTACATAAAAGTGCCATGGAACCAAATCATCAACTTCGATATCAGTAATTATAGTTGATATTTCTACACCCTGTATGTTGAAATATTCCAAAATCCATGAGCCTGTAAAAATTGGTGTTGCTGAAGTATTACTTAGAATTGGGATATCGTATCTATATGATTCAAATACCTCTCCATTCAAAAGGAATTCTGGGGCTTCGTCGCCATCGTCATCTGCATATGAATTATATGCATCCTCAGCCATAGCAGCCTCTGATACATTTAGAATACCGTCCATATTACCAAACACTGCATCCAAATATAACTTGAAATCATCATCAAGGTCGTATGAGAATGGTATAACTAATTCATAGTCTTGGGAATATAAATTATCATTAATTAATACTAATTCAAGTTCAACATCGAAAGATTCCGTAAAGTCAGAAACATCATTTTGACATGGTCCCTGTTCATAATAATCTCTGGTCATTACTTCATACATTTCTTCTTCATGTTCAAATGATAGTTTTGTTTCAAATGATATTCCACAATACCAGTGAGGAACACTCATGTTAATATCAATGACTACAGTTGAATTGTCCTGTACAGGCCAGAAAAGGGTCTCGTCATATAATACATTTTCATACATATATGCCTTTACCGACATTTCATACCAAATTCCAATTTCGAGATCAGAGATTTCTAATCTCATTTCATAATCTCCTTCTTCTTCAACCATATTATTCCACCCTTCATCCAAGTCTAGCCAGGTGCCATTATCATTCATAGAGAAGTTATACCATCCTGCTGGCATTTCTTCACAAGGTGCATAAAGGCTGAATCCGTTGCCTCTAATACTTGACCATCCATTTGATGTATTTACATACAGATTGGATGTAACATAAATATCACATACAAACTGATCAATAGTAATATTCCAAGGTAATTGTTGTATGTCGTCATCATCTTGAATCCATGTTATACTATATTGATCAGAATTAGACCAATCGTTGTCTGTTATTATTTGATATTCAAGTTCAAACTCATATCCTTCTGGGATATTTCCATTAAAGTAATTTATTTCCCAAAATAATTCGGTAGTTCCTGCATCAATATCATCATATTGTATCCAATTACCATCTGAATCAAGTGCATAATAATCAACTTCATAACAATCTGGGTTGTAGAAATTCCAATTATTTCCATAGAGATAATTCATAGAACCGCCGGTTGTATTGTATATGTTTGCATTGAAGTTTACATTGCAGTCCCATTCAGTAACATTCACTGTAAAGTCAATGAAATCGGTTCCGTTAAATGTAAAATCATGATTATACCAACCATAAAATCCTGAATTCATAGAATAATAATATTGTAAAGTATAGTTACTTCCTACATCTAAATTATCAATAACCCATGTAAATTGATTTTCTCCAATATCAACAATTGGTTCATCTTCATAATTTTCAAGACTAAATGGTACCATACAAGGTCCTTCTAAATCAATATCATAATTGCCCATATGGTATGAATTACCATTAGAATAATTATACACATTCACATAAACATAAGCATAACATTCCATTGCATCAAGAGTCATATTGAAATGTAATCCATCAGAAATATTGTCTGTAGTATCTA
>PBHZ01000017.1 GCA_002719615.1 Methanobacteriota archaeon
TAAAGGTAATTTAATAATAAAACAAGCACCCCTAAAGTCCAATTTGTCACTATTTGTTAATTCTATAGATCCATTAAAAGACTTTATAATTTCTCTTGAAATTGCTGGAGAGTATACTAATCCTGAAACAGAGTTTCCAATTAACCCATCATCTTCATTCAGAGTTGTCACATAAGAAAGATTTTGATCTAAAATCGATAGTCCGATAGGACCTCCCAAAATTATTGTTCCATTGCCCCTGATAGGGCTCGGAGATATCAATAAATGCTGAATGATAGAAGAAGGGAGTCCGTCTAAAGTCGTTATTGGGTTGTCCCATCCTGCGATAGTAGTATTCCACAAACCTAAACCCCCATTAGTTGCAATTAATATATGATCATTATATTCAATAAAATCCCTAACAATATTGTTTGGTAACCCTGCGATTAGGCTTCCATGACCCCAAGTTTCTTTCTCAGTGTCCAGTGATTGAAAACCGGCAGAAGAACTATCATAACCCATTAGGCCAACATAAAGAATTCCATCATCAAGAAATAAGCCATCCATATTTCTATGAAGTGCAGAAGGTAATTGATTCAGAGTTTCGTCAGTTGTGTTTAGATACATAAGACCGCCACCTACTGTGGAAACCCAGACCTTTTCGCCATCTAATCTCAATTCATTAATTATATCATCAAATACTCTGACACCATACTGCCAATTTACAGAACCATTTTCGATTATTTCGCCCTGTAAAATAGTAGAGCCCAAATAGGCATCAAAATAGTCACTACTAGTTATCCAAACATGTGTTGAATTAGAAATCATTTCCTGTACTGATCCACCAGGTAAGCCAACTAATTCATCAAATCCTCCCTGAATAAGTCCAGTATTATCTAATCTATCTACTCTGTTAATACCTGTATTTTCTCCAGATCTACCTATGGCATATATTCCAGATCCTGAGGAAGGAGCTTTGACTATTGAACATGCATCCATTCCCCCATCTAATACTACACCGTTTGCAGCAGTATTACCCGATGTCATGATTCTAGTTATTCCCGAATTATCACCAAAGTGAGCAACTAATAAAAGACCATTATCATACAACATTCCACCAGGAAAAACACTACCTTCTGAAACACCATTAGTATCATCTAATGAATTCAGGAAATTATTTGAATTATAGGAAAATCGATTAATACCAACCGAATCTGTGTTAAATCCGACATACAATATTCTATTCGAGTCGTCACAAGCCAAGGCACGTGGGTCACGACTTGCCATTTGAGAATTATCAGTGGTTATAGGAGAAATCCATTCATTAGTTACTCCATCTCCATCGTGATCAGCGGTATCAAATCTAGCAATTCCGCCTCCTGATTGCCACCAACCACCTTGGAAACCAATTGCTAAATGAACAATATCATCGCAGAATATTATATCGGCACCATAACCATCTGGAATATCGCCGCTATCTATATCCCATGTTGTCCAATTACCGTCATATAATACCATGACAAGTCCATCATTATAAGCACCAGAAGATAGCCAGAGTGAGTTTCCTATTACTTCCATGGAATAAAAGTCAAGTTCTGAATCACTAGGTAGTCCATCGCCAGGAAGCCATGGAGAAAGCCAGGTTTCATTTATTGGGTTCCATCTTAAAATCCCATTCATACTTGCAAATACATATTCTCCGTCAAATTCAGCCATCCCTCTGATTCTTCCATCTACATCATTCCACTGGTCTAATAGAGTCATATTCGTTGCTGAAAAACGACGTAGAATATTTTCGCCATAAGCGACCCATAATTCACATGATGTTGTTACAGGAAAACAATCTCCTAAGTATTGAGCATTTACTCTTTCAACATCACCTAATGTTTCTAGATTAGTTGACCAATTATTATCTGTAATATTCCATCTTACTATAGTTCCTGAGTCTCCCGGATTACCCCACCATCCATTCTCCCGTACACTAATCCATAATTCATTACCTACATTTTCAATGCCATGTATTACTCCAGTAAATCCTGCCTGATCTCCTGCATTCAAAGTATCCATACTTGAATTATCTAACATATTAATTCGGTATATCTCCTCTCTTTGATTCCAAGACTGTCCTCTCTGAAGTGAATAGTACATTATATCTCCAACAATAATCATATCACTGGGAGCTGTTTGTGGTAAAGTTGGGCCATTGTTATTATCCCCTCTTTCCCAATCAATTAAAATGGTGTCATTTATTACATCAATTAGAGTAATACCAAAATCTCCTCCTACCCACATAGTACCATAATCTAACCCCGGAATTATTACTGTAACATCATCATCTTCTATGTATCCTTGAGTTCCATCCCAAGGCGTTAACCATTGTTGACTGGACATATTATATCTAGCAATACCAGTATTTTCAAAGCCTAAGTAAACTATGTCGTCTATTTTTATTATTCGAGCTCTTTGCGTTTCATCCCCTGCAGTCCAAACATCCATTATTGTTCCATTAGCAGTATTAATTACTGCAACTCCTTCATCTGTACCTGCATAAAGAGTATCAACACCAATTTTTGAAACTCCATAGACAAATCTAGAAGGTACACTAAGTTCATCATTATTATTTCCTCCTTGTTCATTCCAGCATTCATTCAACGTTATATCAGGTTCATTTGCAGTAGGCCAGAACCACATACATGCCCCCCTATTTGTACCTGCGTAAATTCCGTCTGCATCGCTTGTTATGTCATAAAATGCATAAGGGTCATTATTAGAGCCTGGTATTGATGTAGGAAGTAATTCCCACTGATTACCATCCCAGCGTGCTAGTTCTCCACAATCGCCCCTATTCCAACAATTATTATTCGTATTTGTATCAGACCCTACTAAAAGGCCGCCATAAAAGTCTAATGACAGAGAAATTACATCATTATCAGGTATGCTATTAGGATCTTCTTCTGTCCATAGATCTGAGATTTCTCCGGTAATTCTATCAATCACGAGCAATCCAAAACCAGGCAAACCAAGATATATTATATCGCCATCTACGGCTATGGGAGTTTCTTCTAAATTATCTGCACCCAGAGATTGCCAAGAGCCAATAATAGTTGGACCATTCAAATCTATGCGCATGACGCCTGCATCGGGTGTGGCAAAGTATGCAACACCGTATCTTGTTACAACTTCTCTAATGCTATCTGAATCTAAGCCATCTGCTGAATCGAAAAGCGCTAAAACAGTATTAGAGGACGTATTAATTATACTGACTCCGTCCTCCAAATGTCCTACTACGAGTGTGTTTGTGTTAGAATCATAAGCGATGCTAGTGATATAATTGCTATTAATCACATAGTTTGCTGATGATGATGTGCTACCACTTGTGATTAAATTACCACCTATGTCTAGTTCGAATAATCCTGTATCAGTTCCTATCCAAATTCTACCGTTTGAATCTTGTAATATTGATGTAATTTGATTAATGTTTGCAGGAAGTTCAGAATCTTCATAACTATTGCGTAATTCTTGGATATCTATAGTTTCTTTCCAAAGTTTTTCTTTCTTGTCAAAACGATCAATTAAAGTTGTTCCAGCTATCCAAATTTCACCTTTTTCTCCATCATCAATCAATACTGTTACTGTAGCGTCTTCTACAGACTCTGGACTTGTGGCTATTATTATCTCACCAGTAATGACTTCATCGGTAATTGTTACTATTTTACCAGATGAATCGCCAACCAAAAGGGTATTAGAAGTTGGATCACGTTGCAAATTATCACTATTCCATACATTTAGTGAATGTCCACTGGATTGTAATCCCATATCCGCAAAAGAAATAATTGAGCTGTAAATCATAGAATTGGTATCGTATAATTGTAGGTCATTACCCGCAGAAATATACAACCATCCTGGTGTTGAAGATAATGTATTTATTTGATTAGAAGAAAGCCAATTACTTGATGTCCAAGGGGGTATCCAAGAAGAGGATGCTAGATTATATCGATCTATTCCAGCATTATTATTCGCAATATATAGAATGTCATTTATTAATTCAATATCTGTAATTGAATTGCTAGAAAGAAAATTATCTGAGTCGAATTTAGGGAATTCTCCAGCGTCGGTAAATATTAATCCTCCACTTCCAAATGTGTAATTGACTACTACTATTCCGTCATTTGTTGTACTGATGAAAATTGTATCATTTTCAACAATCAGGTCAGTGGGAGTTATAGAAGTTTCATTATCTTTGCAAAGTGGTTGTGAAACCCAAAAAGAACCTTTTCCAGGTTCAAGATAGTTTAAATTACACTCTGAACTAGTCCATAAAATATCATAGTCATCAATAAATGAAGTTACTAAAGGATTTGAATTTGAAATATTTGTATCATCAGGAAATGAAGTCATTGAAGAATATGTGATTAAATCTCTTGCATACACATTACCACTAGAAGTTCCAATTATTAGTTGTTTATTTTTATCATCTATTACCAAAGTTCGGCCATAAATTTCTGATTCAATATCAATTATATGCTTTATCGAGTTGTTATCAAGTCTGATTAAATCTTCATTGACCAGCATGAAGAGACTACCATCGACAGGATTAACAGCGGTATCATGAATTGTAATCTCAATTGGTGAAAAGGAAACTTTTGGATCTACTGGCCTAAGTGCCTCTATTATCAGATTATTAATAGTAATTCCAGTAGGTAAATTCCAATATGCATCTGTTAATGAATTAGGATCTAATGGTGCATCGAGAATTCCCTGATTGACACTTGGGAGGTTATTAGAAAAACTATTTTGACGACCTAAGTCTCCATTTCCGGACCAATCAAGAATTTCTGTTTGAGTATTTACAAGAGTTAGTTGAGGTTGATTGACCCAATAACCATCGCTACCATTTACAGATACTTCAAATGTTAGATTATCTACAATAGCTCCTGGTGCAAAATCTATGAATAAATCCCCTTGTGCTAATGTATTATTTATTGGATCTGCTCCTTCGGCTACTAATTCTAACCAACCAGTATCATTACTTCCACTTTCTCCCCAAGACTTTGGAATAACTAAATTGTTATTCTGAGAATTATCATCTAATTCATCAGATACTAAAGAAGACCATGGGAGTAAGACCATCAAAAACGTAATAGTGATTGTTGCTAATTTAGAAGTCATGCTATCTCTCCTTCTAATGATTGATTGCAAAACCATATCAAACCAATGATATATTGCTCTGATTTTATGCAAAAACTTACAAAAATTGAATCAAATTTATTCATAAAGAAACATGAATTAAAAACAGTAGTCCTGACACTACTTAGTAAGAACATGGAGCAACCTCCTCGTTGTACAACTTATCAATGAATTGGTAGGAAGTTTATACTTTGCTCAGTCATAAAATAATAATTAATTTACGATTCAATATAGTATTTATTTCCTTGAATCAGCTTCAAAAGATGTATTTTCTCAGGATAGAGTGATATGAGATTGTTTCTCAGGTGATGCCGGAGGAATCAGTGATGAACGATAAGAGGCTCGAAAAAGAGGCTTTAGAATACCATGCATCTAATCCAGCCGGTAAGATAACAGTCATACCAACAAAACCACATGGAACACAAAGAGAGTTATCGTTGGCTTACTCACCTGGTGTAGCTTATCCTTGTAATAAAATAAAAGATAATCCCAACGATGTATACAAATATACTGCAAAGGGAAATTTGGTTGCAGTAATTAGTAATGGAACAGCCGTATTAGGCCTCGGAAATATTGGTAGTTTGGCCAGCAAACCAGTTATGGAAGGTAAAGGCCTGTTGTTCAAAGCATTTGCAGACATAGATGTATTTGATATAGAGATAAATAAAACTGATGTGGATGGTTTTGTTGAGGCTGTTAAAGCCATTTCTCCTACCTTTGGTGGTATAAATCTTGAAGATATTAAAGCCCCAGAGTGCTTTGAAATAGAGCGTAGATTAAAAGAAGAATTAGATATTCCTGTAATGCATGACGATCAGCATGGAACAGCTATTATTTCAGGTGCAGCATTATTGAATGGTTTAGAAATAGTTGGAAAAAAGATTGAAAATGTAAAAGTAGTTGTTTCAGGAGCAGGTGCTTCTGCTATCTCTTGTGCAAAACACTATGTCAAATTAGGAGTATCAAAAGACAATATAATGCTTATTGACTCTACTGGTATTCTAACAAAAAATAGAATGAAAAAAGGAGAATTGAATGAATATAAAATAGAATTTGCCAGAGATGTTCCAGATGGAGATTTAGCAAAAGCAATGATTGATTCGGATATCTTTCTAGGTCTATCCAAAGGTGGCATAGTAAGTAAAAAAATGATTGCTAGTATGGCAAAAAAACCCTTGATATTTGCTCTTGCTAATCCAGATCCTGAAATATTACCTAGTGAGATAAATGAAGTTCGTGATGATGCGATAATTGCCACTGGGAGGTCTGATTTTCCAAACCAAATTAATAATGTATTAGGTTTTCCTTATATTTTCAGAGGTGCATTAGATGTTCAAACCAAAGAAATAACAGAAGGAATGAAAATGGCTGCAACAAAGGCCATAGCAAAATTGGCAAAAGAGCCTGTCCCGGATGATGTATTATCTGCCTACAGTGATGAAAATATCCAATTTGGTCCCGAATATATAATACCCAAACCCTTTGATGCTAGAGTTTTGATTTGGGAAGCCAGTGCTGTAGCAGAAGCAGCCGTTATTGAAGGTGTAGCGAGAATTTCAAAAGATGATTTTAATATTGAAAAATATAAAGAAGAGTTAGAAGCACGCCTAGGATTGACTAGATCAATAATGAGAAGAGTGATTAATAAAGCAAAAAATACTAACAAAAAAATTGTGTTTTCTGAAGGTGAAGATCCAACTATAATAAAGGCTGCTTCTCAGTGTATTCATGAAAAAATATGCCAACCAATTTTACTAGGTAATATTAAGAGAATACAGGCAGTTAAAGAAGAATTAGGATTAAATTTTGAGTGTGAATGTATAGATGTTAGATATGACAAACGAAGAAGAGGAATTTATGCAGATGAATACCATAAATTACGTGGACGAAGGGGTATGACAAGAGAAGATGCTGTTAGACTTTTGAAAATGCCCACGCATTTCGCACCAATGATGGTACATAAAGGAGATGCCGATGGATACTTGGGTGGTGTTTCACATAATTACCCAGATATTGTGAAACCATGTCTACATATCATCGGGTCTGACCCTAAGGCACATAGAATTGTTGGGATGTATATGATGATAGTAAATGGTGAATTAATGTTCATTGGTGATGCAACAATAAATATTTATCCAGATGCTCGAACTTTGGCTGAAATTGCAATGCAAACCGCAAAAGTTGCACGAAGATTTGGAGTCAAACCAAAAGTAGCCATGTTATCATTTTCAAATTTTGGAACATCCGAGGAATTAAGAACCGATAGAATAGAAGAAGCTATAGAAATTGTTAGAGAAATGGATTCAGAACTAGTCATTGATGGCCCTATGCAAGCTGATACTGCATTAGTAAGTTCTATCCAAGAAGAATATCCATTCATGTCATTTAGTGGGCCCGCCAATATTTTGATTTGTCCAAATTTAACTTCAGCAAATATTGCATATAAATTATTACAAAGGATAGCAGGCGCTGAAATGACAGGCCCTATTTTAGAAGGATTAGCTAAACCTTCTCATGTTTTACAGAGAGGAGATAGTGTACGTGATGTAGTACATATGGCTGCAATTTGTGCAGTTGATGCCATCAGATATGAGCAAGAGAAGTTATGAAACTTAAATCTCTGAATAGTAATCAGAGATAGCATGCTCTAATTGTAATGCCACTTGTTGTTCATCTAAAGATTGGGTGATTCCGTTGCGCCGTAGTACTTCTCCGTTGACAAAGACATCAAGACATTTTGCACCAGAATAAATTAAATTTGATAGTAAACGACGTCCGTTTTTCCCATAGGGGCGCATCCGAATATCATCCAAATCCCATGTAACCCAATCAGTAGAACCTTTAGTAGCAAGATTCCATGTTTCATTTGGATTAAGTATTCTAGCATCCCAATGGTCATGTCTTTGAATAATGCTAGCAATTTTTGCCTCTGTTCTTAGATCTAAGCTATTGTTACTAGCGGCCCCATCTGTACCTAATCTAATATCCACTCCTGCCTCTTTCATGGCTGGATATGACATTGTCCCACCACATGCCAATTTCTGATTACTGGTCGGACAATGTACTGCATGTGCACCATGATTTGCTAAAATACGCATTTCTTTTTTTGTAACCCATCCACAATGTGCGCAAATAGTTCCTTCAGTAAAATAATCAATTGAATCAAGATATTCTACTGGATACATACCTGTAGTCGCATGACAATCCGCTACTTCTTGGCGAGTTTCAGATGTATGAATACTAAGTTTGCAGCCAGTTTGTTTTGAAATCTCAGAAGACGTGTGTAGTGTTTCTTCTGAACAAGCATAAACTGAATGATTGCCGATACCATATTCTACCCTTTCTGGTACAGAAGAACCTTGTGAAATTAAATTTTTTACTCGCCTTAATGCATTACCAGAATCTTGTTCTTCTGAAGTAAAAGGGAAATCGGTTATCGGACCACAAACAATGGCTCTCAAACCTGTATCTGAAATTACCTTTCCAACAACATCGGGATGAAAATACATATCACAGGCGAAGGTTGTTCCAGTGCTTATTAATTCGGCTGCAGCTGCTCTGGTACCAATCTCCACAAATTCTCTTGTAAGTTTTTTCTCTACAGGCCAAATAGATTTCTGCAACCATTCCTTGAGTGGCAAACCTTCACCCATAGATCTATTCAGTATCATTGCCATGTGTGTATGCCAGTTTTGTAGACTTCTAGTAATTAATCGATTAGAGCCGTCTATTGTTTCTATTACATCTTCATCTCCGTTACTAATACTATATTCGCCATCTTTATTAATCAGAAAATTACCTTTTTTAATTTGACCATCGTGATCTAATATAGTTGTATTAATGATACGTCTTATTCCAGAATCCATAGTAATTACCTTTCTTTTATCTAACTAAACACACTTAGTATGAAATTTACTAATTATCTTACCCTCTGAATTACTCATCCATGCTTCAACTATATCTCCTTTTTTTAATGCACTAACTCCTTTTGGAGTACCTGTCCATATCAGATCGCCGGGAGAGAGACCGTACCATTCAGTAAGAATTTTCAATATTTCACTGACTGAATGAATCATTAAGTTGGTAGATGCAGATTGTTTTAATTCACCATTAACACTCAAATTTATTTCGACTGGTTTTTCATCCCAAGAAGTCCAAGTACCTAATATTGCTGAATTTTTAAACCCCTTTCCTTCTAGCCACGGCCATCCTTTTTCTTTTGCTAACGTTTGTCGTGTTCTATTTGTCAAATCATTACCTATACACATCTGCGAAGGTTGTAAGTCCTCCCCTAATCTAATTACCATTTCAACTTCATGATCGACGTGTTCTTCAGGATTTGGCAAATAGATTATATTATTACCTTCATTATCAGATTCTAAATGAGATGTTTCTGGCATTAAGAAAAAACGAGGATATGAAGTTATATCTCCTTTAATCTCTTTAGCATGTTCAACATAGTTTCTGAAAACCGCCCAGCCTACGCCCATGACTTAGCCAGCGAACATTGTATCATTATACCATCGATGATAATATAATCCGAGAGATTGAATAATCCCTGATGCCTGTAAGAAACCATGAGTGGGGATGCGTATGATATTCTGGGCGTTTCATCTGATGCTACTGATTCACACATAAAAAGAAATTACAGACGTTTAGCTCGACAATATCATCCTGACAGAAATCCTGATGATCAGGCTGCTGAAGAACGATTTAAGTCCATACAAACCGCTTATGAACAAATCGGAACTACAGAGTCAAGAGCAGAATATGATCAAAAAATAAGAATGGAGGAAATGTTCCGAGGAGGGAGGAGAAGTACATTTAATGGAGGATTTGGTGGTTTTGATATTGGAGATATATTCTCTCAATTTAGAAACAATGGCAGAGATAATATATCAAATCAAAGACCTGATTTAGATAGACAAGAAGAAAATATTAAAGGATCTAATATAGAATCTGGATTGGATATTTCGTTAAAACAAGCAATCGATGGTGCAAGTATTAAATTTAGTCATCGTAGATTTAAAGTGTGTGAAAAATGTAATGGAAGTACTTTTGGAACTTCAAGAAATTGTAGTGCATGTGGAGGAAAGGGAGTAAAAACAAAAAAAAGTACAATTACAATCAAAGTACCTCCTAATGCTAAACATGGACAGTTATTGAGGCTCAAGAAAATGGGACATGAACATCCACAAGGAAATCCCGGTGACTTAATTATTTCATTGAGGCTTGATGCAGAAGAAGGCAGACGTTGGGAGGGAGATCGTCTGATTCAAGAAGTTCCAGTTACAATTACCAAACTTTTACTTGGTGGTAAAGTAAAAATTCGTACTCCTTTAGGGAAAATGGTACAGATAGAAATACCTTCAGGCACAAAAATAGGAGATAGACGCAGATTAAACGGGCATGGACATGCAGGTGGAATATTAGATATTGAGTTTGTTCTCTCAGAAATTGACAATATTACTCCCTCACAAAAAAAAGCATTGGAAGAATTGAGGAAGACTGGGCTTTAAAATTAAAACAACTACTAATAAATAAAAAATCTGTGGTATTGTTATGGAGAACTTTACAAAGGTTATCGATTTTATCTTTCCAAAAAGAAAAGCGATACATATCTTGGTCATATTAATTTCTGGTTTTATGTTACCCGGTTTTATTGCTACACTCACTCCAATCGATATAGAATCCTATAATTTAGATTCGCCAGAATTAGAAGCTTCAGAAGTTATGAGAGAAGAATTTTCTGGGGCAGGAAATATCTGGGGTTTTGGAATATTTGTAAGAGACTCCCAATACTGGGAAGAATTTGATAGTGAAGTTGATCAAGTTTCATCTTTTAATGGAGAAGGGCAAGGATTAGATTATCCAACGGGAGGAATCTTAAATCTAACAATACTGAAGGAGATTGATCAAAAGAGAAGTTTGCTCATGGAACATGAAATATCAAAATTTTATCTCCCACTAGCCTCTGAAATCTCCGGTAAGCCAATTGAAGGAGTTTTTGACTTAGCAAGTGAATTTAGAGTATTCATGGCAGATGAATCATTACTTACAAAACCAAGATTTGATCCTGATGAATTTATACTTCTTCCTGCACCTACTAATTGGAAAGATTGTGGAGATTTAGAGTGTTTGTCATTTGATGATGAAAATGTTACNCAGGACCACATAGATTTAGCAGCGCATAGAATGGCAAACAACAGCAAAGGTTCTTTTCTTAGATTTCTATCTATTGATCGAGCTTTTCTTCCAGACAATAATAGTAATCTAATAGGACCCATAAACGGGGAATTACAAGAAGATGGTACAATAATTTCTGATTCTTGGGGCAACGGAAGATGGAGTGCTTCATCTGCATGGATGATACTAAATATGGATAGAGATCAAATGCAGAAAGAAGGTTGGACATTTTCTTGGTTGAATGCCAGTTCGGAATTTGGTTACAAAATAGATGGTTTAGAACTAGTTACAGATCCCATTGAATATACAAATACTGAATGTAAAAATAAGGCTGAAAACAATTCTAATCTATGTTCAGTGGAATGGTTATACCTGTCNTTAGAAGAAGATTTGCGTGAAACGGACGAAATGGTAGTCACTATTTTACTTGGAGAAGGCCCAAATGTTGAAGTAAATAGAGAACTATTGTCCAGTGCTCACTTAATAATAATGATGATTGTTATAGTTGTTTTTTTGCTTTGGTTTAATCTTAGAAGAATAAGTGATGTGATTATAGTTGGAATTGGACTTATCCTAGCCCTTTTATGGATGCAAGGCTTGATAGGTTGGAGTATGATATTAGGTAAGAAAATAGGTTTCGAAATAATATTTAGATCTCAATTTTCAAATCTGCTTCCGATATTAATTTTGGCATTAGGGATAGACGATAGTTTACATGCACTTCACAGATATAAAGAAGAAAGGCGAAATGGGAAAACTCTAGAGAAATCTGCTGAGATATCNGTCAAAAGAGTTGGTAAGGCGATTCTACTAACTTCAATGACTACCATAGTGGCTTTTATGGCTAATTTGACTTCTGGAATTGCGGCATTACGATCTTTTGGAGTTGAGGCAGGTTTTGGAGTTGGTGCAGCATTTGTCTTAACTGGTTTATGGGTTCCTTTGGTCAGATTAGATGTTGATTTGTGGCTTCAGAAGAGTGATAAATTGAAGAAAGAAAGTGTTGATACACTTCATATGGTGCCAAAAGAATGGTTAAGTAATACTACGACCAAGTCATCAGAATATGCTCCTTTTGTTGCTCTGGTAATAATATTGATTTCAGCTTTAGCTACCCCATTGGCACTAAATTTAGAAGGTGATTTTCAGATTGATGATTTTCTAGATGATGAATCTGATTTTGCTGTTGGAGTTAATTTAGTAAATGAGAGATTTAGAGATGGAGAACCTGGATATATTCTAGTTGAGGGAGATATTGCAAATCCTCTGGTATTATCTGCAATAGGGCAAATGAGAGAGAATATGAATAGCCATAGTGAAAATGATCCAAATCAAATTTCGAGAACNCCAACAGGAGAAGTAGAATTAATTGCATTAGACCAAATTGTTACTTTCATACAAGCCGCTATGTTTGCCAATTTAGTCCCCTTTGAAGAATCTGGCTGGGATAAAAATTTAGAAGATGGAGGAATTGGTTGTCAAACTACAAATGTATCTCACCCTATTAGAGGTACGATAAATATTCCAACAACTGAGGATAGAGACTGTTTAAATTTTATTTATGGTTTTATTTTAACAAAAGGAGTTCCGGCTGCCGGTGGTTATCCCGCCTTACCAGTAACAATAATTTCAGAATATATTCATACAGATGATGAAATAGATATCGAAAAACCATGGCTAACTACTTCTGGTGAAATGCCAAAATATACTAAAATGAGTATGCGATTTGGTCTATCTAACCCCGAACAATTTGCGTTAATTGAACCTGCATTAAAACAACTACAAAGAGATATGTTGCCTTTCCAGAATTTATCACTAAATCCAATAAGTGAACGATCATCCATTGAAAGAGGGTTCAACCATGAAGAATACCCAATAACTTGGGCNATTCAAACTGGAGATCCGGTGATTAGGTTTGTTGCTGCAAATTCAATGCAAGACGAAATGCAAGATACTTTGTTGTTAGGTTTAGTATTTTGTATGTTTACAATTTGGTGGGGTTTTAGAAATAATCTTTCATTTAAAAATAGTTTTGATATAATAAGGAAGGATTGGGTAAAATTTTCTATAAAATCTCTTTCTTCGGCCTTCCTAATAGGATCTATAGTCTATGTCTTAGTTGGAATAAAGGAAGCTATTTTGGTAGGTATATTGACAATTATTTTATCGTTCACTTGGGGTTTTGTAGCCTTTACGATAGCAATAATGACAACTGCACCAATATTTTTAGTAATTATTTGGCTTTATGCAATGATTGAAATTGCAGGATATGGATTAAACATGGTGACAGTATCTATTGCCGCAATCTCACTTGGAGTTGGAATAGACTATGTGATTCATATTATCGAGAGATATAAAGAAGAAAGGGAGAAAGGGTTGGATGAGCAANCAGCGTTGAAAGTAGTAGGTGGTGCTTCAGGCCTTGCATTATTTGGCTCTGCAGCTTCAGATATAGCAGGATTTGCAGTGATAAATCAATCAGAAATGGGATTTTTCTCNACGTTCGGATTATTCTGTTCAATCATGATAGGTTTATCTCTTATTGCTAGTATGATTATTACTCCCGCAGTACTNGGATTATTTTATAAAAAAATTGAAAAATTAAAAATTTAATCTAGAACTATTGGGGAAGCATCAATAACTTCTTGACTACATTTATCAATATATTTTTCAAAATTTTCTATGAACATCTTTGATAGCAAATTTGCTACATTATCAAATTTTTTCTTATCAGACCATGTTTCTCTAGGTTGTAAAATTGAATTTGGAACTCCTGGGCAATGGGTTGGTACCGAGAAACCAAATCTCTGATCTNTAATGTAATCATTTTCATCTATCTCATCGTTTAATGCAGCATTCAATAAGGTTCTAGTCCATTTAATTTTTATTCTACTACTTTCGCCATATCCGCCAGCAACCCATCCGGTATTTATTAACCAGCATTTTGCATTGTGAGTTTTAATTTTCTTTGAAAGAAGATCTGCATAAACACTTGGATGCCGAGGCATGAATGGTTCACCAAAGCATGTAGAAAATGTTGCCTGAGGCTCTTTTATTCCCATCTCAGTTCCCGCTACTTTGGCAGTATAGCCTGAAATAAAATGGTAAGCAGCTTGTTCAGGGGTCAATTTCGATAAAGGAGGAAGGATTCCAAAGGCATCGCACGTCAAGAAAACGATATTTCTTGGGTGCCCTGCCATGGAATTTGATGTACGATTTTGAATATATTCGATAGGGTATGAACCACGAGTATTTTGAGTNANTGTTTTATTCTTAAAATCNGGGGTTTTNTCTGCATTTAAGACAACGTTTTCTANAATTGAGCCAGGTATTTTTGTAGTAGCATATATTGCAGGTTCATCTTCTTTTTTTAGATCAATTANCTTAGCATAACAACCACCTTCAAAATTGAAAATACCATCTCTTGACCAACCGTGTTCATCATCACCCACTAACGCTCTATTAGAATCGGCAGAAAGTGTAGTCTTTCCTGTTCCCGATAGACCGAAGAACAGGGCTGCATCTTTCCCTGTATTAGCGGAGCAATGCATTGGAAGTAATCCATCTACAGGCAAGATATGATTCATTATTGTAAATATCGCTTTTTTTATCTCACCAGCATAATGAGTACCGCCAATTATAACTAAACCTCTATCTAAAGCAAGAATTACAAATACTTCTGAATTTACTCCATCTTTTTTTGGATTGGCTTTAAGTTCAGGAGCATGTAATATAGTATATTTTGGAACATGTTTTGAGATTTCTTCGGATGTTGGCCGAATGAACATATTGTGCATAAAGGCAGCATGCCATGCTTTTTCTGTAATTAATCTGACAGGCATTCTATAATTTACATCTGCTCCACAAAATGCATCTTTAACAAATAAGTTATCAACATTATCTAGATGTTCTTGTATTTTATCTAAAAGTATTTCAAATGTATATGGAGTTGTTGAGCGATTTACGTCCCCCCACCAGACATCATCTGCAAGACCGGTTTCTTTTACGATGAATCTATCATTGGGAGATCTTCCAGTTCTCTCACCAGTCGTTGCTAATAATACTCCATCATAAGTAAAAATTGCTTCTTCCAACTGAACAGATTTTTTATGCAAATATTCCCATCCATTGTTCAAATGTAACTGTCCTTTTGGATTCAATCCATGATTAGATATCGGAGTAAATAATTTATCAGAGGCCTCTGACATTTTTGAACCTCTGCGAACTTCAGGACAGGCACTTTGGTTTCAAGTGTTACGGAAGTGATATTGTTTTGAATCAAAAAGAATAGAGTTTGGTTATTTACAAGGGTTTTGTTTATGCCGGTTATGCTATCCTCAATAACTAATGGATGAAGAGGATAACGAAGACCGAATTATCCGAGAACGTAAATTCAAAATTGATTTTGATGTTCAACTTGAAGGAATAGATATCAAAAACGAAACAAGCGAAAATACTGAAAAAATGAAACAGGAAAAAGATGAGGCTTTTGGAGATCTATTTGATCCTTTTCAGGATGATCAGGATGATGCGTCGGGAATCATTCAAAGGGATGGAATAAAAAAAAATACACCTGTTAACGATATAGTAACAGAAATATCAATAGAAGGAGAAAGAAGAATACATTGGTCAATAATGGTCACAATGATATTTATTTACAGTATTATTAGTATTCAAGTAGGTAACACATTTTCTCCATATTTAGCAACCATAATCTTAATTTTTTTGGCTGGATTTGGGTTTACTCTTGGAGAAATATGGATACCAAACGAAAAAATGAAAATGCTTGGAGTTACATGGGTTATAATTTCAATGAAGGTATTATATGGACTAATTATTGAGTTTAGAAATTGGAATTTTATTAGTGTAGAGGTTTTGGTATTATCATTAATTTTCTTGGTTTTCGTTAATTTATATTTTGCCTACAGGCATAATCACGATGCTATCGCTGCACAATCCACTTTAGTTCTGTTAGCAATCGGTTCAACGACTGGTTCTGTACTTGGAGAACAAGGAGTAGCAGGTATGATTTTTATTTCAACAATAATTATACATAGTTTAGCTATACATAGAAAATCAGGAAATTTGGCATCTCTTGGTATTGCTGCTTCCAATTTATGGGTTGGTATGCATGCCATTACGGATGGTTTTAAAATAGGAGAATTGGTTATTCTTAAGCTTGATTCATCTTTACTATTATTCTTGCTTTTGATGTCTATTACTGGCCTTAATGCTTCAATGGCAGCTAAGTTTGCAAAAAAGGAAAATTGGTTTTCGATTGCTTTCAAAGTCAGCGGTTTAGGAAAACCAGGACTATGGGGGGTCTCAATTTCTCTCGGGATGATTGGTGCATTTCTTTCTATAGCAGCAAATAGACAAGATTTAGGATATGCACTTGGGATGGTAACATTTCTTTGTACTGCTTTTGGAGGATCATATCTTAGAGTGAGAGGAGTAGAAACTGATAGGATAATAAAACCAATATTCATAACTTTACCTTTTTTTATTATTTTATTATTATTTGGGAATCAAATAACTAATAATTTATTACTTGATAAATATGATATTTTTACAATATTTGGTTCAATACTAACAGGATTTATACTACTTAGAGATCAAAATAGTGTAAGTGATAGGGTACTTTGGATTGGTTCAGTATTGGTTCTAATTATTCTAGTCCTACTAGTACCTACAAAATCTTCAGATTTAGGAGGAGATGGCGGGGTATTATTACTTGCTCTTCTTTCTTTGTTACACATAGGAACTGCAGCACTGGCCATAAAGAGAGAATCTCCTGCACTAGCAGGAGTAACTGTACTATCGCCTTGGGTATGGATAATATTGGAAAAAATTATTGAAGAGATCGTAAAAACATTTTTTATAGTTAAAAACTCTACAAATTGGAATAATTCTTTAGATTTGGAAATTTATCCTTTGGCTTNATATTTATCAATTTCATTATTACTGATGTCTGTTGTTAACATTAAATTAGGAAAATCCAATGTCAATTTGGCATCAAAATTTCTGGGCTTAACAGAAATTTCGGCAACCATTAGAGATTCAGAAATATTTCAATTATGGGGCATGGGATTATGGTTACCTATGATTTCAATAATAATAATTTGTCAACTAGGTGGTTTTAATTCATTGACATTATTATTTGTTTTAACATTATTAATTATGATACATATTATTTCTGAAATATTGGACTACAGGATTGGGCAAAAAAATAATTTACTGATTATCATTNCAGTTTCAATAGGAATTTTACAATGGGAACATGGATTAGATGAGTTTTTCATAATTATAATGCTTATCTCAGTATTACCAGTTCTTTATGGCGACGTAAGCGAACATATTCATACTGGAATGTCATTAATGAGTGTGCCATTATTGATATCNATATTTAGAAGAAATATTAGTAATAAATTATCTAATACTGGATATTTACCAGACTTAGAAATCGCATGGGTTGCTCTATTGTGTACTACAATATTAATAACCATATATCTGAAAAGGGCAGAAGCAATTGAAAAAATTCTTAAATCTACTTTAGCATCTTTNTTTCTAATCATGAGTCTGATTGGGTTGACTTGGCANATAGAACTGATTCTTCCGAAATACCTTTCTGTAGTATTATTTGTTTTCATGTCAATTTGGTTAGTTGCAAGAGGAGAATTGAAAGCTGAATTGAAAACTATTAATCTAAAGCAACATAGAATAGGGTTAGCGAATGTTCAGAATACCGAAAATCAAAAATATGCTNATGTTGAAGATAATAATATAATCAAACAATATAATCCATTGGTAGCATCAATGAAAGAAACAAGAAAGCGTAACAGAGAGATGAATGAAGCTAAAACTATGGAACAATTGTACATTTCAGATGTCACTCATCGACCGATAATTATTCTTACAATGTTAGGAATAGTTTTTACATTTGCCAGTGTTAATGCACTGACTTCAGGTCAAAATGCATTGATTTTACTAATGGTAGGATTATTCGCAAGTATACTAGTAGCCATTGCAAAATATAGATCTAAATCACTAGAAATTAAGTTACTGCATATTTTAGGCATAGAAATTCCAATTGCAGTTTCTATTTGCGGATTAGTGATAATACACAATATTTCTCATATTGGTCCACTAAGTAGTAATACAGAAATGTTGGATATATCTATTTTAGCGGTCATTATTATGCAGNTAGTAATTATCTCGATAATGTACCAAGATAATTTAATTGATAGAATCCCAGTGGCTATTGATTGGTTTTTGNTTCCAATTCTTATTAACAGAATTGTGGGGACTCTCATGAATGAATCTCTACCATTCCCATTTACAGTAAATCCTTTCCATGAAATCGGAGATAGAGATAATTTCTTACAATGGGGATTTCCTTGGATTTTGCTAGAGTTTTTATTAATAGTGGTATTAATTTGTGATTTTTGGATAGTAAATAAGAGAGAAATAAAATATAAAAATAATGATGTTAGAAGTAATAGGGGTGTGAGAAACTTAGCAGTTGTGATGGTTTCTTTTGGTCCTGCTGGAATACTAGCTGCATTTAGTACAATAAGGCAAGGATTTTTGTCAAAACAAACAACTACAACTGGATTGGGAATTCTAGGTATTGTTCTTGCTGCTTATGCATTTGGAGCATGGTCTGATGGTATTCTGAATATTATNCCTAATTTGACATTAACAATAGGAATTGTACTTCTTGTAGCATTATCTGTAACAAGTAAATTTGGTAAAGAAAGATGGAGTATGGTTCTGGCTATTGATTCGCATATTCTGATAATTGGTGGACTAATTACAACCGGATATNTCAATGAAATATACTTTAGTTTATTGATGATTTCAGTTTCAACAATTGTATGGATTATTGGAATAATTCAGTTTAGGAAGATTCTAAGAATATGGGGATTAATCGATTTGATCTTAGCTTTATTATTTAGTCTTATATTTGTAAATGAAATATTTAATCAAAATAATATTCTTATTCTGTTAAGTCTTATTGCAATTGAATTAGGAATTATTGGTTGGCTAGGAATTTCGAATGAGAAAGAATTATTAAAAGACTGAGAAACTATTATTTTTCACTCTTTAAATGCTAACCTTGATGTTAGATGGCCTTTACAACGTATTGTGACAAGGTCTTGGATATCAGATACTCCTGATGAAATTGAGCATCCCCCTATTCCTCTTGGGTTAAACAGGATGGCAATTCCAAGAGTAGCTTTAGTATTATCCAGTATGACATTAATAATGATAATTCTAACTTCAGTATGGCTTGGTATTTCTGCTAAAAATTTCTTAGATAATTTAGATCCATTTGAATCAACCAACTCGGAAGTCTTAGAATCGAATGGAAGATGGTTATGGGAAGCAGATTTACTATTTGATACATGTGAATCGAGAGAGGGAGATTGGGAATGGCCAGAAAATAGTCTAGCAGAACAAGACGATTTATTTCTTTATCCGGGTGAATTGAGATGTGATTGGGAACACCAAGGAGAAGGTGATCGTGCGAGTGTTGCAATATACAATAGAGGTAATGAAACATTAGATTTGTTGCTNACAATAGATGTTATTAATGTCATTTTTGCTGTTACTGGAGAGAATAGTGTAATTATAAATGGGATAGAGGGTAAAGAAAGTATAATTATAGAAATTGAATTACTAGATAGTGTTTCTGAACAGGAAATTAGTATAGATGTAAAGCATGTTGCTGTCCCCAATTCAGAAGTTAAATTAGATATTAATATATTTTCNGGCGTAGAACAAAGAGATGTCCATATAACCGATGGTGATGCCGTAGAGGTACAATATACAGTTTGGAATGCAGATACTAATGAAGAGTTAGATTCAGGTACATGGGCAGANGGTTCTGGAGATCCTTGGGTATCGATTCATGGTTTTGGCTGGTCTTTAATTGGTTTAGATATTGATAATGATCGAGGTGCTTTAATGCCAGGTTTAGACACTGGAACTACACATACTACATTACTTCCTCCTCCAATTGCATATGGAAATGAAGATGGTCATGAGTTAGAAAATGTCTGGCTTCGNTTTGAATTAAAATTAGATAGAGCCCCGGTTTCTTAGATATAGGCACGAAAGAAACTTGACTAAGTTCGGTTACGGTAGGTTGTGTCTGACCATACACATGAAGACTTGTTGCCTTCTGAGACGATTGTAAAAGAGGCTGAGAAAATAATTAAACCAAGGGCTAATAGAAAGGGTGAACCAAGTTTTTTCATGAACGATGATATGAGGAAATTATCTACGCCTTGGAATATTGCTAAAATCAGATCTAGTCAAATAAACACAGAAGATTTGCCAGCAGGCGTAATATTAGATGCAGCAGCTGGATCTGGTGTACAATTAATTGCATTAACAAAAGGTCTGAGGAGGCCAGCATTAGGTATTGAGATTGAAAAAGANGTAGCAGTATTATGTGCTGCAAACATGTATGCTACCTCTGACAAAGATGATATTCAAAGAACGATGGATAGGGTGCTTGTCGGTGATGGTACTAAAGCAGGAGAAGCAATGAGTGCATTTTGGAAAAGTTTACGTGATGCTGGTACAAGAGCACATCCTCCAATAGCGATGTTACATTTAGATCCTGCTAGACCGAGAGATGCGCAAAATCATAAAATCGAGGAAATGAAACCTTCTCTCAAAGAATTATTGAATTCTTGGAATGAATATCTGCAAATTGGACCTAGGGGGCCTGCAGTTTTGTTAGATTTGTCTCCCAGATTGGATGGTCAACAAAGAAATATGGTTAATTCTCTATTAGAAACCACTTTCCCAGGAGTGCCAAGAACCTGGGAATGGTTAAGTCAAGGAGGAGGAAGAGTTGATAGATTATCAGTTTGGATTGGATCTATTTCTTCAAAAAAGAGTCATAGGTGTATTAGAGTCGGGAGAAAGAATATAATGGCCAAGATTGAAGGCTCTCCAGAGATATCTAAAACTGTCAAACTAAACTCTCCGCCCCCATTTGGTTCCTGGATTTCTGTAATTGATGCATCTTTGCTTAAAAGTGGGTTGCAAGAATCTTGGGTGAAAAAGGTAATGTCTCCTAATTGTGGATACTCTTGGCTAAGAATAGAGGGGAGACGCCCTCTAATTATACATACAGAGCCTCTGTTAGATAANGACGACTTATCAGAATTTGTAGTTTGTAGTGGCAAGGTTGTCCAACACAGATTAACTCCTCCAGAATTGAGAACTATAGGGCAAGTGGCAGCTGCTGCGGGTAGATATGGAATAAACAAAGTTACACTAAGGTGCAATATTGATCCAGAAGTACACCCAAAAATACAACGTAGATTGGATGCCGAATTAAAAGGAAGTGATGGTTCAAAGGCTTTTATGATAGACATTGAATTAGATAGAGGATTAACCAATCACCTACTATATGTCGTATGTAAAGAAGAAAAATAAATCAAAAAGTCCTATGATTATTCATCCGTTCCTTTCAAATAAGAATGGTAAGTCGCGAAGATGCCCATAGGGCCACTGGAAACAGTGAACACGGGGGAACCGGAATGGCTAAGATTGATGAATCCAAGTTAGGAGATGACTTCTCTTATATATTTAGAATTGCAGAAAGTGACATAGATGGTCTTAGTCCCATATCTATCGGTTTAACCTCGATTAAAGGTATTGGCCTAAGAACATCGCAGCAGATTTGTAGATTATCAGGAATAGATAGTAAAAAGTTAGGGGGTCTTTTAACTGGTGAAGAAAAAGATTCNCTGAGATCTACTATCGATGATTATGCAACTATCTCACCATGGTGGTTAATGAATCGTCAAAGAGATTTAGAAAGTAATGAAGATGCCCATTTGGTCTCACTCGAAGTTAAATTAACACGTGATGATGATATTGCTAGGCTTGCTGGGATGAAAACTTACAGAGGTATGCGCCACAGAAGTGGACACAAAGTTCGTGGTCAAAGACTTAGAGCTAATGGAAGGTCTGGTGCAACTCTTGGAGTTCAAAAGAAAAAGTAGATAGGTGATGATGAATGGGTGATCCAAAATTTTCTAGGTCTAAAACACAAACACCAACACATCCTTGGAGGCAAGCAAGAATTGACGAGGAGCATGCACTTAAAGAAAAATATGGGCTCAAAAAAACTGGTGGTATGAAAGAAATTTGGAAAGAAAGGACAAGTTTACGAAGATATAGAAATCAAGCAATGAAATTAATTGGTAGGGTTGATACTTCGGAAGGTCATTTTGCTAAAGAAAAAGANCAATTGATTTCTTCCTTGACAAAAAAAGGTTTACTTCCTGAGGGTGCAAGTGTTGGAGATGTACTCCAAATTGATATCGATCAAATGCTTTCAAGAAGATTGCAATCCGTTGTTTACAGACGTGGTTTAGCACCAACAATGAGATCTTCTAGACAATTAATTATGCATGGNCATATTTCAATTGGTGAACANAAAATGACTGTTCCTGGTTACCACATACTAAAAGAAGAAGAAGAATTACTACAATACAATTCAAATTCTCCATTTATAGATGAGAATTCTATTTTTCGCCAAGAATTAGAAAGATTTAGAGTTGTAGAAACTGATGAAGAAGAAGATCATGTAGAAATAAGAGAAGCTACTGAAGAATTTATAGAGAAAATTAAAACTGATTCAGAAAATGCTCCAACCGTAGAAGATACAATTCCAGAGGAGGAGAGAAAAGAATGAGTCATAAAGCAATTCTACACATATACAGTACATTCAATAATGTACTAATCACTGCTACCGATCTGACTGGATGTGAAACTATCTGCAAAGTTTCTGGAGGAATGGTTACCAAAGGAGGTAGCGATTCTGGAGGACAATTTGCTGCAACAAGAGCCGCGGAAAGAATTGCAGAAATGCTGGGTGAAAAGAATTTTAATCAAGTGATTGTAAAATACAGAGGTGCTGGAGGAAATAGGTCCAATAATGCTCCAGGTGCTACAGCCGCAATAAGGGCTTTGACTAGGGCAGGAGTACAAATAACACGTATAGAAGATGTTACTCCAATTCCAACAGATGGTACAAAAAGTAAAGGCGGAAGACGTGGAAGGAGAGTATGAGGTGATAATGTGGTTAAAGTGAAAATTATCAATGAAAAATTAAACAGTATAAAAATTCTATTTACAGAAGCAGATAGGTCGTTGTTAAACGCTATTAGAAGAACTTTGATGGTAGATACACCTAAAATGGCTATTGATACTGTAAGATTTGAGCTAGGACTAGTAGAACAGGATGGAGAAACTTGGGAAAGTACTGGCCCTATTCCTGATGAAACTGTGGCTCAAAGGTTGGCGATGGTACCAATAGTCACACGTCATGATGATTTTTATTTTCAAAATATGTGCCCCTCATGCAAAGACTTGATAGAAGATCAAAGAGGTTGTCCTCAATGTTCTGTTATTTATGCTTGTAAAGCATTTGGAACAGAAGAAGGAAAAATGATATATGCTGGAGATATGAAGCCAATGGGTGATGATTCATTAAGTATTATAGATGAATTTAAGGAAATACCTATTACTAAATTATACAAAGGCCAGATGATTGAGTTCTTTGCTACCGCTATTATGGGAAGAGGACGTGATCATGCAAAATGGTCTCCAGTGTGTGGCGTTTCTTTTACATCAAGAAAAATTGGAGTAATAAAAAATAAATCTAAATCAAAAATTCTTTGGGATTTAGATTTAGAAATTACAGAAAAGGATTTCAAAAATGGTAAATTAGAAGATATTGAAAAGGTTGAAATTCTTGAAAGAGAATTACACCATGTAGGAGAAGGAACTGAAGAAATGAGAGAATTTAAAGATGCGATTGTAATTGAAGAAGTTCCCGAAGAATTCATCCTATCTTTTGAAACAGATGGTTCTATGACTCCTCGTGTCGCTTTTGAAAAAGCCACTGAAGAGTTATCTGCTCGTTTTGATAATATATCTCAAGATATTGTATCTGCTCTTTAATTAAGAAAGACTTCTTGTCTGAAAAGGTTGTAGCAAATATATGACTGTGAAACTCGGAAGAGGTGTATGTGGCGGTCATGTTACATTATTTTTCGCGATAATGGATAAATCGAAAAAAATAGAGGAGCAGGGGAGTTTTGGTGCAGGACTTTGTTTAAAAAGTGGCGTAGAGGCTATTACCAGAGGAGAAGAGGGTGATTTTAAGCTTAAAATAAATTATATTGATGGAGATGGAGATGATGAACTTTACGAAGAAGTGATTAAAATATTATTTGATGAGATACCTGAAATTGGTGATTATTCTTGGGAATTGAATATCAAAATGTCATTACCAGTCTCTCAGGGCTTTGGAATGTCTGGTGCAGGAGCAATTGCAGCGGCCAGTTCATTTCAAAGGGCTTTAGGTATTGCTCATGAAGAGAGTCGTAGGAGATCATATTTGGTAGCTCATAAAGTGGAACGCATTAGATCTACTGGACTAGGGGACATTACTGCATTATCTGCGGGTGGCGTGGAAAGAAGAATCGCAGTAGGTTCTCCTTACAGTGGTGAAAAACTAAATTCTGGACCAGGTAAGGCAGAGGGGTGGTTTGAAAAAATACCGTTGATATTGGCTTGGAAATCGAAAACTGGAAAGCATACGGCAAATTATATTGATAATCTTGAGTGGAAGGAGAAAATAACTTCTTCAGGTAAAAAGGCGATGAAAACAATTAGTAAAGGGAGTTGGGACAGAAGTCGTTGGCAGGAATTAATTGAATCAGCAGAAAAATTTGTTATTGATAGTGAATTGATAATGGATTCTAAAAGAAATGAATTGCTCCTTGAATCTAATAATTTGATTAAAGATTGTCATTTAGAAGAATATGTCGTCTCTTTACTCTGTATGCTGGGGCAGAGTATAGTTATAGTACCAAAAAATTTAGATTTGAATAATTTTGAAATCGATAAAATATGTAATAAATTTAATGAAGCTGGTTTCGAAACAAATGTTACTAGTTTATCTAATAATTTATAGATTTTTATTATTAGAGGTTTTTTCATGGAAATCTGCAAGTGGTTTCAAGTTCAAAGGACTTGAATCGAGTTGGATTGCTCCATTTAATTGTAAACTTTCACAAAAACCGTGACGATAAACAATAGCACCGTGGCCATATTCTTTCACATATCTATCAACTTGCTTCTGTGTTTTCTTCTTAGGAAATTTTAAATCGGCACCGAAAAAATGTTTAGCATCTATCCAAGCACATGGGATACCATTTATTCTAACATCATCAAGAAGTAATAAATCCGGGGTTATTACTGCTCTTCCTTCAGATTTTTTTTGTTCTTTAAGAAGTTCTTCTTGTCTTCTAAATCTAATACCTAGAGATGAAAAATAGTCACATAATATTTCTTCAAAAATTTCAGCTGCGGATTGAGTTTCGGATTGATTAACCGAACTCACTTTATCATTCTCTTCAGCCAATTTAAATTCTTGCCTATCCCTTTCATTTAGTCTGTTAGGAGATTTTAGAGTTTCTTTTATTTTATTTTTTGACCACCCGCGCCCCGTTAGTATGGCTCGAAAGGTATTAACTGGAGGAGCATCAAACTTTTTTGAAAGGGAAAGCACACCTTGACCTGCGTCATATCTACTTCTCAGTTCATTAGAACGACCCATTAATCTTCCATGAGAATAAACACTTTTTTCCTGATTTAATGCTGATCGTAAAGAAAGTGCTTGCTCAAGGGAAATAGAAAGATGTTCTATTTTTTCCGCTATTTCTGATACACGCTTCTCTGGTAGCCATCCAAACTCTCCTGGAAGGCAGACTAATTCACCAACAGTTTTTTGCATTGATTTTGGAATTCCATTAGTAATCCACTCTAATTCAATTATCTGAGGAGGAGGATCTATTAGACTAGGGATACCTTTTGGGAGAGGATCTATATTGAATCTGGAAATTGCTCTTTCTATTGCTTCTTTGTCATCAACGCGAATTGATTTGTTCTTGGAAGAATTTTGGATTTTTTCTTGACGTGCGCGGCTACGCCGTCTATCGCGATTATTTTTTGGCTCAGAACGATTGGGCAACAGATGTGGGATATTGAGTAAGTCCATGAACCCACCGAGAGAAAAGGAAAAAATGTCAGATGTAATTATGCAAATGACATTCCTGGATCTAACGGGAAAGCTACTTTTGCCTTCCCTGCAACATCTATGCCTTCTCCTACAGAATAGATAAATATTGACTTTAAATCTAATTCTTTCAATAAAAACTCCTGATTAGATTTCAAAAATTCTGATTCATTTAATGAAGACTCTATAAGTTTCTTATCATTATCTGACCATGTAAATACTCTTCCTCTCTTTTTCTTACTCCCCAGAGTCAAATTATTCCATGTTTGAAAAATTTCCGCTCTAAGTTCATCTTTTGCAAATATTGATAATGATTTTAGATAATTTATTCCTTCTTTTTTAAAACTAAAATCCTCTTTCTGTAATTTAATAACCTCTTTAGCTAGATTTTTTTTCCATTCTGGTGAGGTTTGGATAGTTAAGGTAGTAATTTTCTGATTAGAATGCCGCTGAGCTAAACCCTTGACATTTCTAGCAGAATCTATTACGCCTCTGAGATATTCTTCTTGTGCCAATACATAAGAATCATCTTCATGTTCAGTTATTTCAGGCAAAATATATGATGCTAAAAGTCCATCTTCATTCAATCTGTACCAGAATTCTTCTGCAACATGCGGGGTGACTGGAGAAATCATAGGTAACCATCCTTTGATGAATGATTTGGCAATTTTGTAATTATTTCCTCCTCTTCGACAATACCAAGACCAATCGGAAAGCATTGAAAAATGACTTAACATTACGCCTTCTCGAATTCCAACATTAGACATTGATTTTATCCATAAAACTTGATTTTTACGCAATTTAGACAAAAGCCAATTATCCATTTTACTTTCTATATTTTCCATATTTAAACCGTTATTTATGGCTTCAATTATTGAATTCATTTGTCTATTATTAGCCTCTAAAACACTATCAGACCAATCCATGCCTGCTTCAGGATTTGCACCAAATAATATGAACAGTCTTACAGTATCTGCCCCGTATATTTCTATCATATCTCCGGGACTGACTGTATTACCCAGTGATTTGCTCATCTTTGAAGATCGAGAATTTAATTTATCATTACAAGTAGGGCATGATTTATCGAAATAATCCACATGATAATCGATATTACATCTGGAGCAGAATGGTGTTGGAGAATTTAACATTCCTTGGCAGACTAATCTTCCAAATGGTTCACCAGTAGATATTAACCCTGCATCTCTTAAAATTTTAGTAAAAAAACGTGCATAAAGGAGGTGCATGACTGCATGTTCAATGCCTCCAATGTACAAATCTATTCCGCCTTCCATCCAATAATCAGTAATTTCTTTATCAAAAGGAGATTTATCATTATTAGAATCACAATATCTCATAAAGTACCAAGAAGAGTCATAAAAAGTATCCATCGTATCAGTTTCCCTTCTTGCCATTTTACCACATTCAGGGCAAGTAACATTTACAAAATCAGAATGTTGATCCAAAGGATTTCCACTTTGATCTTCTGTGAAAATAACATCTAATGGTAGTTCAACTGGTAATGATTCTCTTGGCACTGGAATTACTCCACATGAATCACAATGTATCATAGGGATTGGTGTTCCCCAAAATCTTTGTCTTGATAAAAGCCAATCTTTGAGTCTATATTGTGTAGTTCCTTCTCCTGATTGTTCTCTCTTTAATGATTCAATTACAGCGTTTTTTGCTTCATCACCAGATAATCCATCATATCCATCAATTGGCGAATTAACCATCGGACCATATCCTTCAAATGCTGAGGTTAGTAACTCTTCAGGATCGTCACTTTCTTTTTCCACCAGTACCCTTCTAATTGGCAAATTATATTTTTTTGCAAAGTCAAAGTCTCGCTGATCATGTCCTGGAACTGCCATGACAGCCCCGGTACCATATGAAGATACTACAAAATTTCCAGCATATATAGGAACTTCCTCTTTACTTAATGGATTAATGGCATATTTTCCAAGAAATACACCTTTTTTCTCTTTTAGCATATTTATACGTTCAAATTCTGACATTTTTAGACATTCTGCTTTTAATTCTCTCCAACCTGATTCCCATTCAGTGTTCTTACATAATTCCTCACATAATGGGTGATCTGGTGATAGAGTGACGAATGTGGCTCCAAAGATGGTATCTGGCCTAGTTGTAAATACGCTAATTTTTGATTCATGATTACATATCATAAAATCTATATTTGCACCATGAGACCTGCCAATCCAGTTTCTTTGCATTGTTTTTACATTTTCAGGGAATGTGATATTATCAAGTTCATCGAGTAATTCATCAGAATAATCTGACATTTTGAGAAACCATTGTGACATGTCTTTCTGAATTACTTCTAATCCACATCTCCAACAACGATTATTCTTCACTTGTTCATTTGCTAATACTGTGTCACATTCATTACACCAATTAACTGGTGCAGTTCTACGCTCAACCAATCCCCTTTCATTAAACATTAAGAAAATTTCTTGATTCCAACGATAATAATTAACATCGGAAGTTGCTAAAAATCTATTCCAATCATAAGAATATCCCATCCTTTCTTGATCTTGTCTGATGCTGGTAATATTTCTATGTGTTACATGGTGAGGATGGCCATTTTCTTTTTTTGCAGCGTTTTCAGCAGGCATTCCGAATGAATCATAACCCATAGGATAAAGTACATTTTTCCCCATTAAACGTTGAAACCTAGCTATAGAATCTCCTATGGAATAATTACGTACATGACCCATGTGCATATTTCCAGAAGGATAAGGAAACATTTCTAAACAGTAGAATTTAGGTTTGGATAAATCTATTTCTGAATCAAAAACTTTAGCTTTTGCCCATTCCTTCTGCCAATGTAATTCGGAATTTTGAACATCATATATCATTCTATCATCCTCGATTATCAATTTTTAATAGACTAAATAGCTTATAATTTTTGTATTTATAAAAAAAGGACAAGATGCTGGGGCGTAAAAAGTCATTCTTACCAAACCAAGCCACATATTATATCTGATTTGAACTATCCCCCTTTGATTACACCATCACACCTATCTCTGATAGACGTCTGGGTCTATTTATGCTAAGAGACGGAGAGTTTGATATCGATATCAGAAGTGATGGTATAGAAGTCTGGGTAACCCAAATGGGAGATTTTATGAATATGAATACTGCCATAATTGATAGGACTAATAAAGTAGTTGTAATAATTGACCCATTTGATTCAGAAAGTTGGTTTAATGTACTAAAAGGTGAAGGTTTATGCCCAACACATTTGCTATATACACATACTCACAGAGACCATACTTGGGGATACGAAAAAATGGTACAATTAGTACCCAATATCGAAGTTTTTGGACATGAAGATGCTGATATGAATGATTATGTTCATGGTGAATTATTTGGNAAGGTAGACTTTACACACACATGGGATAATGCACCAAATAGTACCATAGAATGGTCTGTAGGAGGAATCATGCTCAAAGTAACTCATTCTCCAGGGCATGCTCCAGGGCANGTTACATTTCATGGTCATGGAATATATCATGCNGGAGATTTATTATTTACAGCATATTCTGGAAGAGTTGATTTGCCTGGAAGCGATCCATCTGCACAAATAAATAGTTTGAAAAATGCACGTAAANTACTTAATTCACTGCCTGAAGACTGGCGTCTAATACCTGGCCATAGATATGAATGGATTGATGGTACAACTCCTGACTGGGTAACTATCAAAGAGATACTTGAAAGCAATTTTTCATTAAATGATAATAGTGTTACTTCTTCTTTCTCCTGAGTAGTTTTGTGATTATTTTACTTTCTTTTTCCAATTGCAAATCTGTATTTTCTTCTCTAATTTTCTTCAGAGCTTTTATTGGAATCCAGTCATCAGGTATTAATCTCCAAGGAGTAACTCTTGAGAGTATTCCCAATAATATATGACTCCCTGGAATCATAAATACACGCAAAGGAGGTATTAATACACTTAAGGTAGCCAAATCGTTTTGTACTTCTTTCCTGCGTTTTTTTGATATTTTTCTTCCTATCGCGATGTTTGCAAGAGTTTCAGATGTGTTTTTAAAGTGTTCTGCAGAAATTTTAGAGATATCCCATGCCTTTTCGATCGAATTACCCCATTTACTAGGATTTTTAGCAATTTCATATATCTCATTTTGAGAATTTTCGGGAAGTCTTCTATATGTAATATACGTAGTAGAAAATATCCAGGTGATCATACGGAAAGAATTTCGAAACCAATTAACAAATCTTCGCATTTTTTTCACTCAGTTTTATCTTTCCTTTCTCTATTGATGCCTAAAGTTTTTACAGCGTTTTCAACACTGCCGATTGGTATCTGCTCTTCCTTTTCCAAAGCGGATAATGCGCCTAAAACAATATTATTTGTATCTATTTCAAAAAATTCTCGTAGTGCCTCTCTTGTATCGGAACGGCCATATCCATCAGTTCCCAAAACAATAAATTGTCCACCGATCCACCTTTGGATCATTTCAGGTATTGCCGAAATATGATCAGAAACTGCAACGGTTGGCATATTATCTCCAAAACAATTTTCAACATATGATTTTCTAACATCGTGAGGGAATAATGTATTATTACGCTGTATGTTAAGACCTTCTCTTCTTAATTCACCGTACGATGTTACAGACCAAACTTCTGAATCAATGTTAAAATCTGATTTCAATAAATTATGTGCATCTATCACATATTTTAATATTGGACCAGAGCCGAGTAGTCTCACTTTGGTGTTTTTATTATCTTCTAATTTAATTAACTTATATGCTCCTTTAATTATTCCTTCATCTACTCCATGAGGTTTTGGAGGTTGTTGTTGATTTTCATTGTATAACATGATATAATTGAAAAAATCTAATTCCTGACCCCACATCTCATCTATCCCATGCCTAATGATCGTCGATAATTCATATGCATAAGCAGGATCCCAAGCTTTACAAGATGGGACAGTTGATGCAATAAGAAGGCTATGTCCATCTTGATGTTGTAATCCCTCACCATTTAGGGTAGTTCTTCCTGCAGTTGCACCCATTAGAAAACCTCGGGCACGTGCATCGGCAGCACTCCAAATTTGGTCAGCAACTCGTTGAAAACCAAACATCGAATAGAATGTATAAAACGGCAATGTAGGAGTATTGGCATGTGAATATGAAGTAGCACTGGCAATCCATGATGCTATGGCATTAGCCTCTGATATTCCTTCTTCGAGGATTTGTCCTGCCTTTGATTCTTTATAGTTAAGAAGCATTTTATGATCTACAGGAGTATAAATTTGGCCTTGGTGAGAGTATATTCCAAATTCACTGAATAATGGGTCCATACCAAAAGTCCTACCTTCGTCAGGGATAATTGGAACTACTTTATCTCCTATATCTGATTTCATTATTTTTCTTAGTAATCGGACAAANGCCATTGTTGTAGATACCTTTTGCCCTTCTGGTGTTCCTTCATTAAAATCAGAATAAACATCATTGTTTGGTAAATCTATTTCTATTTTTGGNACAGTTCTCGATGGTANAAAGCCACCTAATTCATTTCTTTTNGAAATCAAATAATTATATTCATCTGAATCTTTATCTAGAGAATAAAAGGGACTATTTTCCAATTCGCTTTCTTCTATTTCTAAACCTAATCTATCCTTATATGCCGATAAGTCTTCTAGACTCATTTTCTTCTTTTGATGAGTTGAGTTTCTTCCTTCAAAGGAATCTATGCCCCAACCCTTTACTGTATGTGCTAATATTACTGCTGGTCCATCAGCTGCTTCTGCCGTTTTATATGCAGAATATACTTTGAGAGGATCATGTCCGCCTCTTTTTAAACCTGAAATTTCAGAATCAGACAGTGAATTACCTATTTTAATTAATTTTTCATTACCAGAAAAAAATTCTTCGCGAAACTTGGATACATCNAGTGTACTGATTCTTTGCCAATCACCATCACTTATTTCTTCCATTCTCTGTAAAATTATTCCCCTTCCTGAAGATTCCAATAATTTATCCCAACCAGAGTCCCATAATACTTTGATTACTGTCCAACCTGCTCCTCGATACAATCCTTCTAGTTCTTGAATTATACTTGAGTTGCCTCTCACTGGACCATCTAATCTTTGTAAATTACAGTTTACTACTACTATTAGATTGTCTAATTTCTCTCGGCCTGCGACTGCAATTGATGCAATGGCCTCGGGCTCATCCATCTCACCGTCTCCTAAAAATGCAAAGACTCTGCTTTCTGATGTATCTGCTAATTCCCTAGTATGAAGGTATTTCCAAAACCTTGCGTGCATTACAGCATTTAATGGCCCTAAACCCATCGACACTGTAGGATATTCCCAAAAATATTTCATTAATCTAGGATGAGGGTATGAAGATAGTCCATCATTAAACGATTCTTGACGAAAATTAATTAGTTGATCACGAGAAATTCTACCTTCTAAAAAGGCTCTAGCATAAATTCCAGGACTAGAATGCCCTTGAATATACAATGCGTCCCCTATTCCGTTGGAATCTTTACCTCTAAAAATATGATTAAAACCGACTTCATAAAGCGTAGAGCTAGAAGAATATGAAGATATATGTCCACCAATACCATCTATTCTTCTATTTGCATCGGAAACGATTAATGCAGCATTCCATAATATTGTATTTTGGATTTTATTTTCTAATTCTAAATTACCNGGATATGGCATTTGTTGATTAATTGGAATTGANTTTAAGTATGGTGTTCTGGATATTTTATNTATNGGAATAGAAAGTAATTCGGCCTCTACCATCAACTCGTGCAATAGCATTCGTGCCCTTTCTGGTCCGTGCTCAGTAAACACTGTCCGAAGTGATTCTAACCATTCGTCTGTTTCTTCTTCATCTAAATCTGGAAGATTTTGATGTGGTTTATAGTCTGACATAAGTTCACCTTGGCGTTATTTTAATGTAGNGGATTGTCACCTAGATTTCAAATGTTATATTAAAGTATAATACAAATATCAAATAATATTTACTAAGTAACAATGATGTAATGTTCTTATTCCAGAAATAGTTATTGACGAATCTCCTTCTATATATCTCTCACCATTCCATTCTTTGACTATTCNTAGAACTGTTCTGTTTCCAGGAATATTATTTGGATCAACCTTTAATTCTATGCATATCGGACCTCCTTCTGACATCCAATTTAATACAGCATTGGTAGATAATCGTGCGATGCCGTGCTGTTGTTCAGAGCTACGAACCCAATATCCAAGATTCCAAATTGCCTTACCTGATCTAGTGATTCTGTCAAACCCAATCAATCCAAGTACAGTATCGTCCCAAGGACGTATCATTATCCAATGATGAAGAAGTCCTTTGCGTCCTTTACTTTCTGTATCCTCTATGAAACTGTATATTTGAGATTCAAAGGGCTTCTCTGTAACTATCCAAGGCATTGCCCAACTTACTTCTGGCCACGTTTCTTCAAATGCTTCAATCAATCCCAGGGCATAATTAGTTGATGCAGGCCTTAAAATAAGATTGTCATTGACCCTAATTGATGAAGTAATCCTGCGCATCTTAGNATGACGCAAGTGTTATTGTACATCATACCTATGTAAAAAATTAGATTTTCTAAGGGCGTAATTTTTGCTTTGCTTGTATTACATTAGGATCTCCGGGTAATGAGGTTATAGCAGATTTAAGCATTTTATCAACTGCGCTTGTCCTACCTATTGTATCCAAAAGTTTACCAATGGGATAAATAAGATTGGTTTGNTTACCCAAATGTGGNCCTACTTCATCGATTAATACAGTAGCGTGTGCTATATTCTTATCGATTGCTGCTCTCATCGCCGCAAGTACCTGCTCTTTNAGATTAGAAAAATCCCACTCTTCTTGTTGGGCCCAAGGCCAGTATGTAATCTGTTTATCTGGTATGGAAAGAGTATTATTTGCATCAGATAAGGGCATAATAGGTGCTGAGGGTAAAACTATTTTTTCTTCTTTGTTTATAGTTTCTTTAACGAGAGTTGATTCTAGTTCTTTTGAAGGTAACAACGGCGGTAAATTTGCAGGTGCTGGGGGCAATAGTTCTTCTGACTGAGATGTTTCGGTGATTTCAGAATCTTCTTTTTTAGGTTCTTTTATCGGATTAATAACTTGTGTTGTTTCTTCTTCATAAAACGATTCTTCATAAATATCCACGACCCCATCACCGTCAAAATCTGCTGGTTGAAATATTTCGATATCATCAATATTTTCTGAAATATTCTGAGCGTTCATTATCTGAACGTTATCAGGAGTACCCGAAGTGGGTTGAATAAGGGCTATGGGTTCATTAGTAGGTTCTTCCAGTTCCTCAGGTTTTTCATCTGGTATCTCAAATTTAGTTGAAAGGGCTGGTGCGTCTTCTGGTTTAAGTTCATAATCTTCTTCTATTTCTTCTTGATTTGAAGGTAATTCAATAGTAGTACTGGCCATAGCAAAGTTTGGCTTACTGCTCANTATAACTGAATCTTCTTCAGAATATTGATTGACATCGACTGTAACATCGTCCATCTTAAATGTGGCTTTTGACCAGTCAATAACTTCGGTCTCTTTTTCTTCTTCGAATTCATTCATTAATTCATCAAATAAATTATTTGTTTCTGATTCTTCTATGGTTGAAGTTTGTTTGTAGTTTGGTTTATTTAATTGGTATGAACATGATGAACAGGTTTCAGTATTTGCACTGTTAATATGTTGACATAATGGACAGATATTCTTCTCAGTGGAGTTATTTTTCCACTTTTTAAATCGATCCCACATTCATCGCCCACCTACAATAATGACACGTCGAACAAACTCTGCGTATAATCATCACTGGATTATGATATATCTTTATTCGATTTTTTTTGAAAGTTTTCAAACATAACATTGAGGTTCATAATGTGCTGCGAGTGTTAGGAGAAGACATAATGAAAGACCATGGATCGCCAATATCAATCAATACAGGTAGTGGAACTTTAGCCAAAGCTATTATATCGGATAGAGATGGTCATAAGGATATTCCAGAAGGAACAATATTTGCATCTAGAATTGATAGATTGGCCTCCTTTATTTTAGACGTAATATTAACAACTACTATACTTCTATTTGTTACCAAAGGAAGTATTTTTTATATCTGGAATCTCAGTATTTGGACATCCGCAGATTTTCACTATTCTCTTGTGATGTCGTTTGTTTTTTTTGCAGCACATTGGCTTTATTGGAGATTAAGTGGTGTTTATTTGTCACGTTCAATAGGACAGAAGATTTTTGGAATAGCAGTAGTATCTGACGATGGATCGGAAATGACTGGTGAAATGTGGGATAAAAGAGTCTTGCAAAAATTAGTTTATCTTATTCCAATAATTGGTTGGTATAGTGGTGCATATGATTTGGCAAGAATTTCTCAGAGACATACGCACCAATCGAACATAGATATCAAAGTAAATACGATTGTAGTTAAAGCGTACTCTTTACCTCCTCTATATCGTAAGCACATAAAGTAGGTGAATAAATGGAACAATTGGTAGAACATGTCTTGTCGGGTAATTGTATTGTTTATCCAACAACAACTCAACCTGCATTAGGTTGCATGTTGCAATCTGATGCCCTTGATATCCTTTATGAAATAAAAAATAGAGATCATAGTCTACCACTAAGTATAGCGGTTTGTGACATAGAACAGGCTAAAAAAATTGTTGAAGTTCCAAATGATGTTATCGAAATCCTGAAGTATTTTCCCGAAGGTGCACTAACTATTATTTTAAAATCAAAAAGTAAACTGGATTCACGCCTTGGAGGAATGTCAGTNGCTGTTAGAGTTATTAGTAATGAAGTNGCTAAAAAAATATTAAAAAAAACTGGGCCATTGACTGCAACCAGTGCAAATATTAGTGGGACAAAACCCATATTAAATTGCAAAAAGTCTGCTGAAATTTTATCCACTGAAAAGTATGAAGTTATTGGACATAATAGTGATTGTCTGCAAGAAACTCCCAGTACTTTGATATCTTGGTGGACTGTGTGTGAATCACTTAAGTCACCGAGCATCGAAGTATTGAGAGAAGGAATAGTGAGTTCAAAGGAAGTGCAGCAATGGTGGAAGAAGTGGATTTCAAGCAATGGAGAGATGCAGGTCACGTAGCACGAAGAACCTTAGAAGGGATAAAGGGGGAGATTGTTGCTGGGAAAACATGGAATGAAGTCATAGATTCTGCTGAAAGGTTCATTAGAAGGCACGGAGGTCAGGCTGCTTTCCCAGTAACTATTTCTGTCAATGATATTGCTGCACATTATACAACAAACCATTCAGAAGATCCTCTCGAAGGATTAGATAGAGAAATGATATTTCAAAATGGAGATTTAGTTAAATTAGATGTTGGAGTCCACATAAAAGGTGCTTTAGCAGATAATGCTATGACACTAGAAGTTGGAAATAATGGTGAGCACACAGAACAAATTAAGGCGTCCATGGAAGCAAGAGATGCNGCAATTGAAAAAATGCATCCAGGAACACCATGGTATGAAATAGGGGCTATGGCAGAACAAGTTACGAAAGATGCAGGATTTGTTCCAATTAGTAACCTTTGTGGGCATCAAATGAAAAGATGGAATTTGCATGCTGGATTATCAATACCGATGTATGCATGTGGGCCAAATAATCCTGGTTTCAAAGGAGTTGTAGAAGAAGGAGGTGTCTATGCAATAGAGCCGTTCAATACTACTGGAAAAGCGGGTAAAATAGAAAATGTTTCACCTAAGGGTTCATCTAATATTCTAAGAGTTACAGGAGATGTGACGATTCGGAAAGCACTGAGTAAAGGTAAACTAAAACCATTGGGAGCAACAATGGCCAGATACATAGAAGAAAGATATCATACTTTACCGTTTGCTGAAAGATGGGCTTATCCATTATTAGAAAAGCCATTTCCTGAAGAAAGTGAAGAGTCTTTAGTAAAAAAATGGAATGCTTTGATTAAAAAATTAACCTCGATAAGATTTCTTGAAGTCTATCCTGCCTTGAGAGATATAGATGGTGGAAATGTTGGCCAGTATGAGCATACAGTATTAGTTACTGAAGGTGGTCCAGAAATTCTAACAATAGAATAAAAAATAAGTATTTGCGACAAAATACACGAATGAGAAGTATTTTCACAAAATGATTAATTATTACCTTCTCTCATCATTTATCGTACGGGGCCGCAAGGTTCTCGCTGAGTGCATCCCATCCCCTCGCTTTTATCTCTCGCCCTGTACACCTATTATTCCCTAGTGGTAACTTCAGTATTACCAAATAAGGTTACAATAACTATAGAACCTAATATCAAAAGCATCCCAATAGATTGCTGTAGAGATGGTTGCTCTGAAAGTAAAATAATTCCCCAGATTATTGTTAACACGGGCTGCAACAAAAGAGCAAATGAAGTATGGGCGGCTGGTAATCGAGGAAGTGCATATGTAATAGCTATCCATCCTAAGACTTGACAAGAAAGAGCGAGAAGAATTAACCATGCATGACTTGGATAGGATGGTTGTACATTTAGTGATTCGACATTTATGAATTGCAATGGTAAAATACCTAATACAAAAAGACCAACTGCTGCACCTGCAGTAGTATCTAATTGAAGATTTTGAGCAGGAGATTTTTCTTTATTTGAATATCTATAAATTATCAAAAAAGATGAATAAAATATTGCAGCGAATATTCCTCCTATTACTCCAAATGACGGATTTTCTCCATACGCTTCATTATCCCAGATTCCTGAAATTAAAACTAAGCCAAGAATAACAATGGGTAAAACAATAAGAATTGATTTGTTTGGTTTTTCACCGAGAAATTTCCAACTGATAAGTGTAACAATAAATACTTGTGAGTTTCCAATCATTGTGGCAATACCCGTACCAATATAATCTATTGCGGTATGGTATGCAAGAAAATCCAGTGCAAGAAATAGACCTGCAACAAACGTTAATTGGCGAGACTTGTAATCTCTAGTGTCAATAGATCTAGAAAAATATACAAATAATAATAAAATTGGGAGTGCATAAAACATTCTAAAAAATGCACCTGTGATAGGGTTGGTTTCGGTTAATATATAGATTAATGGTGCGAATGACAAAATAGCTGATCCTAGTAATGCAAATAACATATTCTTACGGCCTTCAGCGACCAACATAGGAACGCATCTCACTCTAATTTTGATTCTGAAATCATTTCTTGTAATTCTCCACTTTGGTACATTTCTAAGGCTATATCTGAACCACCTATTAATTCGCCATTGATAAAAACTTGAGGCATTGTTGGAAAATCTGACCATGCACACACTGAAGGTATTGCTCTTGGATCTGAAAGTATGTTTACGCTAGCAAATGGCTCTTTTAACTCCTTTAATACAGAAGCAGCACGATTACTAAAACCACATCTTGGTTCATCCGGTGTTCCTTTCATAAAAAGCACAATCTTGTTATTATCTACTAATTCTTGTAATTCATCTGGTGTCCAATTAAAACTCATNTTATCACTCCTTTTTCTCCCTTCTAATGTGAACTCCGAAGAATTCTACATCACCTCCATGTGGATCAAAAGCGGTTTCTCCACTTTTGGAGGCTTGTTCAGGAGTCATACATTTCAGATCCAAAGCATGAACAATATTTTGCTCAATAAATTGTTTAAAGTGATTAAGAATAGGTTTTTGTCTCTGTAATGGTCTTTTTCCTTCGTAATCAGAAGATACTACACGTACATGGAAATGATCTCCACTTTTATGAAGATCTGTTACAGTCACATCTGCACTTGGTATAACTTTTAGAACCTCATCAACCACCCATTGTTCGTTAACCATGGCCATTAGAATAGGTCATCATTATTGAATTCTTGGTGTCTAAAATTAATTATTTAATGCGTCATATATTAAATTCAAATTGGATTTTAATGAGCCTTTATTATTAATTAGTCCAGAGCCTACTACTGCTATATCAATTCCCCATTCAGCAACCTTTGCGGCATTATGGCTTTTAATGCCTCCATCTATCATTAATTTTGTAGGACGGCCACCTGATTTGATTTGTTTATCTATAACTTCCCTGAAATAACGTACTTTGTCTTCCATTTCAGGCATAAATGATTGCCCTCCTTTGCCAGGAACAACTGACATGACAAGAAGAAGATCTAGATCAGGAATTAATGATAAAACATCAGAAGCGGAGGTGTCTGGGTTGAGGACACAGCCGATTTCGACATTTGCTTTGCGTACTGATGATATAAGCTGAGGAAAATCCTGAACGGCTTCAATATGAGCGATTATCAAATTTACTCCCGCATCAACGTATTGTTTCCATGTTTCTTCGGCATTGCTTATCATTAAATGACAATCAATAAAAATATCTGGACCTAGTCTATCTCTTACTGAGCGGATTAGTGCTGGGCCAAATGTAATCGTACGATTTACGACCCANTTACCATCCATAACATCCATATGTATCCAATTAATTCCTGCATCTATTGCTTCGTCGAGAGTATCGCCAAGCTGACAAAAATCTGCTGTCAAAATACTTGGCGTTATTTTCAAAATATTGACTCCCGTTAGTGTGAAGTGCAAGGCAGATAGTATATGAAATTAATATAAAATATTTAATTTTAAGACACATGTTGATAGGATACGAGTTACTCGAGAAAGTCGTAGGTGTGATAATGGGACAAGTACTTGAAGTAAATGATGCTGATTTTGATATGGTAACAAAAGGTAATGAGTGGGTATTAGTAGATTTTTGGGCTCCATGGTGCGGGCCGTGTAAAATGATTGCTCCCATACTGAAAGAAATCGCTGGAGAAAGAGACATAACAATAGCTAAAGTAAATACTGATGTTAATTCATTAGCACCTGGTAAGTACAATGTCAGAGGAATTCCAAATCTAATACTGTTCCACAATGGTGAGCCAGTTGAGCAAATNACAGGAGCAATGCCAAAACCAGGAATGGATAATTGGTTAAACAGACATATGATATGAGTTCATTGCATCACGTAATTTCTTTTCCCTCAATTCATTTGGCGTACCTGTTTCTCTGAGAAGTCGTGCACGTAATGCTTCATGAATCCACATGCCTTCACTAAGTTCTAGCATCAAACCTCGTTCTAATATCTCTTCTGGAGGTTTACCATTTATGTTTGCAGCAGATGCCAGAACAGACCATGGAACTGGGCGGTCAGAAACGGCAAGGATTGCTAACAATTCGCGATGATCCGAAGGCATGACATTAAGGATTTCTTCATCTAAGAATCTTAGCCAGTCTTCATGCATAGTTTTACCATAAATTTCGAGGAGTTCAAGGGCTAAAGGATGTCCGCCTGTGACTTGATATATTTCCTCTACGGGTGTTTTATTTGTTGTATTAAATGAGTTCAGCCAATCAGAAATTTCTTCAAATGATAGTCCCGATAAATATAGTTCTTCAACTCTATCTCTAGTATGAACGTCTCGACGATCATAAAAAGTTAAATTGGTTCTTGATATCATGATTAATCTAATTTTTGTTTCTTCTGCAACCTGAAGTAGCATTCCAAAGAAATTATGGCTTGTTGATTCTATATTATGTACGTCATCAAGTATTATGATTATTTCATTTATATTTGATGTAAGAAGTTTTTCTTTGTCACATAAATGTGCTACTAATCTACGTCTATACAAATCAANATTTAGTTCTGCACCAGGTTTGAATGGTATCGCATCTAACACGTTGTATGGATCTTGGGATTCTTGTTGCGAATGGATTCCCAGACGATGGAGTAAGCTTGCTGCTATGCCAAGGGTTGTGTCCCATGGTTGACATGGATAATACATTAATTCAGAATTAGGATTATTATTTAGTAAATCATTAACCCATGAAGAAGTCAGTGTAGTTTTACCGCATCCTGCTATACCTGATAATATCAGCAAAGGTACATCAGANTTATACCATTTATCAATATTTAATTTTTCTGATTTACGACCATGAATCGTACGTATATCTGGCGGTTTACTATGATAAGTAGAATTCGCTCCGGTGAGCATTTTAATAGAACTAGGTTTTTTTATCTCTTTTGACTTTACAATAGTACCAAATCTTATATCGCCGAAATTTAATATTCCTTCATGTTGCGCATGCATCAAAATTTGTAAAAGTGTTAATTTTGCTTGTAAATGCAAAGCGGCATCATCGGCTCTGACTTCAAGAAGTGCATTATTCCGATCTCTCAAAATAACTTTGATAGATTTTAAAAAAGATATTCGAGATACAGCTTCTTTCCTTCCAAATTCAGTTAATTGCCATGTTTTTTGTCTTCTTTCTGAATCTCTAATGACACGGGTATGTTCTGTAGCCCAACCATTATTCACTATTTCCCGAATTGTTCTGGACACATTGGGAGGATGTAAAGCGCAAACTTCAGCAATTCCTGGACGAGTTAATTCATAAGAAACCAAGTAATGATCTGCTTGATGATCTTGTTCCCACAGATGAAGGAGTATTCGATCTGTTACTGATATATTTACTCGGCCATCTCCACTTGCCATTATACATTCCGAATCATTATGTATCATCAAAGGTTCGGGAGATTGATTATGAAAATTAGACCGTATATATATCATTTATATTTCATCAAATAGCCACAACCTATGTGTCTAATGTCTTACTCGGGTAATTATGTCTGCATACGACGAGCTCATNGAGAAAATGAAAGAAATCGATTTAATAGGTCAAATTGGAGGTCTTCTAAGTTGGGATCAAGAAGTAATAATGCCTCCTAAGGCTGCTGCATTGAGAGCGGAGCAATTAGCATATTTATCTTCTATAAAGCATGAAAAAATGACATCTAAGAAAATTGGATTATTGTTAAATGAGTTGGAAAGAAATACAGATCTTGATGAGATTCAATTAGGGAATGTAAGACTTGTTAGGAATTCATATGATAAAGCTACCAAATTACCTAATGAGTTTGTTGTTGAAATGGCTAAACATCGCTCTATGTCGATGATAACCTGGACAGANGCNCGTGCAAAAGATGANTTTTCNATATTCAGAGACGATTTAGAGAAAATGATTAATTTGGTNAGAAGAGAGGCTGATTATCTTGGCTATGATAATGTNCGTTATGACGCATTATTAGATAATTACGAAGCAGGNCTTACAGTTGCNAAACTAGATCCATTGTTTGAAAATTTAAGANATAAAGTTGCTCCATTGGTTAAACTTGTAGTAGAAGAGGGAAAGACTCCAGATATGAGTTGGATAAATGACAATAAATGGAATAAGTCTGGACAAGAAGTATTGAGTCAAAGAGTTTCCGAGGCTATAGGTTTTGATTTTGAGGCAGGTAGAAGGGATTCTTCTACTCATCCATTTTGTGGAGGCCCCAACCCAGATGATGTGCGATGGACAACCAGATATTCGGAAAGTGAGCCGTTTGGATCATTGTATGGTTCAATGCATGAAACTGGACATGGCATGTATGAACAAGGAAGGCCCAGAGACTTAGATTTCCAACCAGCAGGAAAAGCCAATGGTTTAGGAATTCATGAAAGTCAAAGTAGGCTATGGGAAAATCAAATTGGAAGATCATTAGAGTTTTGTGAGTGGGTATTGCCACTTTGGAAGGAAAATTTCCCAGAAAATATGAAAAATGTGAATGCAGAAGACTTATGGAAATCAGTTAATATTATACAACCTAGTTTAATTAGAACTGAATCAGATGAAGCAACATACAATCTTCACATAATGATTAGGTATGAAATAGAAAAAAAATTGATAAGTGGAGAAATTGAAGTTGATGATCTTCCGGAGATATGGAGTGATATGTATGATAAATTTTTAGGAATAAAAGTTCCTAATAATTCCCTAGGAGTATTACAAGACGTGCATTGGTCAATGGGTGCTTTTGGATATTTTCCAACATATACACTTGGAAATTTATATTCAGCTCAACTTTTATCGGCTGCAAAAAAGGACATTGGAGAAATAAATAAACAAATAAAACAAGGAGATTTTTCTCCATTACTAGAATGGATGAGGAAGAAGATTCATTCAAGAGGAAGTATCATTGAGCCTGCTGAATTAATTAAAGAGGCGACAGGTAACTTCCCTTCTTCTGATGAGTTTGTTGATTACTTAAAGAATAAGATAATTGACTTATATGAATTAGATAGCAGTTTAACCTAGAGATGGTAATTATGAATAATTATAAATTATCAGAAATATCTTCTTTTGTAAGAGATATAGGTACTGAGTGTACAATATTAAAACTACACAATAATTTTCTGATTGCAGGATCGCACGACGGGATATTGAGTTGTTGGGAAATAATTTCAGGAATAGAAAAATGGAGTAATCATTTTGAAGGACCGTGCTCAGAAATGATAATTGAACAAGAATTTATTTATCTTGCAGAAGAAGGCAATGTCCATTGTATTTATTTGGATGATGGAAAATCACTATGGAGTAAGAAAATTGATGGTTTTAGTGAATTTATTAAAACATATGATAACCATATATGGGTAGGGTCTTCTGTTTATGATTTACAAATTTCAAATTATTCTGAGTCATCTCTTTGGAAATTTAATAAGAAAGGGGAATTAATTAAAACTGTCATATTAAAAAGTAAACCTTGGTTTTTTGATGTGACAGATTTAGGTTTATTTATTGGCCTCAGTAGGCCATTATGCGGATATGGAATAATTAATGAAATGGGACTGGTGGAATATTATGACTTGATTAACAAAAACCCAATCACGACTGGAATTTCTCATAAAAATAATATTTTTCTTGGACATAGTGACGGTAATGTAAGCAATATAGGAAATAAAATTGAAGAATATAAAAATAATAAAAATATTCCTGTAAAAGATTTAGAATTTCATAAGGGAATAATTATTGGGTTAGAATCTGGTGAAATATACTCTGAGAATGAATGGGAAGTAGATCTAAAAAACGATTTGGATATATTATCCCGCGCCCCATCAAATGATGGCATAGATTATTTATGGGCCTCAACATGGGATAATGGATCTAAAATTTTCTCAATTGATATTAATTCAGGGAATATTGAATTTTGTGTTGAACACTCCTCAAGAATAAGAACAATAAATTGTTTTAATGATTTTTTGGCCCTTGGCGATTCTGAAGGGAAAATTTATCTTGTCGAGAATAATGTTTTACAAAGGCGATTAAAGTCGGATCCTGAAGAGATTAAAATTGATGAAAAGAGGGTACTGCTCAGAGAGCGTTTGAGGAGGTTGCGCGGGTAAAATATTTCAGTGGAAATTAACCCTTTAATAGGTCTATTTCCGCTGTACTGCGCTAATGTTGTGGAAAGGTTTAAATGCCGGGCATCGCCCTATGTGCTTTGCTGCTCCGAGGGAGTGGTGTGGAGACGCTTAGGCTGAACCGCGGGCCACAAAAACCGAGCCCCAAAATTGGGGTAGTAAAATCGAAATCCGAAAGGAAATCGAGGTAAATGTCAAAATTGCTTGTGGGCAATAGAGACGGCGATAGAACTGATGTGGAAATACCAGACGAGAGAATGGAAAATAAGCAACAGAGGCTGAGGAAAACATAAACCGAACGTTTAGGCGGGGAAAACACAACCGAATCAGATACTATATCGCAGAGATACACGTAAGAAGAGGGAGGAAACAATCTTGAGTTGCGTCATGGGGAACAACTATGTAAAAATAGAAGAGAAACATGCAGAAACGAGCGCGATGAGAATCGTGGAGTGTAATGGTATCGATTTCGTGAAAGTAATTAGTGAGAGCTAATAATGGAAACGAAAACGGTGATTAAAAAAGTAATTTTTTAAGAATCGGGAAGATGTAATACATCAAACAAAATAAGCCCTAGTGGTTTATGAGTTGCTACCCGGGAAAATTAAATCTTAGGATATAATTTAACCGGACCCTGCGGAGTAAACAGAGGGAGATGCCCCCCCATAGGCAGAACCCTCTGTTGCTCCCACCTTTTTATTCGGCCCATTTTTCTTCTTTATTTAGGACCTGTCATATCTTTGGGTATTACCAGGGAATTAAATTCATCATTTGTTAATATATTTAATTGAGTTGCACTTTGTCTAAGTGTTAAGTTATTATCATGTGCATTTTTTGCTATTTTAGCCGCATTATCATAACCAATATGAGAATTTAGTGCAGTAACCAGCATAAGTGAATTTTCCAAATAGTAGTTGATTTTTTCTTTATTTGCAGTGATTCCAATTACACAATTATCGGCAAAGGACTTGCAAGAATCTGATAATAAAGTAATACTTTGTAGGATATTATGAATTATCATTGGTTTAAAGACGTTTAATTCGAAATTTCCTTGACTACCGCCTATAGATATTGCAGCATTATTTCCCATTACTTGACAGCAGACCATTGTTAGTGCTTCCGCTTGAGTAGGATTTACTTTACCAGGCATTATACTAGATCCAGGCTCATTTGCTGGAAGCGATAGTTCTCCTATGCCACATCTGGGTCCAGAGCTTAACCAACGAATGTCATTGGCAATTTTCATTAATGAAGCGGCTAATGTATTGAGAGTCCCTGAAGTTGCTACTAATGCATCATGAGCGGCTAATTGGGCAAATTTATTTTCTGCCGATTCGAATGGTAAGCCAGTTTTTTCGGCCATAATTTTAGCTACGGTATCAGGAAAATTTCTATGTGAATTTAATCCAGTTCCTACCGCTGTTCCACCTAATGCTAATTCGAATAAATCTGTAAGCGAAAATTCTATCCTACTAATATCCGAATCTAACATTGCAACGTATCCTCCAAATTCTTGACTTAGAGTGAGAGGTACGGCATCCATCAAATGTGTTCGTCCAATTTTAACTATTCCTTGGAATTCTTCTACCTTTTTTGCTAGTTGTAATCTTAAATTTCTAACAGAAGGTAATAATTTATGATAAATTTCTTCGACAGCAGCCAAATGCATAGCAGTTGGGAAAGTATCATTACTTGATTGTGCCCTATTTACATGATCATTTGGATGTACTGGCGACTTACTTCCTAGAGTTCCTCCCGATATCTCTATTGCCCTGTTTGCGATGACTTCGTTTGCATTCATGTTTGTTTGTGTACCTGATCCTGTTTGCCAAATTTTAAGTGGAAAGTGATTATCCAACTTACCAGAAATTACCTCATCACATGCTTCTATTATGAGCTTACCAATTTTCGGGTCTAATTCCCCCAAGCTGATATTAGCTTCGGCGGCTGACTGTTTTAATATCCCAAATGCCCTTATTATTGATCTAGGCATTAAATCGTTTCCTATATTGAAATTTATTAATGATCTAGCCGTTTGGGCTCCATAATATACATTTTTTGGAACATTTATATTTCCCATAGTATCTTTTTCTTGTCTCATATCCAATGAATCGTGATTTATCTTTTTGGGGGGTACTTTGGTTGACTCAATAGATTTCGTTTTTGAATCTAAAGATTTAGAAATCATATTTGAAATAATTGCTGAACGGCCAATATTTTTTCCTTTACCTACATTCATATCTAATTTTCTTGCTATTTCTTCCGGTAAACTAATTGTTATTATTCTACGATTGCCAGCGCGGTGCTTTGCCATACATTCTGGCGATTAATAATTATTAATAAACTGTTTTAATAATTATTAATTAGAACCATAGTTTTATTCTTATAATTCTCTTTTTATAGAAATTATTTGTTGAGGGATATCAGGCTTATCCCTGAAATTTGTCGGTTGATTCTCAATTTTTTTAACAACATCCATGCCTTTAACAACTTCTCCGAAAATTGCATGATTCCCATCAAGCCATGGAGTAGGGACTGTGGTTAGAAAGAACTGTGAGCCTCCTGTATTAGGACCTGCATTAGCCATCGAAAATAAACCAGGTTTGTCATGCTTCTTTGCGAGAGCGGATGTTTCACATCGAATTTGCCACCCAGGTCCGCCTGTTCCTGCAGCTCTACTTTCAGGATCTTGAGATTTGGGACATCCTCCTTGTATCATAAAATCCTTTATTATACGATGGAAATGTAATCCGTCATAAAAACCTCCATCAACTAATTTCAGAAAATTGGAAGTTGTCTCTGGGCAATCTTTGGTATAAAGTTCGATAGTTATTGTTCCTTGAGAGGTTTCCATTCTAACGTGTGTCATAACCAAAGGGAGATGATGTCGATTGATGAATTTAGTGGTTAATGTGTTAAAAAATATGTAAGCAATATTAAGAAACTATTGAGCCAATTAAAGTATCAGGATGTACATTTAATAATTTTACAGTTCCATCTGGGTCTAATGTTCCTAGTAATAAAAATTGAGAAATAAATCCCTTTGGCAATGTTTTTTCTCCAAGATTTATTACTCCTACTATCTTCTTACCAATTAATTCTGCTCTTGTATAATTGGTAACTTGAGCTGAAGTCCAAAGTTTACCAATTATTGGGCCAAAATTTACTTTTATTTTGTAAGAAGGTTTTCTCATTTCAGGGTATTCTTCCACATCAAGAACGAGGCCTACTCTCATATCAACCGAAAAAAAGCCTTCTATACCTAAATATTCTTTTTTCTCTAATAATTCAGGATGATATGGCTCTTCTTTTTTATTAATTATATGCTCTGTCATAGATTATTCACCAGTAATATCAGATTTCAAAAGCAAGGGTATCAAAGGTATTTCTGATTTTAAAAATGCATTTTTTCCACCCTCCTCTCTATCTAAAATTGTTATACAACCAGCAACTTTACAACCCATATTTTGTAAACGTGCTGCAGCTTTTAATGCAGAACCTCCGGTAGTAGTTACATCTTCTAAAAGTAGTACTTTATCTCCATTGTTTAAACTAGAGCCTTCAATTCCTGGAGGGTTCCCAGTCTTTCTACCTCCCCTGCCCTTAGGCTCTTTCCGGACTATAAAGCCTTTCAAATTAGATCCTTTTGGAGTCTTTGCTATAGCAATCCCTGTTAACGGTACGGCCCCTAATTCTAATCCTCCCACTGCATCAATTCTACTAAATTCTTGAATTTTATCATGAATTAAGACTCCTATTAAATGAGCACTCTCTGGATCCATCATTACCGGTTTCATATCAAAAAAATGAGGACTTTTCTTACCACTGGCCAGAGTAAAATAGTCATCAGGAGAGTATAAATAAGCGAGTTGTTTAACTTTAGTAATTAGTCTTGCTTTTGCTTCTTGAATTGTTGTCATATGCTCATTACCTTACCTCGGTTAAGGTGAAGAGGAATGAACATTTTGTCAAATTATCAGTTAAAAATACAAAAAGACAGTCAATGTTCTTGAGCCACCTATTGCAGTCAAAGGATATATAGATGGACAGGAGGGATTGAAATGATTCGAAATATTTCTGAAACAATCACATACAAAACCGAACATTTAGAAGAAGAATGTAAAAAGTATCAAAATTTTCTAGATGTTAAAACCGAAGAAATCTATAATTTAGCATTAATGGCAAAGCAAAAAGGTTTAGATTTTGAAAACTATATAGAGATACCAAGAGCAAAAGATCTAGCAAGTAGAACTGAAAAACTCCTTCAAAAAGATTATTTGAAGGGATTATCAATAGAACAAGATTTACGTAAATTATTGAAAGAAAATGATAGGGAAACTGCATCAATTAAAATGGCGATTGAAGTTGCTAAAAGAAAGTATGACGAAACTAAGGATTTACAAATTTCCATAGATTGTGGACTTAGAGTTGGTTTAGCGGTCCTTACAGAAGCGGTTTTGGTTGCCCCGCTTGAAGGCATAGGTGAAGTTAGGATATTAAACAATGAGGATGGTTCAGAATTTTTATCTATCGATTTTTGTGGACCTATCAGGGCCGCAGGTGGAACTGCCCAAGCACTTGGTGTGTTGATTGGAGATATGATTAGGAGAGAATTAAAAGTTGGGAGATATATACCTTCTACAAGAGAAGTCGAAAGAGTAAAAGAAGAGTTTGGTCTATATAGAGTTGGTTTACAATATAAACCGCCACCTGATGAGATAGAAACGATTGTTAGAGCTTGTCCTGTAATGATAAATGGTGAAGAAACCGAAAGGAATGAATGTGCCGGTTTCAAAGAAGTTAGAAACATAGTTAATTCTAACGGAACTGCTAGAACTAGGATTCGAGGAGGGGTAATGCTTGTTATCGGAGAGGGTTTATGCTTAAAGGCGCCAAAAATAAAAAAGCATGTAGAAAGAATGAAAATTTCTGGATGGGAATTTATCTCCGAATTTGCAGATAAAGGAAAGAAACAAAAAACTACTAATTCTTTCAAATCAAGAACTATACCAAAAATAACGAGGTATATGGATGATGTCATTGCTGGTAGGCCAATTTTTGGTGAGCCGGGTAAACCCGGTGGTTTCAGATTAAGATACGGAAGAAGTAGAGCGACTGGTTTGGCTGCGGCAGGGATTAATCCAGTTACTATGGAAGCCATGGGAGGTTTTCTTTCAGTCGGGACCCAGATGAAAATGGAAAGACCCGGTAAAGCGTGTGCAGTAACTCCTTGTATTGATATAGATGGTCCGACGATATTAGAAAATAATGGAAATTTTGAAACCATTAATACGATATCCAAATGGGAACAAAAACGGAATAATGTGTATTCAATTTGGGATTCGGGCGAGATATTACTTGGGTTTGGAGAATTCCTAGAGAATAATAAAAATTTGGTTCCTTCTTCTTATAATAAAGATTGGTGGGCAGCAGATCTATTAGATGCACTAGATACTCCAAAAAAGGTAGATGAGTTTGCTGAAATATTATCAATTAAAAGAAATAAATTACCTCTTGGTATACCATTTAATGGAGCAATAAATAGAGGAGGAGAAGATTTAGTTGAAAGGAATTGGAGAAAAGTGAAATGGTTTAACTTCTTGAAAGATTATGACATAAGATGGGAACATGTCTCTTTATTGAATGAAAAATTTTCAGTGGCTGTTCCTCCTCCATGGAATCTTTGGTGGTCAGACTTACCACTTGTTTGTATTTCTCATTTAATTGAAAAATTGTTAGAATCTAAAGTAATCAATGGTATTTTAAAGATTAAAGGAGTTGTAAAAAACTGGCAAATAGAAAAGGAATTAGAGCAAAATTTGTCAGATGAAATATTACAAGAGTTTGCAAAGACTGCTGAAATTAAGATTCATGGCGTTATTAAATGTTCATTGATGACCCTAGGATTGAACCATAAACATGAAAATGGTTCTATAATTATTAGTAAGAATTGGGAAGGTCAAATAGATGGATTAGGTTTAGAAGTCAAAAATGGAGATATAGTAAAAAAAACAGAGTCTGATAATTTAATTAAAGAAAGAATAAATGAAATAAATATTTCTAAAATAATCATTTCTGAAGAAGAAGAAAGAAAGAATAAATTACAAAAATTAAAAGAAGAAGCAAGAAGATCTGCTACAACTAAAGCAATGCAGTCTGGTTTAGAAGGTAGTGAAACCGAGAGGGCTGGAGAAGAAGCTGTTAGTAAAATAGTTGATAATGGTCCAAAAAATGAAGAAATATATGAAAATGCAAGAATGATTGTAGATGATAATGAAGTAGAAAAATCATTGTGGTTAGTTAGAAAATTATCTACGAAAAGATGGGAAGATTCAGTACCCTGTAGAATTGGTGCTAGGATGGGTAGGCCAGAAAAGTCGGGTATTAGAGAAATGAAGCCCATGGTTCATGCATTGTATCCAATTGGTGGAGGAGGGGGGCCTCAAAGACTCATAGGTTTGGCTACAAAAAAAGATTCAATTCAAGTAGTCATGATGCCAAGAATTTGTGAAAAATGTGGTAAAGAAAGTGGACATATAATATGTCATCATAGGGGTAACCATTCAGATGCCATTGAATGCGGAGGGACGACAGTTCCTAAAAAGAGAAAAGGGGCACAGAGAAGGCGTTTGGGTGAAAGGACAAGAATACCTATAGGATCAATAATGGAAGTGAAGAGAAGATCTTTGAATTTAGATAGATTACCTGAAAGAATCAAGGCTATGAATGAATTACTGTCTAAAATGCAGACGCCTGAACCAATTGAAAAGGGAATTTTAAGGGCTAAGCATAATTTATCGGTTTTCAGAGATGGTACAGCAAGATATGATATGATAGATGTCCCAGTGACTCATTTCAAACCATCAGAAATAGGAACTCCGTGGAAAAAAATATATGAATTGGGATATCAATATGACATGTACGGTAAGAAATTAAAATCTGATGATCAAATACTTGAATTGTTTCCTCAGGACTTTATACCATCAATAAATGGAAAAGATCATTTAATTTCAACTTGTAATTTTGTTGATGATTTACTAACTAAATTCTACGGAATGAAATCATTTTATAATGTAGAAACAAGATTAGATTTAGTTGGGCATTTGGGGATTGGACTAGCCCCTCATACCTCTGGTGGTGTTCTATGTAGAATTATTGGATGGACAACTGCTTCTGCTGGCTATGCCCATCCGTTATTCCATGCTGCTAAAAGAAGGAATTGTGATGGCGATGAAGACAGTATAATGTTATTATTGGATGGTTTACTAAATTTCTCGCGATCTATTCTTCCTTCAGGAAGAGGAGGACAAATGGATGCCCCATTAGTTCTTTCAACAAGAATTAATCCTAGTGAAATAGATAAGGAGGCTTTGAATGTAGACTGTTCATGGAACTATTCTAAACAATTCTATGAATCTACGCTAAATCAGCCTCATCCTAATGAAGTGATAAGTTTAGTTGACTTAGTCTCCAATAGAGAAGGAACTGTGGGGGATTTACGAGGTTATGGGTGGACGCATGACTCTGGTAAATTGGACGCAGGGCCTAAAAATTCTTCATACAAAACCCTAAAAACTATGAAAGATAAGATGGATGGCCAGTTGACACTAGGGAAAAAATTACGCTCAGTGAATGCAACAAAGGTTGCATCAAAAGTCATAGAGTCACATTTCTTGCCAGATATGAGAGGTAATATGATGGCTTTTACCCGGCAAAAGGTTAGATGTGTGAAATGTGGAAAGAAATATAGAAGAATGCCATTAAAAGGAAAATGTATATGGAAACCAGAAGGAAATAATAGAGGTATTGAAAATATTTCCAGAGATGATGATGGGTCTCTATGCAATGGTAATGTCATTCTTACAGTATCTAAAGGCAATGTAGAAAAATATATCCAAATAACTAAGAATGTTATTGATGAGTTCGGTGTTGATATGTATACCAAACAAAGAGTAAACTGGACTTCTGATAGTGTTGATTCTTTATTCAATAATGATTCTGTAACTGTAATGACTTTGGAGGATTTTTTATAAGTATTTATTCATTATAATAGCGACTGGATCGCCAATAATAAACATCGGGATTAGGGCAATAAATAAGTATGTAACAAAAGGGTGTTTGTTAGTAACCCATGCTGATTCTAAGCCCTTTTCGATTAAAAATTCTATTTTTTCTTGTAAATTTTGATTGTGATTATTCTTTTGTGGAATAAATAAATTAACAGTATGTAATTTATTTCCCGAATTATCCAAAACTACATCAGATAGTAGCCATATTCTATCGGTTTTAATTTCAGTTAGTGGTATTCTTGTAGCATGCCAAGCTGTTTTCAAGTCAGATAATTCTTTAATATCGCCTTTAAGTGTATTTCTTAGAAGAAAGAATGGTGGAGTTATGATAAATAGTCCTCCGGCCCAAAGAAATAATACAAAAGATGGAGGTATCTGAAATAATATTTCATCATAGTCAATAATAGATGTATGCGAATAAATATATGGTTTTGGAATAAAATACCAACTAGGAGTGATTAGTGTAATCCAAACCAATGCTTTAATATCTGCCCCTCCTTGTAATAATCCAATTTTATATGTTAAAATAAAGATAATTATTGTTAAGGATGAAAATAGTAATGTCCACCATATCCTAGTATTGATGTCTTCATCACCGGAGATAAGTGTGTATAAATCAATATCAATGTAATTTAATAACCCTCCAAATAGTCCAATGATGCCAAATAGATAAACCAACAACAAAAGACAATTTAATAGATTTAATGAATCAAATTTAGGAATCTCAAATACGGTTACTGCTGCTAAAGAGATGGGCAAAAAAATCATAAAAATATTCCAAATTGATAACTGCAAAATTATAAAATCAATAATTAATAATATTGCTGCTGGTAACGTCCAAAATATCCAAATTTTATCTCGAACCATGAGTTTTGAATAATCAGAATATCCTGCAATCATCAAACAAGATACAAGACTAAAAATTCTTACATATTCAATGACTAAGTGACTATCCACAACCCAAGGGAGTGTGTCTTAGACATCAAGACTTCCATCATTATTGTAAAAATAAATCATCCAGCAAAGACTCCGACTGAATTAGATAGGACGAAGGCGCTTGCACCACTTGCAATTGCTGCAATCCACATCATTTGTATCATCTGTCCAAGTGAAAGTGTAAAACCACCACCTTTTATTCTTGAAGTAATCAAACCCAAAACAACAATTACAACAATAATAAGTAATGAGCTTAGAATATTGAATACTTGAATATTTTGATCTACTCCTGCAGTATCAGTAAGAACAGGTAGACCGACTGCTAGATCTCCTCCACCTATTTCTCCGGATTGGCCCGCATTGACTAATCCTGCTGCAACCTCAGCAATCTGCTCTCCAAGTCCTGCAACAATTTCTATAGTGATATTTAAAGCGATAATCATTGCAATTAAGATACCATATGAAACTCCACGCATTGTTCCAGCTGAAATTTCTCTTCTATTTCTTAAAGCGAGTAATGTAGCCGTACTTTGGGAAACTAAATCTCCCACTGTTCCCGCTTCACCACTAGCCTGAGAACCTTCAAGGAAAACTCGAGTAAATCTGGAAACCATCATGGAATTATTATCTGCCGCAAACCAGTTCCACGAATAATCACTATCAATTCTCATTGCTAGTCGCTTTTCTAATTGATTGATGGAACTACTTAAAGCTCCAAAATCAATACTATTTAATGCCTTAATCATTGCACTTGGCTCAGCCGAACGTGCCTGTGCCGTTCCTCCGAAAGCCCGTATGAATTCAGGAAATGCTTCATCTCTTCTTCTTACTCTAACTTCTTCACGTTGAACTAAGATAGAAGGTAACATAAATGGAGTCATAGTTAAAGCTACCATGAAGAGTCCGTAATATTTCCAATTGGATAGTAATATTGAGCCGAAGTCAGTAGTTACTAAAACCCATAAAAATCCCAAACTTTCAAAAGTTACTAAAAATATTGCAACAATCCATGCTCTACGTAAATTAATTTTTATCTGTGTATTAAAATCGTGACGTGCGAACAGTGGTTCATCGGGTATAACTAATGTAAACAAAAACCATGCACCAAGTTGTAAAACTGTAAAAAATGCTGCAGCCATTAAAACATATTTCGATCTGATAATTATGGCAATCAAATCATTTGTGCCATCACCAACTTGAAACAAGACCAAATGTAATCCTGAGACAACTAATAGAAGCATACCAGTTGTAGTAAGAGATACGAATGTTTCACGAAGAGTGTCCAACTGTTCTAATCTTGCATCGTATAAGGTCTGATATTGTGATTCAAAAGTTTCTTGCTCGCTTTTCATAAATTCGCCTATTGGTTGACCTACTTCAACAGAGAAAGACATCCTATCTAAAAAGTCACTCCATATCGGAGAAGGGCTCTGTCTTCCAACTATTCTAGCAGCTTCAGGTAAATTTGTGTGCCATTTTGTAACTAATGTCTCTATTGCTTGTACTTCTCTGGCTAATGCACCATAATCAGCCATATCCTTCAAGATATCAAACATACCTCTTTCAGCAGACTCGCCCAATGATAATATTCCCATCCTTGTAATGAACATATGCATATCCTGTTCTATTTCAGTTGCAAGTTTTGAAGTGTTTGCAAGAGGATATAATAAAGTTCCTAATAGAGTAATAATAGGAAAAAAGAGAGTTAAGATAATTTTACCGACAATGCTTAATCCACTGCCTGTAGTCCACGCTACCAAAGCTCCTGCTATAAATGCGATAAGAACCGCTGGTGCGGAAAATTTCATTAGATATTCTGGAAATGGCATTCCCAATCGAAGAAGAGTTATTTGCCATGTTGTAAGTTTTGTCTCCATGAATATACCTCATGTCTCATGATTCTTGCCCACCCAAGTTTCAACATTTGCCACAAATTCGTCCCAGCCCTGGATGTAAAAAATATCTAATAAATCAAAAACATCGTCATAATGTGTCAAATCTCTCTCCACCATTCTTTCAATGATTTCTGTTCGCCTTTGTAACTCATCATAAATTAGCCTTTTATTTTGAAAACCCATAAAAGGTGCAATCCTGTTTTCTAATATGTAGGATTGAAACATTCCCCTAAAATAATGAACATCTTGTACAGGATCCCACTCAAACATTCCTCTTGTCAAGACACCATCAGCAATCTTATTGTATCCAATAATCTCATCAACACCAGTTATTCTCCTAACGATTCCTTTACCTTCTGATTCAACAACCTCTTGGAAAATAGCGAAATTTAGATTATCGAAGAACCTAGTTGGGACATTTATTGGATCACCTGTAAATCTCTGAATCATTTTTACAATAGAGGAGGCGTGAAATGTTCCAATTACTGGGTGTCCGGTTTGCATTGCTTGGAATGCAGTAGCACCCTCGACACCTCTAATCTCACCTATGATAATGTATCTTGGCCTAGAACGTAATGCCGCCTTTAGTAAATCGAACATTTCTACACGAGAATCCTCGTTTTTAGAATCTCGAGTAACAAGTCTTTGCCATAATTTATGTGAAACTTTTACCTCAGGAGTGTCTTCAGCTGAATATATCTTGACCTGATGATCTACAAATGGAAGTATGGCGTTTAATGTTGTAGTTTTTCCAGATGCAGTTTCACCTGAAACTAACATAGATTGGCCAAACTGTAATCCTAACCATATATATGCTGCTTGCTGAGCAGATAATGTCCCCCATTTTATTAACTGAATAATAGATATTGTTTCTTCAGCGAATTTTCTTATTGTAAAAGAAGGTCCTGAAATAGAAACGTCATCGCTGTAGATAATATTTATTCTAGAGCCATCTAATAGTGAACCGTCGATTATTGGTTTAGAATCTGAAACAGGCCTACCTATGCGCTCTGACATTGATCGAAGGTATTGGTTTAATACTGCACTATCTTTGAATCTTATATTTGAAATAACTGATTTGAAGACTTTATGGTCCATGATTACTCTCTTCAACCCAACTGAATGGATATCTTCTAATTGTTCATCTGAAAGGAGCGTTTCAAGTGGTCCATTTTTCACTAAATCTCTTGCTATTACATATTTTAATCTTTCAAGAAGGTCTGATGTTACATAAACTGGTGCTTCTCCAAGGCCAATTAACTCCCTGGCTTGTGAAACTATTGGATTATTCAATAATGGATTAGTCCCGACTTTACAAATTCTATCAATCATACTTTCTAGCATAGAGATAAATTGTTTATCGTCATCAAATCTTTCTGCATTAGGTGCATCTCTAAGTAATCTTTCAACAATTTGATCTTTTATCTCTTCTTCTTCAGGACCATTGAGTGTTGGCTCTAAACCAAACCAAAGTGTCGATCCCACTTCATCTTCGCCTTCAACAGGTTTGTAAACATGTGCAAAACAGGGTGGTTTAGTTGCATAAATTAAATTACAAGGATCTAATTTTCTAGCACCGCTATCTAACCAACCATAATAGATGGGTCTTGTCCCATGTTTCTTCTCAAACGCTTCAACCCAGACTCTGATGTGTGGATATCTAGCCATCAACCCCCCCAAATCTCCTGGTTGAATATCGAATTCTTGTTCATCGCTTAGTGTATCATTTTCAGTGACCAAAAAAACCCTCCTTAACTTACCGCCGTAATATCCACAATAAAGCCCATTTGAGGCATTACTTTCCAACCTATCCTTCCTTGAGTTGGGCCAGCTGCTCTTAAAAATCTAGTAACTGCTATAGTCCTAACTGTATCCCCTCCAACTGTTGCAGTCTCCAAATCCAATACCAGCTCTGCTGAGTTTTTCATTTCTCTTATAAGTCTAGAATCGACTTCGTGATTATCAATAGTTAACAAGACTGTTCGACCTTGTGAATTAAATTTTCTTAGTATGGAAAGAAGTTGTTTTGCATTAGATTCGGGAGAAATCAACTGTGATGCTCTATCTATGATTATGACTTGAGCTTCTTGGACTCCTGGTGAGTCCAAAACTTCTAGGAGATCTACATGTTCTTCTATTTCCTCTGCAAGTACTCCAAAACTGGATATTAACAAAAATTTTCCATCATCAATATTATTATCCATATTGTATCCTATACTACCAACCTGCTCCAGCCAACCCCTAGTTGTAAGTTCTGTAGTAACATATGCTACTTTGACATCATTTTGAACAAACCCAAATGCCAGTCTTTGACAAATTAGGCTTTTTCCTGACCCTATTTCTCCACTAATTATACCCAATGAACGATTTGGTATTGCAGCACCCATACTATTAGCAAGGCTATCTTGAATTATGCCAAATTGATAGCCGTCATCATTATCAGATGTCAAGTCTGACCACCTCCGTTAAACTGTGAGTGCCGGTAGGAGATGTGGATAGTGAAGAAACTCCCACAGTGAGAAAGCATTCTGTTCCATCTGTAAAAGTTAAGTCGGTGTTAGCATCTATTTGAAATTTAATCGCTACACCCTTTGACCATGTTACACTTTCTGCATCAATCGCGGTTACCGTCATAGCATTACCATCAAGAAAAACATAAGTATCATCTATATTTAATGAAATTGTTCCTGAGTTTTGAATATAAATAAAGGCCCTGTCAAGGGTATTGTCCCATGAAATAGATGATGGATCACTAATAAGTGAAGCCCGAGTTTTTGCATCTTGGACTTCTAATTCACCTTGATTTTCAAGTCCATCCGAAATAGTATCCCATGTCGAAAGAAGAACAGCAGAGACAAGTCCTGCAACAATTAAACCAGTCATTAACATAATCATCTCCGATGGCCCATCTCCCATGCTCGCGCCCCCTTATGTCACTGAAACCGCTAACGAGTATTCAAACACTGCTAAGAAAACTGTTTGAGGGTTGTCGTCAATATCATCATCCGATGCGTCTAATCCGCTCTCTGTAGCTACTATTGTTTCACCAGGAAATATATAAATTGCGGGACTAGAATCCCATGTTAAAGTTGAGCAAGAAAAGGGATCATTACCATCTTTTGAGAGGTAAATATGAGCAATGTTTACTGTCTCTGTGCCACTATTAGTTATTGTATAAACTATTGATCCTTCTCCTGCTGCTCCGTCCCATGTCCAATCCGCTGAAACTAAGGTCAATTCGGGACTCGGTAATTCAACTTCGGATGCTTCTTGGGCTCTATTGACATTATCAATAAGAGTAATTGTAGCAGATGCAAAAATAACTATAAAAACTGTACCAACAATCAATCCTGCTACACTTGAGCCTGCCATATTATCCCTCCTTTTGGGATAACTGAGACCTCCACGCATCCACCATTGCAGTAAAAATCAATAGATTTCTATTTGATAATGTCGGTTGCTCAGCAGATGATTCACCTTTTTCTGCTAAAGTTGCTATCGCTGTAAGTGATTTAACTTCATTTGTAGATAACAAACCCGATGATCCTGCGTTTTTAATAAATTTTAGTGTGTCTGAACCACTCATATTGTCAAGAAGTAGTGCAGTTATTTTTGATGCATCTATTTCTGGTCCAGTCAATAATTCTCCGGCATCAGAAGATCTTAGAAAGGGATTTACAGCTAAAGATTGCGCTTCATATAAATCTAATAGATTAGGTCCCCCAGTCTTTTCTAAATGAGGCATTGCATGATCCGTATCCGTCTCGACAGGTTTACTTGTAACCTCTCCATCTTCTCCTACTGTATGGATCATATCTGTACTTGCGCCTTCTGATGGTGCTTGTACACCACTTGCTACCCTTGAACCTACAATTTCTGCTGTTTGTTGTTGAGTAAGTTTGATGTTGGCCTCCATTAGATCCAATGCAGTCTCTAATCTTTCGAATCTATCTTTTATCAGTTCTACTAATTCTGGAGTTAATTCTGATTGAGCATTACCTTGTGGTTCTCCTAGTATCCCAACTCTTGTTCCAGCAGGCGCAAAAAGCCATGCTTCAAGATCGGTAGGACGGAATTCTGATGGTATATCGACATTTTCAACCGAAAGTTTAGCAACTCTATCTAGTCGTTTACTCATGTCTCCATCAGAACCTAGACCA